>NZ_CP076718.1:2724621-3080160 GCF_011682235.2 Rhodocaloribacter litoris | reverse complement strand
CGTCAACGACACCATGATGGAGCATCCCATGCACCTGCACGGCATGTGGATGATGCTGGAGAACGGCCACTTCCCGCACCTGCCCCGCAAGCATACCCTGATTGTCAAGCCCGCCGAACGGCTCTCGGTACTCGTAGTCCCCGATGAGACCGGCCCCTGGGTGTTTCACTGCCACATCCTCTATCACATGGATATGGGCATGTTTCGCGTTGTGGAAGTCACTGAACCCGCGACGGCGGAGGTTAGCCAGTGAGCGCACCCGCACGTTTCGTCACGCATCGTCTCCTGTCTGCTATGTTGAACACGATACGCCTGCTGGCCCTGACCGGGGTGTTGCTCCTCGCCGCAGGGCCCTTCCGGCCCGTGGAGGCTCAGAACCTGCCCCGGCCCCGGTTCGAAAATGAGAACATCTATGGCTTCGTCCTTTTCGATGTCTTCGAAGCGGCGCCGGGCCTGGAAGGCAGCCCCCTGGCCTGGGACATGTTTGCCTCCATCGGGAAGGAATATGACCGGTTCTGGATCAAGAGTGACGGCGACCTTTCGACCTCGCAGCGCGGGGGCGAGATGGAGTTTCAGGCCCTCTACAGCCGCCTCATCGCCCCCTACTGGGAGCTGCAGGCCGGCGCCCGCTTCGACGTGGCCTATAGCAGCGAACAAACCCGGCGGCGGGGACACCTGGTGGTAGGCCTCGAAGGGCTGGCGCCCTACTGGTTCGAGCTGGAACCTGCCCTGTTTATCAGCCAGGACGGGGACGTATCCGCCGGCCTGACCGGCAGCTACGATCTGTTCGTCACCCAGCGCTTGATCCTTCAACCCCGTCTGGATGCCGTGGCTGCGGTGCAGGAGGTGGAAACCTGGGGGGTAGGAAAAGGCCTCAACAGCGTAGGACTGAGCCTCCGGCTCCGGTACGAGCTCGCGCGGGAATTCGCCCCGTACCTGGGGGTGAGCTGGAGCCGCCTCTTCGGCCGCACGGGCGATCTGGCCCGGGCCGAAGGAGAGGATACCCGAACCGTTGGACTGGTTTTCGGGCTTCGATGGTGGCACTGAACCAGGACCCGACAGCCTGAAACAGCCGGCGATCCACCAATCCTGACCTGAGGGGAGATAAGGCTCCCTGATGCTTCGGACAAACGGCACAACACACGGCCGTGAGGAAAACCCGGCACTACCCCCCGCAAAACAAAAACAGCCGCAAGCACCTTTTCTACAGGCACTTGCGGCTGTCACATGGTGGAGATGCCGGGAATCGAACCCGGGTCCGGACGGTCGCAGACACAGACGTCTACGTGCGTAGCCGGCCTATTGCGGTGTCGCCTGCATCGTCTGCCGGCCGGCGAGGCCAGATGCAGGCCGAGGCTGGTTGGTTCTCGTCGCTCGGGCTCAGCCGGCGCCCTCACGACCAGTCCACCTGAGGTCGATGCCTCCAGGCAGGCCGGTGGACGAGCCATGCCGGAGACAGATGGTCAGGCCTGATTAGGCCGCCATCGCGTATGCGTAATCGTTCGCATTTACCGTTTCCTGGCGAGATTTACGAGCATACCAGGCAGCTCGGCACGCAGTCTGCTCCACGTCTCCGCCCGTCGAATCCATGTCATCCCCAGTCTGGCAAAGAACGGTACACGCCTGCGGCGGCGTGACAGGACTTATACCGCCCGGCCGGCCACCGGGTTTCCCGGCCCGGGGCCGGCGACGGTCCATCGCCTAGCGACCGCCCACTTCCTCGTCGCGTTCGACGGCCGAGCCGATCATCCGGAGCCCCTGCGCCTCAAAAGCCCGCGTCAGGGCCGGCAGGATGGCCCGCCGGAGGCTCCCCCGCAGGTAGGGGATCTTGCTCCGCCCGCCGGTGAAAAATTTCCGGTAGGGATGGATGAAGACGCGGACATGGCGTTCTCCCAGCGGGGCCACTTCCAGGGACGCCTGCACCTTGTAGAGGCCCCAGTTCGTGATCGTCCGTGCCTCGGTCGCGACCACGTTGGGGGCATCGGCCTCCACCAGGTGCCAGCCGGCCTGGCGCAGGGCCACCTCGATACGCCCCCGCAGGTCGGTAGCCGCTCCCGCCCCGGCCACCTCATAATCCCGGTAAAGCGGGGAGAGGGAGGGCGAACAACCCGCTCCTCCGACCACCAGCAACAGCAACGCAACCGGGACCAAACGCCTCGCCAACCGGCGAAGCGGCATCGCGCCGGTGTGCAGCATCGAAGCAAGCATTTCGGCGTGCACCTGCGGGAAAGATATTCGACTCAAGCCGGACGAAATGCTAACGCGGCAGAAGGCATTCGGTTTGGCCGCCCGCGGGTTCCAACGTGCGGGGATCAAGATTTGCCCCACCGGCCGCACGGTCCCCTCAGGAGGAGACGGCCACCCGGAGGGGAACCCCCAGCTTCCGGCGCATGAAGTCGAGCAGGATCGCGTTGAAGGCGGCCGGGTGTTCGATCATGGGGGCGTGCCCGCACCGGTTGATGAAGTGCAGTTCGGCATCCGGCAGCAGGTGGGCAAAGGTTTCGGCCACCTCCGGTGGGGTGATGGTATCGTTGCGCCCCCAGACGAGCAGGGTGGGCGCCTGGATCTCGCCCAGGCGATCCGTGACGGTCTCGGCCTGAACGGAGCGCGCCATGCGGATCAGCCGCAGGACACGCCCCCGATCATTGACCACCTCGTAGACCTCTTCCACCAGCTCGTCGGTGACGTGCTCGGGGCTGTAGAAGGTGCGTGCGGCCCGTTCCCGAATGAACGACCGGTCTCTGCGCCGCATCGTGGACGAGCCGATCTCAACCTCGTAGATACCCGAGGCGCCGGAGAGCACGAGCGCGACGACCCGGCCGGGGTGTTCGAGGACGTAGAGCAACGCCACGTGCCCGCCCAGCGAGTTGCCGGCCAGCACCACCGGACCGTCACAGATCGTCGTGAGAAAGTCGTGGAGATAGGCCACCAGCCCTCGCACGTTGGCCTGCGGCAGCGGCAGCTCGTAAACGGGCAGCACCGGCGCCAGCACCCGGTATTGCCGGGCCGACAGGGCCGCCACCGTGCCGGACCAGTTGCTCAGGTCGCCCAGCATGCCGTGCAACAGGACGACGGGCGGCGCCTTCGTGACCGGGCCCTCGTCAAGAAAACGAAATCCCTTCTCCTCATGAAGCAAATAGGGCGAACAAGGCATGAGCGACTACGACGGTTCATCTGGTACGTCGATCCCGGGCACCGGAAAGATAAGACGGTCCCGGATCGAAAAGCGATCCCGGCACAGGCAGCAAAACGCCCCGTCCCCGGCCGGAGTTCAGGCGGAGGGCTTCAAACCGGCATGCCTCAACCGGATCTTCAAGAAAAGCAAGAAACCCCCACCCGTGCCAGACGTTGCACGACAGCCTCTACGCTTGGTATCTTCGTAGGCTCGCACTTTCCTGAAGTCAGACGACTGGAGGAGTTCGTTATGCCCTGTGGCCGTAAACGCAAACGTCATAAGATCGCAACGCACAAGCGCAAAAAACGGCTTCGCAAGAACCGTCACAAGAAAAAGAATCGCTAGGCGTCTCCCGGCCGTGTAACACGGCCTCTTCGAGCCCCGCGTGCGAAAAGCTACGATCGGCCTTCCGGCGGTGGCTTTTTTGCTTTGACCCTGCCGGCGGCCTGCAGAAACGGCGGCGCGTGCGGATTTAGGCACGACCGATGAAACAGGGGCTCCACACGTCCGGTTAAAGGCCCGAACCGTTCGCGATCGACCAAGGGAAGACGGCGCCAACGCGCCACGACGAATGCCGATGAAAGAGACAGGATGGAGCCGGGTTTTGCGGGCAGGTGCCTGGGGGGTGTTGCTCGGGGGGGCGGCAGGCTTTGCCCTGGGCATGCTGCTGGCGCCGGAGGAGGGGCGCAAACTGCGGCGTCGCCTGGCCTACCAGCTGGAGAACCTGGCCGGCCAGGTGGGTGAGGTGATGGATCAACTCCTGCACCCGGAGACCGCCGGAGAAGCCCGGCGCGAAGGCGATGCCCTCGTGGCCGACGCACGGGCCCGGGCCCGCCAGATCCGCGAAGACATCGACGAACTCCTCGGCGAAATGCGCCAGCAGCGCCCGGCACGGCCACGTTCCTCGACCGCCGAATAAACCGGTCCGGGTGCGCATCCGCCCGGAAACCGGGCCGCCCCGCTGCACACCTCGCTGACGCCCATGCCCAACTTCGCCATCCTCCTGCCCCCGGCCGAAGGCAAGCGCGACGGAGGCAACCCCTTCGCGCCGGACATGTTCGACTACCGCTCCTCGAACACCTTCAACTACTTCAATGAGCTGAACCCGGAACGCCGCGCCCTCATCGACGCGCTGCAAAAAACCATCCGGGAAAGCGATACGGCCACCCTGGAGAAAATCTTCGGCGTCAAGGGCGAGACGCTCGAAGAAACCATCCGCACCAACCTCGCCCTCTATGAAGCCCCCCTCATGTCGGCGCTCGACCGCTACAGCCCCGGCGTGATGTTCAAGGCCATGGACTTCGCCGGGCTGCCCACCGGCGCACAGCGTCGCCTCCTCGAACAGGGTATCATCTTCTCCGGCCTCTTCGGCCTGTTGCGCCCGGACGACCTCATCCCCAACTACCGCCTCCGCATGGATGCCGTCCTGCCCGAGATCGGCAAGGTGTCGCAGTACTGGCGTCCCCACGTGAGCAAACTGCTCAACCGGCGGCTCGAAGGCGCCTACGTGTGGAACCTGCTGCCCGGCGCCCACCAGGAAGCCTGGGACGACACCCACACCTATGCGGAAATGGTCGTCGTCAAGTTCTTCATCGAACGCGACGGCGAACGCAAGCCCGTCTCGCACGGTGTCAAACCGCTGCGGGGGCGGCTGGTCAACTTCATCGTCCGGGAAACCCTCGAAGACTACGAACCCCTGCGGAACTGGGAACACCCCGACGGCTACCGCCTCGACGAAGCCGCCTCCACGTACGACGAGGCCACCCGCACGCGCACGCTCGTGATGGTGAAAGCGGAGAACGGATAGGCCCATGCTGCGCCCGGTCGTCATCGGCATTGCCGGGGGATCCGGCTCCGGCAAAACCACCGTCCTGCGCCGCATCCTGGACGCCTTCGGGCCGGAACGCATTGCCGTCCTGGACCACGACGCCTACTACGTCGACCTGAGTCACCTCCCTTTCGAAGCCCGGACCCGCTTCAACTTCGACCATCCGGACGCCCTGGAAACCCGCCTCATGCGGGCCCACCTGGATGCCCTGCTGGCCGGGCAGCCCATCGAGAAGCCGGTCTACAACTTCACCACGCATACCCGGGAGGCCACGACGCAGACCGTCTGGCCCCGGCCCGTGATCATCGTCGAAGGGATCCTCGTGCTGGCCGAACCCCTCTTGCGCGAGCGCATGGACATCAAGCTCTTCGTCGACGCAGACGACGACGTCCGGCTCATGCGGCGCATCCGGCGGGACCTGCACGAGCGCGGGCGGACCATCGAGTCGGTGCTGGCGCAGTACGAGCAAACCGTCCGCCCGATGCACCTCGAGTTCGTCGAACCCTCGAAGCGGGAAGCGGACGTGATCATCCCCCGGGGCGGGCAGAACGAGGTCGCCATCGAGATGGTGCTGGCCCGGATCGAGATGCTGCTGCAGCAGGCCGCCCCGGCCGCAGCGCCATAGCACGGCCGCCGGTACGCACCCGTGATCACGCCGAACCGCCGTTGAGCACCATCAGGTCGTAGATCCCCTGCAGCACGAGGTGGGGCTCCACGTGGTCGATGGCGTCGAGGTGATCAGCCAGGAACGGCGCCCAGCCGCCCGTGGCGACCACGTACGGCCGGCGGCCGAGCCGGGCGGCCAGGCGGGCCAGCATCCCGGCGACGCTGTCGATGAAGCCATACAGGATGCCGGATTGCAGCGCTTCGCGCGTCGAGCGGCCGATGACCTCGACCGGGCGTTCGAGGGGCACTTCGGGAAGCTGGGCCGTGCCGGTCGCCAGCCCCTGCCGGACGAGGACCGGCCCCGCACCGATCGGGCCGCCGAGGAACGTGCCGGTGCGGTCGACCACGTCGTAGGTCACGGCGGTGCCGGCATCCAGGGCCACGACGTCCCGGGGGGTCTCCGGCGCATGACCGTACCGCGTCCAGGCCGCCACGGCCGCGGCGAGGCGGTCGGCGCCCAGGGTGTGGGGCGTCTCGTAGGCCAGCCGGAGCGGCAGCCGGAGCCCCGGGTGCACCACCACGGGCGCCGCGCCCGTGAGCCGGGAAAGCACCGCCCGCACGCCCTCCACCACGGGTGGAACGACCGAGGCGACGCCGGCCCGCTCGACCCGCTGCCCCGCCAGGGCCGCCCGCAGCGCCGCGTCCCAGGCTTCCGGCGGATCGCGCCGGGTCAGATCGAGCCGGAAGGTGTGCACCAGGCCGGAGCCTTCGAACAGGCCGCCCTTGACCGAACTGTTGCCGATGTCGAGTGCCAGCCACATGGCGCGCTGCTCAGGCCGGGGGTGCGGTGGAGACCTCTCCGGCATGAAACACCCGCGGGCCCCCGGCCGTCTCGATACACACCGCACCGGTATCCGTGAGACCGGCCAGGATGCCGCGGAGTCGCGTGCCGTCGTCCAGGTAGAAGGTGACGGGGCGGTGGAGGCCGGCCAGACGGGCCTCGTAGGCCTTCCGCACCGCCGCGCCGCCGTCCGTGGTCAGGGTCTCGTAGCGGGCCTCGAGCCGTTCGAGCAGGCAGGCGAGCAACGGCGGGCGCGGCACGAGACGTCCCGCAGCCAGCAGCAGCGACGTGGCCCGCTCCGCCAGCGACGGGGGGAAAGTATCCTGATTGACGTTCAGCCCGATGCCCAGGATCACGGCCGCCGCACCGCCGTGATGCGCGTACAGCGACGACTCGAGCAACATCCCACAGCACTTTTTCCCCTCCAGCAGCACGTCGTTGGGCCATTTGATGGTGGCTTCGAGGGGTGCGGTGAAGGCAGAGACGGCCTCGGCCACGGCCACACTCGCCGCCAGCGTGATCAGCCCCAGGCGCTCGGGGGCCAGCGTGGGCCGGAGTACCACCGAGAAGGTCAGGTTCCGCCCGGCGGAGGCTTCCCAGGCCCGCCCGCGCCGGCCGCGCCCGGCCGTCTGGTATTCGGCCACCACCACGGCCCCCTCCGGCGCCCCCTCGGCCGCCCAGGCGGCAGCCACCGTGTTCGTCGAGCCGACCGTCTCGTACCCGCGCAGCGCGCGCCCGAAACAGCAGGTACGCAGCAACGGCACGACGGCCTCCACCAGCGCCAGGTCAGAGCCCGGGTGTTTCATCGGCAGGGCGCGGTTGTGTGGAAAAAAGGACGCACCGGCGACGGCAGCCCCCGGCTCGTGCCAGGTGTTCGGGTGGAATGATTCTTGACACGGAGCCGGTGCGAAGGCTGCCAAGATAAGACAGCCGCAAGGGAAAGCAAGCGTGCCATGAAGCAGTGGACAATCAAGCTGATGGTTGGAGGGCTGCTGGCCCTCACGCTGGTACCGGCTGCCGCGACGCAACCGGTACGCCGCCCCCCCGTCCCGCCGGCGCACGGCATGGTGCGCACGCCGCAGCTCGACGCGCAGTATCACCGTGCCGAGGCGGCCTGGAAGAGCGGTGCCAGCCTGCTCGAAGCCAAAACGCGCCTGGACCGCGTGCTGGAGGCCCTCCCCGACGACCAGCCCGCTCGCAAGCTGCGGGCACGGGTGCTGCTGGCACTCGACCGCCCGGCCGATGCCCTCCGGGACGCCGAGCACGCCGTCCGGCTCGACCCCGACGACGGCGAGGCCTACACCCTCCTGTGTGAGGCCGCCCGCCGCAGCGGCAACCTCGCACGCGCCGAGCAGGCCCTCGATGCCGCCGCCCGTCACGTCTTCGACGACGCCGACCTCCACCTGCGCCTGTCATGGAACGCCGTCGAGCTCGAACGCCTCGACCACGCAGAGGCCTTTGCCCGCATCGCTCTCGTGCAGGCCCCCCACAAGCCGGCCGCCTACTACCAGCTGGCCCGGGTCTTTGCCCTGCAGCACCGGCCCGGCGACGCCGCCACCGTGCTGGCCCAGGGGTTCCGCAGGGACCTGCTCGATCCGAAGCACATCCGCGAGGACGCCGTCCTGCACCCGCTGGCGACCCACCCGCTGCTGGCCCCGTGGATGCAATAACTCATTCGCAGAACGTCGCCAGGGCGGACATGACCTCGCGCAGGGCGGTGCCCCCGACGGGCCGGTTGACGAGCCGCCCGCCCACGACGAGTGAAACCGACCCGCCCCCGTCCAGGTTGATCGCATCGACGGCGCCGATGCCGCGCATCAGCCACGCTAGCTCTTCCAGGTTGACCCCCCGGCTCTCGAGCTGCCGCCCGTCGACGACCAGCACGAGCAGGGCACCGTCGGCCGTGCGTCCTACCGCCGTACGGGGGTGCACGTCCGGAATCGCCGAGCCGAAAAACACCTCCTCGTTCGTCGTCACACGCACCTGCCCGCCGACGACGAGCGCCGGGCCGGCACTGAGGGCGTCGCGCACCGGCCAGGGCCGTGCCGCCTCATACCGCAGCGGCGGCGCCGGATGACCGGGCCGGTGGGCCGGCGGTTCGGCCCAGGCATAGACCGTATCCCGGCGGGTCGTCACCCAGGCAAAGGCCACACTGTCCCCGACGAGGCCCAGCGCAGCCCGGGCCGCCTCGTAGCGCACCGTGTCCCGCACCACCGAACGCGTCGCCGGCTCGATCAGGATGCTGTCGATGAGCAGCAGGCCGGCGTGCCGTGCCGGATTCTGGCTCATGACGAAATACCCGCCGTTGACCACCACACAGGCCCCCAGATCGCGCGCAAAGCTCTCGACGGTCTCGCGCCGGTCCGGCTCGTCCGAGACCACCACCCGCGTCGTGATGGCCGGGTCCGCCTCGTCGATCCGGACGTACCAGGCCCGCAACGGCAACCGGTCGTTTCGCCCCGCATAGACCCGCACCCCCGGCGGCAGATCGGCGTTGAGGTCCTCCACCGGCTCCCAGTTCATCTCCAGCTCCTCCGGCCGGGGCTGCTGCCCGCAGGCCGTCACCGCCAGCAGAAGCACGAAGCCGGTGTGCCAGCACTGCGACATAGCGAATACCTTCCGTTTGCAAAAAACCGGATGCACCAGAGCGGACCGGATCACCTGGGACGCCCTTTGAAAAACGCCGGTTTCCCCTTTCCTCCCGTTGACGTATACTTCAGAGCCGGTTCGCACGATCTGGTCCCGGGCACCCTGCGACCGGCTACCCGGCTACCGGCCGGGAGGTTTCCCCCCCTCAGGCCCCGGCACGTACAACCCAAAAACACGACGTGATGGCAGGAAAACGACTCGGCATCGGATTCATCGGCAGCGGTTTCATCACCCGGTTTCACATTCGCTCGTGGCAGGCCGTCCGTGACGCCGACATCCTGGGCATCTGGAGCCCGACCCGGGCCCATGCCGAGGAGGCGGCGGCGCTGGCCCGCCTGCTCCACGTCGGCGAGGCGAAAGCCTATGCCTCGGTTGCCGACATGGTTGCCGATCCGGACATCGATGCGATCTGGATCTGTGGCCCCAACCACCGGCGGATCGAGAACATGGAGGAGATCGTCCACACGCTGAAGTCCGGGCGCGGCGAGCTCGTCGGCATCGCCTGCGAGAAGCCGCTGGCCCGCAACGTGGCCGAGGCAAAGCGGGTGCTGGCCCTGGTCGAAGAAGCGGGCGTGCTCCACGGCTACCTCGAAGACCAGCTTTTCTCGCCGGGGCTGGCCCGGGGGCGCGAGATCGTCTGGACGCGCGGGGCGGCCCTGACTGGGCGTCCCTACCTGGCCCGCGCCGCCGAGGAACACAGCGGCCCGCACGGTCCCTGGTTCTGGCAGGGCCCCCTCCAGGGCGGCGGCGTGCTCAACGACATGATGTGCCACAGCGTCGAGGTGGCCCGCTTCCTGCTCACCAAGCCGGGTGCCCCCCGCCACAGCATCCGCCCCGTCAAAGTCTCCGCCCAGATTGCCAGCCTCAAATGGTCCCGGCCCGAATACGCGGACTGGCTCCGCCAGCACATGGGGGCCGACATCGACTACCGCAACCGCCCGTCGGAGGACTTCGCCCGCGCCACCATCTTCTATGAAGACGAAGAAGGCCACACGCTGGTGGCCGAGACGACAACCTCCTGGAGCTACGTCGGCGCGGGCCTCCGGCTCAGCGCTGAACTCCTCGGTCCCGAGTATTCGATGTCCCACAGCTCGCTCGACAGCGGCGTGCGCGTCTTCTTCAGCCGCAACGTCCACGGCGAAGCCGGTGAAGACCTGGTCGAGAAGCAAAACGCCGAGCAGGGGCTCATGCCCGTCGTCGGCAACGAGGCCTCGGAGTACGGCTACGAAGATGAAAACCGCCACTTCGTGCGCTGCTTCCTCGAAGGCCGGCAACCCGAACTCGACTTCCGCGCGGGCCTCGAGGTGGTGGAACTGCTGATGACGGCCTACATGAGTGCCGAGCAGGAACGCACCCTCCCCTGGAAACCCGAAGGCCTCGACACGTTCGTCCCCGCCGTGGCCCGCGGCGCATGGCAACCCTGACCCCTATCCCCCACCCCGAACGCAGGGGAACCCACCACGTTCACCCCCCGAACCAACCCCCACATCACCATGATGCACCGTCGCGATTTCCTCAAGCACGCCGCCCTGGCTGCGGGCGGCCTGGCCGTCTGGCCGCGGAGCGCCTTCACCCGGCCCCGCAAGAACCTCTACGAGATCTCCCTGGCCCAGTGGTCGCTCCACCGCGCCCTCTTCGCGAAGGAACTCGACCCGCTCGACTTCCCGAAGGTCACGCGCCAGACGTTCGGCCTCGACGCCGTCGAATACGTCAACACGTTCTACCGGGAGCACGCCACCGACCGGGCCTACTTCGCCGAGCTCAAGAAGCGGTGCGAGGGCGAAGGCGTCCGTAGCCTGCTCATCATGTGCGACGGCGAAGGCCACCTGGGCGACCCGGACGAGGCAAAACGCCTGCAGGCCGTCGAAAACCACCGCAAATGGCTGGAGGCCGCACAGTTTCTGGGCTGTCATTCCATCCGCGTCAACGCCCAGAGTGCCGGCTCCTACGACGAGCAGATGCGCCTGGCCGCCGACGGGCTCCGCCGCCTGGCCGAACTCGGCGACACGTACGGCCTCAACGTCATCGTCGAGAACCACGGCGGCCTCTCCAGCAACGGCGCCTGGCTCGCCGGCGTCATGAAGCTGGTCGACCATCCCCGCTGCGGCACCCTGCCCGACTTCGGCAACTTCCGCATCGCGGATGACAACTGGTACGACCGCTACCAGGGCGTGGCCGAGCTGATGCCCTATGCCAAAGCCGTCAGCGCCAAGTCCCACGACTTCGACAAGGAGGGCAATGAGATCCACACGGACTACTTCCGCATGATGCGCATCGTCCTCGACGCCGGGTACCGGGGCTACGTGGGCATCGAGTACGAAGGCGACGGCCTGAGCGAGGAAGACGGCATCCGGGCCACGAAGGCGCTCCTCGTGCGCGTGCGCGAAGCGCTGGCGGAAACGTACGAATGAGTTTGCTTCCGCATCGCGTAGTGCCTCCCGCGCGCTTCGCCTCCTAGCCGTTACCGGCGCCGGGGTATCGCCCCTCCGGAGGGCGTTTCAAGTCAAACCCTCAGGGGCCCTGCCGGGCGGCGACGGGCATCCTGTACCCCTGTACATTACAGAAAAAGCCATGCAACCGAAAACGGTGTCGTTTGGCGTGCTCGGGCTGATGCTGGCCCTGCCCGTGCTGGCACAGACTCCCATACCGCAACCCCATGCGGCAACGGAGCGCCTCACCCCACCCGACGCCCCCCGCCACCCGGTCGAACGGACCTTTTCTACTACACCCGCTACGAGCCGGGCAAGGACTATCCCATCCTGGCGCGCCGACGCGGTACCCTCGACGCGCCGGAAGAGATCCTGCTCGACGTGAACGAACTGGCCAAAGACCACACCTTCTACCAGCTCGGCGGCACGGCCGTGAGCGACGACGGCCGTCTGCTCGCCTTTGCAGCCGACACGCTGGGACGCCGCCTCTACACCGTCTACGTCAAGAACCTCGAAACGGGTCAACTTCTCCCCGAAACCCTCTACCCGACAACCGGCAACGTGCAGGCCCGTGCCTACCCGGCGATGCTCGTCACGGCCGGGTTGCACGACTCGCAGGTGCAGTACTGGGAGCCGGCGAAGTGGGTAGCCCGGCTGCGCGACCTGAAGACGGACGACAACCTGCTGCTGCTCAAGACCAACATGGCCGCGGGGCACGGGGGCGCCTCCGGGCGTTTCCAGCGCTATCGCGAGATCGCTACCGAGTACGCCTTCTTCATCGGGCTGGCCGAAGGGCGGCTCTGAGCGCGATCCGTTCCCGACGGGTGGTATGCCTCATTCGGTGCGCTCGGCCGGCATGGGCACACCGCCCAGGGTGAACGTCACGCGGCGGGGCACACCGCCGGCGTCGAGGTCGAAGTCGAGCAGGCCGGCGGTGTGCTTGAGCGTGAAGCGCGTCGTCGAGAGGGGGACGAGCTCGAGCCAGAGCGGACCGAAGAAATGCATGCGCAGCACCTCGCCGTCGCGGCGCACTTCCCAGGAGCCGTAACGCCCCACGTAGCGGTCGAGCACGTCGGCCGGCAGCGTGATGCCCGCGGGATAGGCGACGGCGGGGGCGCCGGGCGTCGTCTCCGGCAGCTCGCGCACCCAGATGTTGCGAAAGCGCACCGGGTTGCCGTGGTCCTGCAGCACGAGGGGCAGGCGGTCGGCGTGGGGGCGGTAGGGCAGGTGCTGGAGCCACATCGTCACCCCGAAGAGGGGCACCGCGTCCTGCACCAGGACGCCGTTGTGGAAGACCGTGATCCGGGCCGGTTCGAGGAGCTGCCCGGCCTCGCCGAAACGGGGGCGGCGGAACACGATGTCGTACGCCTGCCACTGGCCCGGCGGGCGCATGGCGTTGGCCAGCGGCGGGTATTGCCCGTACACGGCGGCGGCCTGCCCGTCGGCGTACGTCGGGTTCTCGTACGAGTCGAGGATCTGCACCTCGTAGAGCCCCATCAGGAAGACGCCGCTGTTGCCGCGTCCCTGCCCGTCGCCTTCGACGACCTCGGGCGCGGCCCATTCCAGGTGCAGCTGGATGTCGCCGAAGGCCTGCCGGGTGCGGATGTCGCCGGAGCCGGGCACGACCTCGAAGTAGCCGTCGCCGACCTTCCAGGGGGCGGGCCGCCCGCTGCGGCGATTGACCTCCATGTAGTCGCCCGCCAGCGTCCAGACACCCGGACCGCCGACGTGGGCCTCCCAGGCCGAGAGGTCGGTGCCGTCGAAAAGGACGATGGCGTCCGAGGGAGGCGGGACGGGGGCCGCCGCCGGAGCCGGCGTCACCACCGGCGGGCGCGGGCGATCCATGTCGTGCTGTTTCCAGCCGGACTGGGCATGGACGATCTGGTCGGGCATGACGAGCAGGCAGCTGGTGATCAGAAAGAGGCAAAAGCGACGCGGCGGGTTCATGAGACGAAGGGATCGAATGAACGCATCGGAGACGGAACACCGGGTACACACGGAAACCGGGGGCAGGCCCTGCCCCGGGCAATATCCGGGCACGGACGGGAAAAGGCAACGCCCGCGGCCGGTCCGGGCTCAGATGTACCGCGTGAGCTGGTGGGCGTAGAGGTAATCGACGACGTTCTTGACCTGCTGGGCACTCTCCCGGTGACAGACGAGAACGGCATCTTCGGTGTCGATGACGACGGTGTCGTGAAGGCCGATGAGGACGACGAGGCGGTCGTCGCTCTGGACGAGGCACCGGCTCGCGTCGTGCACGATGACGTTACCCTGCAGGGCGTTGCCGTGCTCGTCTTTCTCACTCAGTTCATAGACGGCCCGCCAGTCGCCCACATCGCTCCAGCCGAAAGAGGCGGGCACGACGTACACCTTGCCGGCGCGTTCCATCACCCCGTAGTCGATGGAGATGCGGGGGCTGTTCTGAAAGGCCGCCGCGACGACCTCCCGCTCCCGCTCCGTCCCGACGGCTTCGGCCACGGGCTCAAAGGCCTGAAACACCTTCGGCAGGTGGGTGGCCATCTGATCGCGGATGGCGTCGGCACGCCAGACAAAGATGCCGCTGTTCCAGAGGAAATCGCCCGAGTCGATGAAGCGCTCGGCCGTCTCGGTGTCCGGCTTCTCGGCAAAGGTACGAACGCGCAGCGCCCGGGGTTGTTCGTCGAGCTGGTCGAGGCTGCCCTCGAACTGGATGTAGCCATAGCCGGTGGCCGGGTAGGTCGGCGTGATGCCGATGGTGACGAGGGCGCCCGGCTCCTGCGCCGTCTCGATGGCCGTCCGCAGCACGGTGTGAAATTTCCGCACGTCGGTGATGACGTGATCGGCCGGAAGCACCACCATCGTGGCGTCCGGGTCCCGGGCCAGCAGCCGCACGGCCGCATAGGCGATGCACGGTGCGGTGTTCCGGCTGATCGGCTCGGCCAGGATGTTTTCCGCCGGCACGGCCGGAAGCTGGGCCTTCGTGCGCTCGACGTACCGCTCGTGGGTGACGACGTAGCATCGCTCCGGCGGGATCAGCCCCTGCAGCCGGGCCACGGTGTTCTGGATCAGCGTGCTGTCGCCGAACACCCTGAGAAACTGCTTGGGATGATCGAGGCGGCTCTTGGGCCAGAACCGGCTGCCGATGCCGCCGGCCATGATGATCGCATAGGTGGACATAGGCTGTAATGTTGTACCAGGGAACAGACTTCAAGCGCGAAAGCCCCGGCCCAAAATCGAAGCCGGGCGATGCGCACGCAAGATAAAAACCGGGTGGATATGTATTTTGAACCGAAGTTTTACACGTCCTTCCGGAGCATGCAGGCGATGACGACGCCGGTTCACCTTGCCTATTTCGGCAGCGGCGACAATTACCACGTGCAGAAGTGGTTGCCGGCGCTGGCCCGGCAGGGGCTGCGGGTGACCCTGCTGACGTTCCACCCGCCGCCGGCCCCGCTGGATGGCGTCGCGGTGCGGTATCTTCGCCCGCCCTTTCACGCTTCGGCGAAGACGATGTCGTGGATCGACTTCTGCGGGCCGGTACGGCCGTTGCGGCGGCTGCTAGCGGCCCTGGGCGTAGACGTGTTCATGCCCTCCTATGCCACCAGCTACGGCTGGATGGGCGCCCGCACCGGCTTCCGCCCCCTGCTGCTCAACACGTGGACGTACGACGTGGCCGGTTACCCGTTCGAGGGCTGGAAGCAGTGGATCTTCCGCCCGCTCGTTCGGTGGGTGCTCGGCCGGGCGCAGCTCATCTTCACCGATGGGGCGGGGCTGGCCGACTTTGTCCGCACGCATTATCCGGTGCCGCCGGAGCGGGTGATCCCGGCCTTCTGGGGCCTCCACCTGGCCGACTACGTCTTCCCCGACCCGGCCGAGGCCCGCGCCCGGTGGGGCCTGCCCCCCGGTGTGCCGGTGGTGGTGAGCGCCCGCGGCCTGCGGGACTGGTACGACCCCGAGCGCATCCTCACGGCCTTCGGCCACCTCCTCGCGGCCCGGCCCGGGGCGCACGTCGTCGTCCTCACACTCGGCCACGAGCGCACGCCGGCCGTGCAGGCTCACCTCGATGCCCTCGCCGCGCACCCCCGCGCCCGCGTGCTCGACCGCTTCCTCAGCCGTGAGGAGATGAACGCTATCTGGGCCGCCGCCGACGTGCTCGTCTCGGTACCGCCCCGCGACGGCATCTCCGTCGGCATCCTCGAGGGCATGTATGCGGGCGTGATCCCCGTGGTGAGCGACATCGCCAGCAATCGCTCCTTCCTCACCCCCGAGACCGCCGTCTTCGTCGCCCCTGAAGCCTCGCTGGCCCACGTGCTCACCGGGGTCGTGGATCGCCTGCCCGCGCTGAAGGCCCGCATCGCCCCCGTCAACCGGCAGTGGGTGGCCGAACATGCATCGGTGGAGGCAACCGCCCGCATGGTGGCCGAACATGTCGTCCGGGTGGCACGTACGCCGGCTGCCGAACCTGATCCTGCCGCCCCATGAAACCCAGAGAGCACGTTTTCCGAGAAACGCCGCGCCCGGGTAGCTCCGCCTTGAACCGCGGAGGTCCTCCCCGACCCCGATCGGGGATCCAGACTCTGCCCCTGCGCAGGCAGGAGACCTTCGGGCTGGATGGCGGCGTCTGCACGCCGCACGCCTTTGCGGGAATGACGATGGGGAGATCGGCGATGCGATCGCCCCGCCACGATGAACGGTAGAAGCTAGCTGCGCCCGATGCCCGAAGATCAATCTGCCCCCCGTCCTCCGCCCTCTGCCATGGGGAACGCGGCACGCATCCTGTATGAAGACGAACCGCAGGGCACGGCCGACGTATCCCACCGCCTGACCTCGAACACGGCGATGGGTACGTTCGACTTCACGGCCTGCCTCCGCGACTGCATGGCCCTGACCGACGGCCTGGCCGTGCTCGACGTCGGCTGCGGCCCCGGCCACCACCTGGCCGACTTCCTCGAACACTACGACCTCGATGCCCACGGCGTCGATCCCTACCTCGAAGAGGCACCCCGCCACCGTCGCCTCGCCGTACGCCGGGCTTCGGCCGAGGCCCTGCCCTATCCCGACGGCCGCTTCGACCGGGTGATGTGCAACTACGCGCTCTACTACGTAGACGCCTGGCCGAAGGCACTCGACGAGATGCTGCGCGTGCTGCGCACCGGCGGGCGCTTCGTCCTGAGCGGGCCGGGCACGGGCAACAACGGGCCGTTTTACGCGCTCCACCGCCGCCTCTTCGGCGAGATCTCGGAGATCGACCGGCACGCGCTCGGCTTCCTTGAGCGCGCCGTCGAGCCCGAGCTCGAACGCCGGGGTCTCGCCTTCACGGCCGAGACGCATGAGAACCGCATCACCTACCCGACGCTCGATGCCTTCCTCGCCTACTACACCACCACGACGCTCTTCCGCATGACGGCCCGGACGCACGCGCCAGAGGCCATGATTGCCGCCGTCCGCGACGAGCTGGCACCCGGGTATGCGCGCGGCGAGCCGTTCGTCAACGTCAAGCACGTCCGCATCGTCTCGGGCGACGTGTGAGGGGTCGTACGTGGGACTCCGTCATCGGACGAGCGCCACGCCTCCAAGGATGAGAACCTGTGACCAACGACGCAAACGAAGTGAGCCGCGTTCTCGTGATTGCCGCCCACCCCGATGATGAAGTGCTCGGCTGCGGCGGCACGCTGGCCCGGCTGGCCGACGAAGGGCATACGGTCCACGTCGCCATCCTCGGCGAAGGGATCACCTCGCGCCACAGCCGCCGCGAAGACGCCGACCCGGCCGCCGTCGCCGCACTCCGTGCGCACAGCCGCGCCGCCGCCCGCGCGCTCGGCGTGCCTGAGCCGCAGTTCTTCGACCTGCCCGACAACCGCTTCGACACCGTCCCCCTCCTCGATCTCGTCAAGTGCATCGAAGGACTCATCGACGCGGTCCGGCCCGAGGTGGTCTTCACCCAGCATGGCGGCGACCTCAACATCGACCACGCCCGCGTCTACCGCGCCACGCTGACGGCCACCCGCCCGATGGTCGGCACGCCGGTGCAGCGTGTGCTCGCCTACGAGATCCCGTCCTCCACCGAGTACGCCTTCGGGCAGTTCGCCCCCGCCTTCCGGCCCACCGTCTTCGTCGACATCACGGCCACACTCGAGCGCAAGCTGGCCGCGATGGCCTGCTACGAGAGCGAGGCGCGGCCGTATCCTCACCCGCGCTCTCCGGAGGCACTACGGGCTATAGCCCGGCGATGGGGCAGCGTCTGTGGGCGGGCGGCAGCAGAAGCGTTTATGCTCGTCCGTGCGATATATTGAGCCCGCGCCGCGCACCCCAAACCCCGAAAAACCCTGCTTGCCCGGTACCTCCCTCATGGCGCATTCCATGCCGACAAACCACGCCGAGACGCCACGCCGCTGCCTGGTGACCGGTGGCGCCGGCTTCATCGGCTCGCACCTGGTCGATGCGCTGCTGGCGCGGGGTCACCATGTGACGGCGGTGGACAACCTGGCCACGGGCACCCTGCACAACCTCGCCGGTGCGATGGCTCACCCGCGCTTCCGCTTCGTCGAGGCCGACGTGACGGACCGGCAGCTCATGGCGCCGCTCGTGGCCGCCTGCGACGACCTCTACCACCTGGCCTCGTACGTCGGCGTCCGGCTCGCCACGTGGACGCCGAGCCAGACGATCCTGAACAACCTGCGTGCCATCGACACCATCCTCGACCTGGTCACGCACTACCGCCCCCGGCTCCTGCTCACGTCCACCTCCGAGGTCTACGGCAAGGCACTCGACGTGCTGCCGGAGGCCCCCCTCCGCGAAGACGCCGACCGCGTCTATGGCGCCACCGAGGTGCATCGCTGGTCGTATGCCGGCATCAAGGCCGTCGAGGAGTTCCTGACGCTGGCAAAACACCGGGAGGAAGGGCTGCACACGGTCATCGTCCGGCTCTTCAACGTGATCGGACCGCGCCAGGTGGGCCGCCACGGCCCGGTGGTGCCGCGCTTCGTCGCGCAGGCCCTCTCGGGCGAGCCGCTCACCGTCCACGGCGACGGGAGCCAGCGCCGGTGCTTCACCGACGTCGAGGACGCCGTCGCCGCCATGCTGCTGCTCATGGAGCGCGACGACACGGCCGGTGAAGTGTTCAACGTCGGCGGGTGCGCCCCCGTGACCATCCGCGAACTCGCCGAGATGATCGTCCGCCTGACCGGGAGCTCCTCCCCGATCACCTTCGTCCCCTACGAATCGGCCTACGGCACCCACTTCGAAGACGTGCACCTGCGCATCCCGGACACCACCAAGCTCGAAGCCTGGACCGGCTTCACCATCGAACGCGACCTGGAAGCCGTCCTCCGCCGGATCATCGCCGCCCACCCGGCGCGATCCGTCCAGACCCGCCTCCCGCGTGGACGAGAAGCCTGACCGATGCATCCCTTCACTCACTTCATCCTGACGGCCTTCAACGTCCGCATGGGCGTGGCCGACCACTTGGTCGACGACCCGACCTGGCTCCGGCACCGGTTCGACCTCTTCGAGCGGTTCTGCCTGTCCTCGGTGCGTTCCCAGACGGAACGGCGCTTCACCTGGCTCGTCTTCTTTGACACCCGCCTGCCGGCCTCTTTTCGGGAAAAGGTAAAGGCGTATGCCCGGTGGGACTCCTTCGTTCCGCTTTTCGTGGAAGCGCTGTCGCCGGAAAGGATGTGTGCCTTCGTCCGGGAACGGATCCCTTCAGAGGCCACCTACGTCCTCACCACCCGCCTCGACAGCGACGATGCCCTGGCGAGGGACTTCGTCGAAAACGTACATCAGCGTTTTCGTCCCCACACGGGTGCGTTCCTCAACTTCACGTGTGGATATGTGTTCGGCCGGGACAAGCTGTACGCGGCACGGCGCACGTCGAACCCGTTCATCACGATGATGGAACCGGTCGAGAACATGCGGACGGTCTGGTGCCGCCCGCACCGTCGCCTGGCCGAGGTCGGGCCGGTGTGGGAAGTTACCACCGCCCCGATGTGGCTCCAGGTGGTGCACGGGCAGAACCTGTACAACCGCATCGTGAACTGCCTGCGGGTGCCGCGCCGGGCGCTCGGCGAGCGGTTCGCCGTCACCCTGCCGCCCGGCGACGCCGAGTCGATGGTGGTCGTGCGGGCCGAGCGCCTCTGGAACCGGCTCGCGATGGCCGCACGCCGGGCAGGCCGGGCGGTTTTGCGACGACATGCTTCCCACGGCTGACGCATCCGGCACGAACGACCCATGCACCACGATCCTGCCCCGCCTTTTCTGCCCTACAGCCGCCCGCTGGTGACGGAGGAGGATATCGCGGCCGTGACGGCGGCACTGCGCGATCCGATCCTCTCGCAGGGAAACCGGCTGGCTTCGTTCGAAGCAGCGTTCGCGACAGCCGTGGGAGCCCGGCACGCTGTCGGGTTCTCGAGCGGGACGGCGGCCCTGCACGGCCTCTGCTTTGCCGCTGGCATCGGGCCGGGGGACGAGGTGATCGTGCCGGCCCTGACGTTCGCCGGCACCGCCAATGCCGTGCGCTACCTGGGTGGCATCCCCGTCTTCGCCGACATCGACCCGCAGACGCTCTGCCTCGACCCGGAAGCGGCCCGGGCAGCGGTTACCCCCCGCACCCGTGCCCTCCTCACCGTCGACTTCGCCGGGCATCCGAGCGACTATGACCGGCTCCGGGCCGTCGCCGACGAGGCTGGTTGCCTCCTGCTGGCCGACGCCGCCCACGCACCGGGTGCCGCCTACCGGGGGCGCCCCGTCGGCTCGGCACTGGCCGACCTGACGGCCTTCAGCTTCAACCCGGTCAAAAACATGACGGCTGCCGAGGGAGGCATGGTGACAACCGACGATGCGCGGCACGCGGCGCGGCTCCGGCTGTTCCGGACCCACGGCATGACCCGCGACCCGGCCGCGCTCGAGTATCCGGCTCCGGGCCCCTGGTACTACGAGCAACAGGTCCTGGGCTTCAACTACAAGCTGAGTGAGCTGCACGCCGCCCTCGGCCTGAGCCAGCTGCACCACCTGCCCGCCTACAACGCGCACCGGCGGCACCTGGCCCGCTACTACACGCAGGCCCTCGCCGGGCTGCCGCTGCACCTGCCCGCCGAACCACCGGAGGGCACGCACGCCTGGCACCTCTACGTGGTACGCGTGACCGCGCCCCCGCCGCGACACCGGGACGCCCTCTTCGCCCACCTCCGCACCGCCGGCTTCGGCGTCCAGGTGCACTACATCCCCGTGCCCATGCACCCCTATTACCGGCGCCTGGGCTGTTCGATAGCACACTGCCCGGAAACGGCCCGCTACTACACGCAGGCCCTCAGCCTGCCCCTGCACCCGGCCATGACGGAGCACGACGCCGAACGGGTCGTGAACGCCGTCCACGCCTTCTTTGAAACGGACCGTTGAGCCTTTTCAAACACGCAGCCAGTCGGAGAAGTCCTGCCGCAGAAGATCTTGCAGCCGTAAAATATCTTCGCGATACAGACGCACCAGCCGGACCCGTAAATCCGGATCCATCGGCGGCTTGCGAAGATTGTAGCTCTTGAACCGGATGAGAAACTGGCGTTTCAGGTTCAGCGGCAATAACCGGCGGAAGGTGCGCCGGAGCATATGGTCGCCCGTCACCAGGCGATGCAACAGCACATGCCGTGGAAGTCCGGAGACGTTGTACCGGGGCAACGACGCCGGCACGAACGCCGGATCCACCTCCAGAAACTCAAAAACGGAGCGCAACAGGGCGCGTGGGCGTGAGGCCAGTTCCTCATACCGATAGACCCGGATCTGATGGGCCGGGAAAACCTCGTAATAGCGCCGGAGCTGTTTATGGTAGAAACCCAGATCGGTATATCGCCAGAACCATTCCCAGCCGGCCTGCCGCCGGTTTTCCTCCTCCGCAAGCGCGGCGGCAAAGTCGTGCAGGGGTTCACGTCGCCCGGCTACCATGAACCAGAAATGCGAATAGGCGCGGTCGACCGGGTTGCGCAGGAGCACGATGATCTTCATTTCAGGCACATAACGCTGGATATGCGCCGCCGTATGCTCGTCGTAGAGATAGAGCGGCGACGCCTCACCGCGCGCCTGCTCGTGCGAGGCCGCCTCGAATAACGCCCGGTAGGCATTCGGATCCGTCACCGCCGTGCGGGCAAGCCACTCGTCCCCGGGACCATGAAAATCAGGAACACCCTCTTCAAACGTAAAAAAATGCGGCTCTTTGACCGGGCTCATGTAGATATCCGGGTGCTGCTTCAGGTAGTGATAGAGCGACGTGGTGCCGCACTTGGCTGCACCGGCGATGACAAAGTTGGGTAAGGTCATGACCTCGGTCAGGCTTTGACGTATCCAGGTCAAAAATAAGGCTGTGATGCATCTCCCCGGGCATACTCCTCCACGCGTCGTCCACCTGACGACGGTACACCCGCTTCGGGATCCTCGCATCTTCGACCGGGAGGCCCGCACCCTGAAAGAGGCGGGCTTCGACGTGCGCGTGGTGGCCCCGCACACGCGGCCGGAGGTGGTCGAGGGCATGCCGGTGACGGCGTTACCCGTGGCCCGCGGCCGGAACCGGCGGCTGGGCGTGCTCGGCCGTGCCTTTCGCGCAGCCCGGGCCCTCCAGGCCGATCTCTATCATTTCCATGACCCGGAACTGATCCCCATCGCCCGTGCCCTCAAGCAAGCCACCGGTGCCCGCATCGTCTACGACATGCACGAAGACTATGGCGGGCGCGGCGGGCTCGAGGGACGGACCCTCCGGGCACTCGAACGCTGGTGTTTTCACTGGGTCGATCACGTGGTGCTTGCTTCCGACAGCCTGCTGCCGGTCGTGGCAGACGCACAGGTCCCGCACACCCTCATCCTCAACTACTTCCGCCCGCCCGCAACACGGCCGCCGCTTCCGAAGCCGCCCCCGAAAAAGTCCTTCGAGTTGCTTTACGCGGGCACGCAGGGCCGGGCGCGGGGCCTCGACGTCCTGCTCGACATAGCGAAAATCACCCGAGACGAAGGCACGTCCTGGCGCCTCACGCTCGCGGGCGTCTGCCGCGTCTCGAGGGACCGCGCCGCCGCCGAAGCACGCATCCGTTCGGAACGACTGGCCGGGATCATACGCCTTGCCGGATGGGAAAGCTATCTGCCGTGGAACGAGATGGAACCGTATTATCACGAAGCCCACGCCGGCCTGGCACTCCTGCAACCGGAGCCGAACTACGTCGAAACGCTCCCGACGAAGTTCTACGAATACCTCTATTACGGCCTGCCCATCCTGTGCTCCGATTTCCCCCGGTGGCGGGCGTTCATCGAGGCCCATGGCTGCGGGGCGGTCGTCGATCCGCGCGACGCGGCCGCCGCCGTGCGGATCCTCCGCACCTGGTTCGACGAGCCGGAAACGTATGCCCGCCTCTCGGCGGCCGCCGCCGAAGCGGCCCGGCACTACCTGTGGGACCGGATGGCCGGGCGCCTCGTCGCCCTGTATGAACGGCTCCTGAACACCCCGACCCGGTGAAAGGCGTCGTGCAGGCATCGCCCGCCCTCCGCCCGGGCGGGCACATATACCACTCCCCCGACGATCAGGGCCAGCAGCACGAGCACCAGCACACATCCGAGCGCCACCCGCCTCTTGTCGTGCGAATCCAGGTCGTCCCCGGGCCAGACGAGGAAAAAATCGACAAGCAACTCCCACCACGACATGGCCTGTCCCGCTCGTTGAAGGAAGGTTTTCCCGGCGTTCCCGCTTCAACCTTCGTTTGTCACGAGTTGCCCCTTGTTGTAGATCGCCCAGGCGCGCCCGATCATCTCCCATCCGACGAACGGCGTGTTCCGGCTCTTCGAGCGGATGTGGCGTTCCTCGAAGGTCCAGCGTGTGGTGGCGTCGAAGACGGTCAGGTTGGCGGCTTCGCCCTCGGCCAGGCGCGGCACGGGCAGGCGCAGGATGCGGCGGGGCGCCACGGTGAGCTTGTACACGGCCTCGGCCACCGAGAGCACCCCCGGCGCGATCAGCTCGCGGCCCGTCAGGCCCCAGGCCGTCTCCAGCCCCAGGATGCCGAAGGGGGCCTCCTCGAACGGCGCGGCCTTCTCCTCCGGCGCGTGCGGTGCGTGGTCGGTGCAGAGGGCGTCGAGGGTGCCGTCGCGGAGGGCCTCCTTCAGCGCCGCCACGTCAGCCGCCGTGCGCAGCGGGGGGTGCATCTTCGTGTTCGGGTCGCACCCGCTCGCCGCCACGGCCTCGTCGGTGAGCGTGACGTGGTGCGTGCAGACCTCCGCCGTCACGGGGAGGCCGCGGGCCTTCGCCAGGCGGACGAGCGCCGCACCCTTCGCCGTGGAGAGGTGCGCCACGTGGAGCGGCCCGCCGGTCAGCTCGCACAGCAACAGGTCGCGGGCGATCATCATCTCCTCGGAGAGTGCGGGCACGGGCCGGATGCCCAGCCGCCGTGAGACCGCGCCCTCGTTCATGTGCCCCTTCGGGCCGGCCGTCATGTCCTCCATGTGGTTGATGATGGGCCGGTCGAGGCGGGCGGCGGCTTCGAGGGCCTGCCGCATGAGGGCGCTCGACTGCACCGGCGAGCCGTCGTCGCTGAAGGCCACGGCGCCGGCCCCGGCCAGCGCGTCGAGGCCGGCCAGCACCGCCCCGGTGAGCGCCGCCCCGTTGCGCCCCACCGAGACGCACGCGATGGGGTAGACGTCCACCGGCGTGGCCTCGGCCCGCTCGCGGATGAAGGCGACGACCTCCGGCGTGTCGATGGGCGGGTTCGTGTTGGGCATGCAGGCCACGGCCGTGAAGCCGCCGAAGGCCGCCGCCCGGCACCCCGTCTCGATGGTCTCCTTGTGCTCGAAGCCCGGCTCGCGGAGGTGCACGTGCATGTCCATCCACCCCGGCGAGAGCATCTTGCCCGAGGCGTCGTAGACCGGCACGCCGGCGGCGTCGAGGTCCGGCGCGATGCGCGCGATGCGGCCGTCGCGGATGAGCACGTCGGCGCGGCGGGTGGCGCCCGTCTCGGGGTCGAGGAGCAGGCCGCCCTTGAGGAGAAGGTCCGGGGTCATGACAGCAGCGAGCATGGAAGGGTGTCGGTGGGACAAACCGGCCCCAAGGTACACCATGCGGCGCTTTCCTTCTGCAAAAAAGCCGTGGCCTCCCGGTCAGGCCTCCGCGGGCTCCACTTCCTCGAGGTCGTCGAGGATCCACGGCATCAGTTCCGACACGGTGGGATGGACCAGGACGACCTCGCGGTAGCGCCGGCACGGGATGTCGCTGTGCATGATGGCGGCGAACATGTTGACGATCTCGTCGCCGTTCGGTCCCAGGATGGCGGCGCCCAGGATCCGGTCCGTGTCGGCGTCGACGAGCAGCTTGGCGAAGCCCTGCGTCTCGCCCATCTCTTTGGCGCGGCTGATGCGGCTCATGGGGCGGGTGGCCTTGAGGACGCGCTTACCCGAGGCGAGGGCCTCCCGCTCGCTCATCCCCACGCGCCCCAGCGGCGGGTCGGTGAACAGCGCGTAGATGGGGATGCGCTGCGAGAGCCGCCGCGTCCCGCCGAAGAGATGGTCGAGCACGATCTCGGCGTCGTTGACCGCGGTGTGGGTGAAGGCCCCGTGGCCGTTCACGTCGCCCAGCGCAAAGACGCCCTCGACGTTCGTGCGGCAGACGTCGTCCACCCGGATGAACCCCCGGTCGTCCGTCTCGATGCCGGCAGCCTCCAGGTTCAGCCGGTCGCTGTTGGGGCAGCGCCCGGCGGCCACGAGCAGGTGCGTCCCCACGAGCGTCTCGGTGCCCTCGCCATGCCGGACCGTCACCCGGATCGCCCCCTGCTGACCGTCCACTCGCTCGGCCGTGGCGTCGCACAGGATGCGAACGCCCTCGCCTTCGAGGATGCGCCGGATCTCGGCGGCGACGTCCGCGTCCTCGCGCGGCATCACCTGCGGCGCGCGCTGCACGACGGTGACCTCTGCCCCGAAGCGCCGATAGATCTGGGCGAACTCCATCCCGATGTAGCCGCCGCCGACGATGACGAGGTGGTCGGGCCGCGTCTCCAGGTCGAGCAGGCGCGCGCTGTCGAGCCAGGGGACGGCGTCAAGCCCGTCGATGGGGGGCACGGCGGGACGCATCCCCACGTTGATGTAGATCTGCCCGCCGCGCAGCCGCCGCTCGCCCACGCGGAGCGTGCGCGGCTCCTCGAACCGGCCCCAGCCCCGAATCAGCGTCACGTTGGGCGTCTCCTCCATCCAGCGGGTGAGGCCGTCGCGCGAGCCGTGCCGGACCTCGTTCATGCGAGCCCGCACACGGGCATAGTCGATGCGGACCGGGCCGGTCTCGACGCCATAGAACGGGCCGCGCCGGGCCACGTGCGCCGCCCGTGCACTCGCCACGAGCGTCTTCGTGGGCGTGCAGCCATAGTTGACGCAGCTCCCCCCGACGTGCGCCCCCTCTATGACGACAATGCGCTCGCCCGTCGGGATGAGACGGCCCAGCAACGTACCGGTGGCCTGCCCGGTACCCAGGATGATGTGATCGAACGTTTCCATGTGTCTTTTTGAGTGTTGAGGAACAGAAGTAGAAGCAGCCGTCCGGCCCGTCCCGGGAGAGACAACCGGGAGCTGCGTTACGCGCTCCCTGTCCGGCCCCACGCCCCCCTGTCGTGCCCGGAGTGACGGCCGGCACCCCACCCCTCCTCTTCCCGGAAGACGTCGCCGGGACGGAGAGAATCCGGGCGGCATAAGCTATTTTTAATCAGCGTGCCCCTTGCATTTTAAGACATGAAGCCCTTTTATTCCGGACAAACCAAAACGTCTTGCGTATGACCCTTTCAGCGCACACGTCGATCGGGGGGCTGGTGGTACGGATGGGTCTGGTGGTGGTGCCGGGCATTCCGCTGGTGGCCTATCTGTGGGAGACGCTCCACCAGCTGCTCTCGCTGCACGTGAACACCACCCGCCTGCTGATCTCGCTGCCGGTCCTCGTCGCGCTCATTGTCTGGCTGCGGTGGGTATCGCGACGCGTACGGCAATGGCTGGGTGAGGGAACAGCACCCGAAGTTACACCCTGATTGCAGCATGACCATGGCCGAAGAAAACACCACGGCACGCGAGCCCACTCCCTCCCGGGAACCGGACGTGCGGGGCACACTCTTTCTGACGCTCGTCTTCCTGGCGATGATTTTCGGATTTTGGGCTCTTTTATACTACATGCTGTTAAACCGCTGAGGCGATGAACGTTCACACCTACGAACGCGCCTTTCTGACGCTCGGGGGCGTGCTGCTGGTCCTCTGCATGGCCGCCCTGGTGTACGCCACCGTGGCCATGGGCATTCACCTGCCCGGACGATCCGGTGAAATCGATCCGCTCCAGGTTTTCTCCACACCGCCGTTCGACAACCCCGGCGTGCACCAGACCGGCCCCGACCGGTACGACGTGGTGATCATCGGACAGGCCTGGCGTTTCCATCCGGAGGAGATCCGGGTGCCGGCCGGCGCCGAGTTGCACTTCATCGGAACGACCTTCGACGTGATCCACGGCTTTCACATCGAGGGGACACGCGTGAACGTGATGCTCATCCCTGGCCAGGTCTCGCGCCAGACGTACCGCTTCCGGGAGCCGGGCGAATACCTGATCATCTGCCACGAGTACTGCGGGGCGGGGCATCACAACATGTACGGAAAAATCATCGTCGAATAAGCCATGGCAGAACACGTTGCTGCCTCGACGCCGATCGTGGCCGACCCGGCGCCGCCGGTGTTTCCGGAAACCCAGCGCCGGGCGCTTCGCTGGACGCTCTACGTGGGCTACGCGGCCCTGACGGCCGGCATCTTTCACGGGCTGGCGCAGGCCCTCTCCTATGCGGGCATCGACATCCTGGCCTACTTCCCGGCGCTGCGCAGCTACTACCAGGGCCTGACGGCCCACGGTGTGGCCAACGCCATCATCTTCACGTTCTCCTTCGCCAACGCCTTCCTGCCGCTCATGGTGGCACGGGCGCTCTCGCGCCGCCTGGACGACCGGCTGCTCTGGGCCGGCTTCGGCACGCTGATCCTGGGTAACCTGCTCGTGATCTATGCCGTCGTCACGAACCAGGCCAGCGTGCTCTACACCTCGTATGCGCCGTTGCAGGCGCACTGGACCTACTACGTGGGCCTCGTCCTGGTCGTGATCAGCACGTGGCTGGCCCTGCTGAACATGCTGCTGGCCTGGCGGGGCTGGAAGCGGGAGCATCCGGATGTGCGCATGCCGCTGCTGGCCCACATCTCGATCGTCTCCTACGTGATGTGGTTCCTGGCCTCGCTCCCGATTGCCGTCGAGTTTCTGTTCTTCCTGATCCCCTGGTCGTTGGGGTGGGTGGAACGGACCGACCCGCTGCTGACGCGCACCCTCTTCTGGTTCACGGGCCATGCCATCGTCTATGCCTGGCTGTTGCCGGCCTACGTATCGTGGTATGCCCTCGTGCCGCGCCAGGCGGGCGGTAAGATCATCAGCGACTCGCTCACGCGCCTGGTGTTCATCCTCTTCCTGCTGCTCTCGATCCCGACGGGCTTCCATCACCAGTACACCGATCCCGGCATCCATGAGGGGTTCAAGTTCGTCCACGCCATCCTGACCTTCGGCGTCTTCTTCCCGAGCCTGATCACGGCCTTCAGCGTGATGGCCTCGCTGGAGATGGGCGGCCGGGCGCACGGCGGGCGCGGCCTGCTCGGCTGGATCCCGAAGCTCCCCTGGGGCGATCCCTCGCTCTCGGCGCAGCTCCTGGCCATGATCACGTTCGTCTTCGGCGGCATCACCGGCCTGATCAATGCCTCCTTCACCATGAACCAGGTCATCCACAACACCACCTGGGTGCCGGGGCATTTCCACATGACCGTCGGCAGCGCCGTGGCCCTGACCTTCATGGGCGTGGCCTACTGGATGGTCCCCTATCTGACGGGAAAGCGGCTCTGGGGACGCAAAACGGCGCTGGCTTCGAACTGGATCTACACGATCGGGGTGCTCATCTTCGCCCGGGGAATGAGCTCGGCCGGTCTGGAAGGCATGCCCCGCCGAACCTTCCTGGCACAGTCGGCCTACAACGATCCCGACTGGCTGGTCGGCGGCATCCTCACCGGCATAGGCGGCACGCTCATGTTCGCGGGTATCGCCCTCTTTTTCGTGGTGGTCGCGATGACGATCTGGAAAGGCCGGGCCGGCGAGGCCCCCACAGACATCCCGTGGTCCGAAACCCTCATCGAGCCGGCCCGAGACGGCTGGACCGCCCGGCTGGACCGGATCGGTTTCTGGGTGATCGTGGCGATCCTCCTCATCCTCATCGCCTACGGCCCCTTCTTCGCCAGCTACCTGCCGCCCAACTTCGTCTCGCCGGGCTTCCGGATCTATTGAAAACGAAGCCCGCTACACCGGCTGTCACCCCGCCCCGGAACCCGTCCCCGCCCCGCCCGTTGGAGGACTAGACGATCACTCAAGAAACTGCCACATGGGACGTACCAGCGACGCCCGGGAAAAGCTGATCGAGGCCGCCCGCGAGCTCATGTGGGAGCGCGGCTACGCCGACGTGGGCGTGCAGGAGTTATGCCAGCGTGCCGGCGTACGTCCGGGCAGTTTCTACTACTTCTTCCCTTCGAAGGCCGACCTGACCGTCGAGACACTGGAAGCGCACTGGCAGGCACATGAAGGGCAGGTGCTGGCCCCGGCCCGTCAGATCCCGGACGCCCTCGAGCGGCTCCGCTTCGTCCTGCAGAAGACGTACGAGCACCATGTGACCACCCGGCAATCCTGCGGCCGGGCGGGCGGCTGCCCGTTCGGCAACCTGAGCGGTGAACTCATGGCGCTCGACCCGGCGATCCGGGAGAAGCTCCTCGAAATCTTCGAAAGGCACTACACCTTCTACGAGCAATTGCTTACCGATGCACAGGCAGCCGGCCAGGTCTCCCTCGACGATGGGCCTGTGCGTGCCCGGGCCCTCTTTGCCTTCTTGCAAGGTATGCAGATGTTGGCCCACACCCACAACGACCCGGAGTGGATCCGGCTGCTGGCTCCGGATGCCTTCCGGCTCATCGGAGCACCGGTGCCCGCCTTCCCCTGAACCATCCCCTGTAACCTTTTTTCTCTTCGATCATCGATATAGATGATCGATCAACTATAACATTTTCCAGCCACTTCACCGGAGAACCCGCATGAAACTGCTCGAACCCTATCCGCTCGGCCCACTCACCCTGCCCAACCGTATCGTGATGGCCCCGATGACCCGAAACCGGGCCAGAGGCACCGTACCGGGCCCGCTCAACGCACTGTACTATCGCCAGCGCGCCACGGCAGGACTCATCATCACCGAGGCCTCGCAGGTGGACCCGCTGGGGCAGGGCTATCCCGAGACGCCCGGCATCCACAGCGAGGCCCAGGTGGAGGGCTGGCGCCGGGTGACCGGCGCCGTCCACGAAGCCGGCGGCCGTATCTTTCTCCAGCTCTGGCATGTCGGCCGCATCTCCCACCCGTCGTTCCACGGCGGCAAGCTGCCCGTGGCTCCCTCGGCCATCCGCCCCGCCGGGAAGGCCTTCACGTACGAAGGACCGAAGCCGTTCGTGACGCCGCGCGCCCTGGCGACCGACGAGCTTCCCGGCATCGTGGCCCGGTTCCGGCGCGGGGCCGAGCTGGCGAAAGCCGCCGGCTTCGACGGCGTGGAGATCCACGGCGCCAACGGCTACCTGCTCGATCAGTTCTTGCAGTCCGGGACGAACCGGCGCACGGACCGCTATGGCGGCTCCGTCGAGAACCGGGCGCGGCTGCTGCTGGAGGTGGTGGAGGCCGTCAGCGACGTATGGGGCACCGGCCGGGTCGGCGTGCGCCTCTCCCCCGGCGGCCGGTTCAACGACATGCACGACGACGACCCCGCCGCCACGTTCACGTATGTGGCCCGGCGCCTGAATGCCTACGGGCTGGCCTACCTGCACGTCATCCGCGAGCCCGAAGACGTGGTGCTGGCGTTCCGCGAGGGACGCCGCCTGCACGCGCCCGAGCTCCTGCGTCCCCACTTCGACGGCCCCCTGATCGCCGCCGGCGGCTATACCCCGGAAACCGCCGAGCAGGTCCTCCGCGACGGCCATGCCGACCTGATCGCCTTCGGCCGGCTCTTCATCGCCAACCCGGACCTCCCCCGCCGTATCGCCGAGGGCGCCCCGCTCAACGAGCCCGACCCCGCCACCTTCTATGGCGGCGACGAACAGGGCTACACCGACTACCCGGCACTTGAAGAGACGGCCGCCTGCTGCTGATCGAATCACAGCACGGTATGGAAGAACTGCGAACCCACCCCCCAACACCAAACCAGGAAGGAACCATGGAAACCACGACGCAGCAAGCCCAGCACATCCTCGACACGGTCCAGCAGAAATACGGGTTTGTCCCGAACCTCTACCGGGAGATGGCGGCGCACAGCCCCGCCGTCGCCGAGGTATACCTGCAGGCCAACGAGGCCGCGGACGGGATCTCGCTGACGCCCCAGGAAACGCAGGCCGTCATCCTGGCCGTCTCGGCCTACAACGACTGCCATTACTGCACGAAGGCACACCGCACCGTCGGGAAGATGGTGGGGCTTCCCGAAGACGAGATCGATGCCATCCTGGGCGGCGACCTGCCCCGCGACGAACGCCTGCGCAGCCTCGTCCACGCCACCCGCCTCACCCTCGACAAACGGGGCTGGCTCAGCGACGAGGACCTCGAAGCGCTGGCCTCGCGGGGGATCTCCCGCGGGCAGGTCTACGAGATCGTGGCCCTGATCGGCATCAAGACCATCAGCAACTACGTCAACCACATCGCCCACACGGAGGTAGACCCGCAGTTCAAGTAAGCCCATCGTGGCCCGAGAGAGAAAGCGTGGCGTCGAGCCGGTTGGCAGGCCAACGCCACGCTTTTCTTCTTCCGGGCACATCGGGCACGGTTCACCTGGGCCCGTGTCGCGTCGAGCCACAGGCTGACCCGGCGGCCCTGCTTCCGGACGGATGGCTGCTTATAGCAGGGTTCATAGCCCTTTAAGGCGTCGTTGCAAGGCGTGATGTAGCCGCACCCTTCACGGGTGCGCCCCTCTGCCCGTCGGCGCGCCCGGGCTGCCGGGACGCGCAACACGTCCAGATCCGCGGCTACGCGGTTGGTTCGACGGGCGAAGGGACGCCATGCCCTCATGAACCATGACCTCCGCTATACCTCGCTCGCCGTATGCTCTTTCGGAGCGGCTCCGCCCACAAAAGAACCCCGGTGCGCCGGGGCACACCGGGGTTGAAAGGCACCGGCCGTACGGCCTGCCGCAAGGGTGGCGTCAGAGGTTCTCCCGGATGAAGTCCGTGGCCATGCGGAACAGATGCAGGCGCGTTTTCCCGCCGAAGATGCCGTGGTTACGGCCCGGATAGACCATGAAGCGGAACTGTTTTCCGGCGGCCTGCAGGCGGTCGGCCATCTGGACGGCATTCTGGAAGTGGACGTTGTCGTCGAGGTCGCCGTGGACGATGAGCAGCTTCTGCGTGTCGGCCAGGCGGTCGGCGTAGTGCAGCGGCGCGCCCTGTTCGTAGCCGTCGGGGTTTCGCTGCGGCGTCGTCATGTAGCGTTCGGTGTAGATGGTATCGTAGAGCCGCCAGTCGGTCACGGGGGCGACCGAGATGCCGAGCTTGAAGGTTTGCGGGCCGTCGCCCGTGAGCATCGCCATGAGCGTCATGTAGCCGCCGTAGCTCCAGCCCCAGATGCCGAGGCGGGCGGCGTCCACGTAGGGCAGGGCGGCGAAGTGCTGCGCGGCGGCCTGCTGGTCGGCGGCTTCGATCTGCCCGAGCCGTTTGTACGTGATGCTCTTGAAGGCTTTGCCGCGTGCGCCCGTGCCCCGATTGTCCACGCTGGCCACGAGCACGCCGAGTTCCTCAGCCAGGTAGGCGTGCCAGAGGTAGCGCGAGCCGCCCCAGGCGTTCGTCACCGTCTGCGAGCCCGGCCCGCCGTAGACGTACATCAGCAGCGGGTACGTCCGGTTCGGGTCGAAGTCGCGGGGCTTGATGAGGTAGGCGTTGAGCGGCGTGCCGTCGGCGCCCGGCACCGTCATGAACTCCGGCGCGGGGAGGTCGTAGGCCGAGAGCGTCTCGATCAGCGCCTCGTTGCCTTCGAGCATCTTGACCCGCGTGCCGTCGGCGCGGTGGAGCGTCGTCACCGGCGGCGTGGTGGCGTTCGAATACGTGTCGATGTAATAGGCCAGGTCGGACGACATGTTGATGCCGTGCCAGCCGGGTCGTCGGGTGATGCGCTCGGGCTCGGTCGGGGTGCCGTTGCTGCTGGCGGCGACATGGACCCGGTAGAGGTGGCGTTCGAGCGGGCTGTCGATCGTCGCCGTGAAGAAGGCCGTGCCGGTGGCCTCGTCGATGCCGTGGAAGTCGGTCACGTCCCACGGCCCGGAGGTGATGGGCGTCACCGGGGTGCCGTCGAGCCGGTAGAGATAGAGGTGGTCGTAGCCGTCGACCTCGCTGCGCCAGACGAAGTGCTGGCCGTCGGCGAGGAAGGTGAGCTTGTTCGTCTCCACGTCGATCCAGGTCGGTTCCTGCTCTTCGAGCACCGTCGTCACGGTGTGGTCGTCCGGGTCGGCATAGAGCAGGTCGAGGTGGTTCTGGTCCCGGTTGAGGCGGAACATCCAGACCTTGTGCTCGCCGTCGAGGGGCGGCGTCCAGCCCATGCGGGCGATGTACTCGTACCGGTCGCCGCCCTCGTTCCAGGTGTCCGTGTCGAAGTAGTCGATCCGCCGCGAAGCCATGTCGATGACGCCGACCTGGATCTCGCTGTTGGCCTCGCCGGCTTTGGGATAGCGGAAGTGGATGGCCTTCGGATACAGCTCGCGCAGGTCGGCCATGAAGAAGTCGCGCGTGTTCGACTCGTCGAGCTTGAAGAAGGCGATGTAGCGGCCGTCGGGGCTCCAGGACCAGCCGTCGCGCAGGCCGAACTCTTCCTCGTAGACCCAGTCGAACGTGCCGTTGATGATGGCGCCTTCGCTGCCGTCGAAGGTGAGCTGCGTCTCTTCCATCGTGTCCAGGTCGACGACGAACAGGTTGCGGTCGCGTACGAAGGCGACGCGCTCGCCGGCCGGATCGAACTTGGCAAACATCTGGAAGCCTTTCGCCCGGTCCGAGACGGGGGTGAGGGTTTCCGTTTCGAGGTCGAAGACGTAATAGTAGCCTTTCGTATTTTGTCGCCAGACGCGTTCCGAATCGGTATAGAGCAGCACCTTTTTGCCATCGGCGCTGTACTGGTAGTCTTCGATGCGGATGCGCCGCCCGACGTCGGCGGCCGTGAGCTTCGTGCCGTCGATGAGGCGGGCCTGGCGGCCGGTCTCCAGGTTATAGCTGACCAGGTGGGTGGCACTGTGCTCCCGGTCGTTCTCGATGAAGGTGATGACGGGGCCGGCGTCGGCCCAGCGCCCGCCTCGAAAGGATTCGCCGGAGAACTTGCCGGAGGCATGGATGTCTTCGAGCGTCAGCCGGGGCGGTTCGACCTGCCGGGCCTGCACCGCCCGGGGTCCTGCCAGCACCACCGCCAGGAGAAACCAGAGGAGTAAACGTGCGCGCATCGTGCTCAAGCTGGATGACCGGTTGTGAGAGGAGTATGGGTGGAAAGGTGTGGGGGTGTGCGATGAACGTTTGTTCGGAAATGCTAAATCCGAAAGCGTTACCGGCTACCAGCCACGAGCCATCAGCCAGAACGATCCAAACGTGCAACGCACCCAAACGCCCCCTTCCCTACCCGGGCTACCGGAAGCGGTTCCCCGGCCGGTTTCTCGACATGTTTGCGAAACAACGCCTCCCGCTTGGGACTTTCAGAGACCATGCCTTCGGGCCTGCCATGTTTCACTCAACGCAGAGGGCACTCATGGTCCTGCCAAGACGCCGCCTTTCGCTCCTGCCTCTGTTGTTCTTCTGTGGCCTGCTCTTTCCGGCCACGGGCCGGGCGCAGGACGCCTCGCCCCCGGCCCGCACCTCGGGCCAGGACGTTCACCTCACGCTCGACGGCTTCCTGCAGACGCGGGTGAGCTATGGTCTCCGCGATCCGGCCAAAGACAGCGGTGAGCGGCGGCTCGACCGGACCGGCTTCGGCATCCGCCGGGCCCGCTTTCGCGTCCTGGCCGGGCTCGGACGGGCCGGCGCCTTCATGCAGCTCGACGGTGCCGGCGGCACCCTCAGCGTGCTCGATTTCTTCGCCAGTTACCGCCTCAGCGACCGGGTGCGCCTGCGGCTCGGCCGCTTTGCCGGGGCCCAGCCGCGCAGCCTGATCCTGACCCCCTCGACGCGTATCGACGCCGTCGACCGGGCGGCCATTGCCGAGCGCTGGGCACGGCAGACCATCGGCGGCGACGGGCGCGACTTCGGCCTCGAGCTCCAGTACGCCACCCCACGGGCCGAACTGCTCCTCCTGCTCCACAACGGCGACGGCGACTGGGACCGCCTGCGGGGCAACTTCCGCCAGGGTCCCAGCGAGAACGACGCCACACGCGGCCTCGACACCGAGGGGCTGGCCCTGACGGTGGCCGGCGCCCTGCGCCCCGGCGGGCCGGACGGCCTGGAACTGGGCGGCTTCGCCGGGCTCAACGGCAGCCGCAACCCGAACACCCGCTTTCTGGACGAGGAGCGCGGCCGCAACTACGTCACCTACGGCGCGCACGCCTACTGGGGGGCCACGCCCGGAAGCCGTGCCTTCCGGCTCAAGGCCGACGTGCTGGGCATCCTCTACCAGGCCCGCTCGCGCTTCGACGACCGGCAACACACCTTCGGGGCCTCGCTGCTCGGCGCCGTCCGCCTCCATCCGGCCGCCGAACTCTTCGCCCGCGCCGAAGTGTTCGACCCTGACCTCAACAACGACCTCGACCAGGACACCTACCTGACAGGCGGAGCAAGCCTGAGCCTGAGTGCCCTCCGGGGTGGCCCGTACCACCGGGAGCGCCTGACCCTCGCCTACACCGCCCTGCTGCCGGCGTCCGACCTCGCCCCCACCGAACATCTCGTCATCCTCCAGGCCCAGATCGTCTTCTGAGTTGATCACCGAGGACCTCGACATCGACCACGCGCTCGCCCCGACAGTGGCCGAGATCAACCTGGCGCACCTGCGCCACAACGTGCGCCTGCTTCAGCGCCGGGCCGGCACCGCGGCGGTGATGGGCGTCGTGAAGGCCGATGCCTACGGGCACGGGGCCGTGCCCGTGGCGCGGGTGCTCCGGGAAGAAGGCGTCCGCCACTTTGCCGTGGCCACCGTACCGGAAGGAGTGCACCTGCGCCGGGCGGGCCTGACGGAACCGATCCTCGTCTTCGGAGCTCCCCTGCCCGAATACCTGCCTGCCTGCGTCCGTCACAACCTGGACGTGACGGTAGATTCCCCCGCCACGGCCGAAGCCGTAATCCGAACGGCCCGCACGGTGGGCCCCCTCCGCGTCCACGTCGAGGTGGATACCGGCATGGGACGAACCGGCGTGTCGCCGACCGGGGCTACGGCCGTCGTACGGCGCCTCGAGCGCGCCCCGGGCGTGACCGTCGCCGGGCTTTATACCCACTTCGCCACGATTCGGGACGCCTTCGTCGTCGAACAGGCCGAGCGGTTTGCCGCCGTGGTAGCCGAACTCGGGGGCGAGGTGCCGGCGTTCCACGCCGCCAGCAGCGGCACGCTCCTCTCCCCACCGACCCATTTCCCGCTGGAGGGGGCCGCGCTCGTGCGTATGGGGGTGGCCCTCTACGGGATCTACGAGCCGCCGGACGATGAGGCGCCGGCGCTGCGCCCGGTCATGACGCTCCGCTCACGGATCACCCATCTGAAGACCGTCCCGGCCGGCACATCGGTGTCCTACGACCGCACGTGGCGGGCCCCCCGCCGCACCCGTATCGCCACCCTCGGGGCGGGCTATGCGGACGGCTACCCGCGCGCCCTCTCGAACCGGGGCGAGGTGGGCCTGCACGGGCAACGTTTTCCCGTTGTCGGCGTTATCTGTATGGACATGATGATGGTGGACCTCGGCCCGCCCGGGACCGTCTCCGCCGGGATCGGAGACACCGTCGTCCTCTTCGGCGAAGGCGGTCCCTCCACGGCCGAGGTGGCCCGCCGGGCCGGCACCATCACGTACGAGATCTGCTGCGGCATCGCCCCGCGTGTGCCGCGCCGGTACCACGACGCCCCCTCGTCCCCACCGCTTTTCCCCGAAGAAAGTGTCTGAGGCCGGGCCTTTGTCCCGGCACATTACTTCACAAACCTTATATTCGATTGTATATTCCCCCGCTGCAGACCGGGTTCGTGCCCCGGGGGCCGTGCCTCCCCGGTGTGGCCTGCGATGCGGCACCTTCCCTTCCTGAACCAAAACCACGTTCTGATGGCCAGCACCTACGACCCTGCCGACATCAACATCCTCGTCGTCGACGATGAGGAAGACGTTGCCGAGATCGTCAGCCACTTTTTGAAGCAGGAGGGCTTCACGGTTCACAAGGCACATGACGGCGAAGAAGCGCTGAGCAAGGCCAACCCCGACATCGACCTGATCGTGCTCGACATCATGTTGCCGGGCCTCGACGGGTACGAGGTGTGCCGTCGCCTGCGCTCCCGCGTCGAGACGGAGACCATTCCGATCATCTTCCTCAGTGCCAAGACGGAAGAGGAGGACCAGGTCCGGGGGCTGATGGCGGGTGGAGACGCCTACCTGACGAAGCCGGTCTCCCCGCAGGTGATCGTGGCACACGTCAAGGCGGTGCTTCGGCGGGCCGGCATCGAGGAGAGCCGCACGCTTCAGGTCCAGAACCTGACGATCTATGAAGACGAGTACCGGGCCTCGCTCGAAGGCAAGGACCTGGGCCTGACGTTGACCGAGTTCGAGTTGCTGCGCTACCTCGTCCGGCATCCGCGCAAGGCGTTCACGCGCCAGCAGTTGCTCGAGACCATCTGGAAGGATGCCATGATGGTCACCGAGCGCACCGTGGACGCCCACATCAAGAACCTCCGGGAAAAGCTGGGCGATTTTGCCCGGCACATCCAGACCGTGCGCGGCGTCGGCTACCGCTTCGTCGAGGAGGATTCGGCGCAGGAATAGCGGGCGCTCGCCCTTCCCGACCCGGTGCGCTTTCCCCGGAGACGGCACCCCGGCCCTCCCGCCGGGGTGTCCGTCTCCGTTTTGCAGGCGCACCGAACGGCGTGGGGGCGTCGCACACCCCCTGCAACCGCCATGCACTGGTTCGCTCGCCTGTTGAAACCCCTCTGGTCCCGGATCTTCCCGGCCCGTGCCGCCACGCAGACCTGGATGATCCTGACCTTTGTGCTGTTCATCGGCATTGCCATGGTGGCGGTGGCGCTCTACATGACGTTCGTCATGCGGGGCGAGATCGACGTGACGATGCGGCAGACGCTCACCCGGCAGGCCACCCGCCTCGCCGGCCTGATCGAGCAAGCCGACTCCCGGGCGGAACGCATCCGCGTCACGCGGGAGCTGGCCCGGCTCTCGGACCTGCACCTGACCCTCTTCGAAGGGGACTCCCTCCTGCTCGACGTCTTCGAAGCACAACCGCTGCGCGACGAGGCCCTCCGCTCCCGCCCCGAGCTGGCCGTCTTCGACGACGGGCAGCCACGCTATGGCGTGCGCCCCGGTCCCGACGGCCGCCGCATTCATTACGTGGCCGTCCGGCGCCCGAACTCGTCGCTGGTCGTGCGCGTCGGACAGCCGGAGCCCTTGCTCTTCGCCCTGATCGAGCGGATGCAGGTCATCCTCTTCGTCGCCATGGGGCTGGCCCTGCTGCTTTCCATCATCGGGAGCTGGATCGCCGCCCGCCAGGTGACCCGCCCGCTCATCGCCATCCGCAACAGCGCCCGCAGCATCAGCGAAGGCAAGTTCGACGAAAAGATCCAGGTGGACTCTCGCGCGGCCGAGTTTCAGGACCTGGCCAAGAGCCTGAACCGCATGTCCGACAGCTTCCGCGAAAAGATCGAGGAACTGCAACGCCTGACCCGCCTGCAGAACGAGTTCATCGGCAACGTCTCGCACGAGGTGCGCAACCCGATCTTCGCCGTCGGCGGGTACCTGGAGGCGCTGGCCTCGCCGAACCTGACGCCCGAGCAGCGGCAGTTCTACGCCGAGAAGGGCCTGGCCAACCTCCAGCGCCTGAACAACCTGTTCAACGACCTGATCGAGATCGCCCGCCTCGAATACCGGGAGGACCTGATCAAGCCGGGCACCTTCGACCTGCAGGACCTGCTCGAAGAGGTCGCCGAGATCCTGCAACCGAAAGCCGAGGAGAAAGGGCTGCGCCTCGAGATCGAAAACCCGCCGGTGATGGTCTATGCGGATCGGAGCCGCATCCGGCAGGTGCTCACCAATCTGATCGACAACGCCATCGCGTATTCGGACGAGGGGGTGGTACGCTGCCGTCTCCGCCGTCGCCTCGACAAGGTCCGCGTTGAGGTGATCGACACCGGGCGCGGCATCGGCGAGGAGCACCTCGAGCACATCTTCGAACGGTTCTACCGGGTGGATCCGGACCGCTCGCGCAAGAGCGGCGGCACCGGGCTGGGCCTGAGCATCGTCAAACAGATCCTGCACGCACACGGCGAGACCATCCACGTCGAGAGCACGCTCGGCCGCGGCACCCGCTTCTGGTTCGACCTTCCCTACGCCGCCACCGCCGAACCTGTCCGTTCCGCCGCAAGCTGAGCGCGAGGCCGTCGTTTCGGGATACGGGCCGGTGTCGCTTATTTCCTCCGTTTTCATGCGGGGCGCCGTTGTCGTCCGGAACGCACCGGTGAAAGACGGCATATGAAAGAGGCGGTGCGGCTCCGCATCTCAACGCCCCCCGCCCCTTGCGGATTTCGCCGGGGCGTCGTAGATCGTTCACGGGAACCGCCTCCGGGTTGGTCAAACGCTGTAGATACGTATGGCAAAAGGGAAACGCACGACAAAGAAGGGGAACGGACAGGAAGCGCTTCCGGCGGGCAAGGTCGCCGAAGCGGCCCTCGAGCCCAACGGCATCGGTACGGCCGCGCCGGCCTCCACCTACGAAGGCGACTTCGAGATCGAGCCGGTGACCCCGCACGACTTCGAGGCCGAGACCCTGTTGACGGTCTACCGCCGGATGCTCACCTCGCGCCTGCTCGACGAGAAGATGCTGCGCCTGCTCAAGCAGGGCAAAGGGTTCTTTCACATCGGCTGTGCCGGGCACGAGGCCGCCCAGGCCGCCATCGGGCTGCTCTCCCGCCCGGGCTACGACTGGTTCAGCTTCTACTACCGGGACCTGACGATGTACCTGAGCCTGGGCGGCACGCCCGAGGAGGTGCTGCTGGCCCACCTGGCCAAGGCCGACGACCCCAACAGCGGCGGGCGGCAGATGTCCGAGCACTACAGCAACCGTGAGCGGCACATCCTGCCCATCTCCTCGTCCGTCGGAGCCCAGTTCCTGCCGGCCGTCGGCGTGGGCCTGAGCCTGCTCCGCCAACCCGACAACGACGCCTACGTCTACTGTTCGTGCGGAGACGGCGCCACCTCCCAGGGCGACTTTCACGAAGCCCTCAACTGGTCGGCCCGTGCCGGGGCGCCGGTGCTCTTCGTCGTGCAGGACAACAAATACGCCATCTCCGTCCCCGTCTCCGAACAGACGGCCGGTGGCACCGCCTACAAGCTCGCCCGCGGCTATGAAGGGCTCAAACGCGCTCGCGTCGACGGCACAGACTTCTTCCAGACCTATGCCGTGGCCCGGACGGCGCTCGAGCACATCCGCAGCGGCGGCGGGCCGGTCTGCCTCGTCACCGACGTAGTGCGCCTGCTGCCCCACTCCTCCTCCGACGACCACAAAAAGTACCGCTCCACCGAAGAGCTCGAAGCCGATCGGAAGGTGGACCCCATCGTGCGCCTGGAGGTTCAGCTGCGCGAGGCCGGGCTGCTCGACGCCGACGCCATCACACGCATCCGCAAGGAGGTCGGCCGGGCCATCGACGCGGCCGCCGCCTGGGCCGACAAGCAGCCCGACCCGGACCCGGCCACCGCCACGAAACACGTCTACTTCGAGGGGTCCCTCGACCTGGCGTATGAGCAGACCGAGCCGTCGGGACCGCCGGTCGTGATGGTCGACGCCATCAACCATGCCCTGCACGAAGAGATGGCGCGCGACGAGCGCGTCATCGTCTACGGGGAGGACGTCGCCGGCGGCAAGGGCGGCGTCTTCACCGCCACACGAGGCCTGACGGACCGCTTCGGGAAGCATCGCTGCTTCAACTCACCGCTGGCCGAAGCCTCCATCATCGGCACCGCCATCGGCTTCAGCGCCTTCGGCTACAAACCCGTCGTCGAGATCCAGTTCGGCGACTACATCTGGCCGGGCATGCAGATGCTCCGCAACCAGGTAGCCACCTTCCGCTACCGCTCCAACGGTGCCTGGGGATGCCCGATGGTCATCCGGGTGCCGGTGGGCGGCTACATCCACGGCGGCCTCTGCCACTCCCAGAACATCGAGGCCATCTTCGGCCACATACCCGGCTTCAAGATCGCCCTGCCCTCGACGGCCGCCGATGCCAAGGGCCTGCTCAAAACGGCCATCCGCCTGCAGGATCCCGTCCTGTTCCTCGAACACAAGGCGCTCTACCGCGCCGCCGCCGCCCGCACACCCGAACCCGACGCCGACTACCTCCTGCCCTTCGGCAAGGCCCGGATCGTCCGCGAAGGCACCGACCTGACAATCGTCACCTACGGCATGATGGTGCACAAGTCGGTCAACGTGGCCCGGCAACTGGAGAAGGAAGGCGTATCCGTTGAGATCATCGACCTGCGTACGATCCTCCCGCTCGACAGCGAAACCCTCCTGCACTCGGTCCGCAAGACCAATCGGGTGCTCGTCGTCTACGAGGATCACGAATTCGCCGGCTTCGGCGCCGAGATCTGCGCCCAGATCGCCGACCTCGCCTTTACGGCCCTCGACGCCCCGGTGCGCCGGGTGGCGGGCGCCTTCACCCCGATCCCGTTCGCCGATCCCCTGGAAAAAGCCGTCTTGCCCGGCGACGAGGACATCCTGTCGGCCGCCCGCGACGTGCTCGCTTTCTGAGACAACGGACCTCCGGCCTCGAAACGCTCCGTACCGGCGTGCGGGGCGTTTCTCTTTTCGCCGCCCCCGTAACTCCACGAGCGGATCGGGATACGAACATCCAGCGGTGTTTCTTGTCACGAAGCCCCCCAGGGAATCCCCATCCGCAGCCCGCCATGCCCCGTTCGCCGTGGCCCCTCCTCCTCGCCGGCGTGTTGCTGGCTCCCGTGCCGGCCGCGGCGCAGGCGTGGACGCAGCCGGCGGGCGGCCTTTATAGAGATTGGGGAGGTGTGGAGGGGTGGACAAAACCCCGCGCTTTCAAGCCGGGGATGATTGGACGCGTCACGCGTCCATACCAAGCCCCTCCGCTTCCCGTGAGGGAGTTCTCCGCCGTCTGGCCGTGTAACACGGCCAATCTAGACGGCGGCACGACTGAGCGGGAACCTTACGCACATAATAGGGGTGCGTGTAACTATGCCCGAGGTGATGCGAACATATCGCTACCGCGCCTACCCGAACGCCGAGCAGAGGCAGAACCTTGCTCGCACGTTCGGCTGTGCCCGCTGGGTGTACAACTGGGGGCTGGAGCGTAGAACCAACGCTTACCACGGCGAGGGCAAAAGCCTCACCTACAACAGCCTCGCCGTCGAACTCACGCAGATCAAGAAACGGGAGGAGACGCGGTGGCTCGGGGAGGTATCCAGCGTCGTACTTCAGCAATCGCTTCGCAACCTCGAACGTGCCTTCACGAACTTCTTCGAGGGTCGGAGCGGCTACCCCTCCTTCAAGCGCAAGCGTGGAAAGCAGAGTGCAACGTACGCCAGCAGCGCCTTCCGCTTTGATCCCGAAGCAATGACACTCACGCTGGCGAAGCAGAAGGCACCGCTCAAGATCCGGTGGAGCCGGAAGCCGGAGGGCGAGGTCGTCAAGGTGACGGTGACGCTCGACCCCTCGGGGCGCTACCACGTCTGCCTGCACTGCCGGTGCAAGGTAGAGCCGCTGCCGCCCGCCGATCCGGGCGGAAAGACAGGCAAGAGCGTCGGCGTCGATCTCGGGCTCAATGACGTGGTTGTGACCTCTGACGGTTTCCGCAGCGGCAACCCCAGGCACCTCCGCAGAGCGTATCGCCGTCTGCGTCGGGCGCAGAAAGCTCTCAGCCGGAAGCAGAAAGGAAGCAACAACTGGGAGAAGCAGCGCCGAAAAGTGGCGAAGCTCCACGCCCGCATTGCTGACCGGCGTAGCGACTTCATCCACAAGCTCACGACCGATCTTGTCAAGAACCACGACGTGATCGCTGTCGAGAGCCTTGCGGTGAAGAATATGCTGAAGAACCGCCATCTCGCCCGCTCCATCTCGGGGGCGAGTTGGGGCGAGATCGTCCGCCAACTCGAATACAAGTGCGAGTGGTACGGGCGTACGCTCATCAAGGTGGATCGATGGTTCCCCTCTTCGAAGCGGTGTAGCGCGTGCGGTCATATCCGCGAGAAGATGCCTCTCAGTGTGCGCCGCTGGACCTGCGAGGAATGCAGTACCGAACACGACCGCGACGTAAACGCGGCGAAGAACATTCTGGCGGTCGGAGCGACCGTGGCAGCCTGTGGAGATCTGAGTAAGACCAGCGCAGCTATTCAGTTGCATGGCATCGGTCGATGAAGCAGGAATCTCCCGCTTTCAAGCGGGGGAGGCTCAAGTCAAGCTGACCCGGGCGCACGTCACCGCGGCCATGCAGTGGGACTTCGACGGCACCGAGAAGCCCTACGCGCCGGGCGTGGACGGCGAGGCGTTCTTCGACCGGAGCCTCTACGTGTATGGCGTGTATGGACTGACCGACCGGTTGACGCTGGTGATGCTGATACCCTTCAAACGCGTCACCGTACACGACACCCGCTTCGCCTACACCACGGAAGGCTTCGGATCGATGATGCTCGGGCTCCGGGTGGGGCTGGCCTCGCTCTTCGGCGTACCCCTGAAGCGGGCTGCCGCCGCCCTTACGGTGACGACGACGTTGCCCCTGGGCTACACGCGCAACTTCACCCCGTCGCTCGGCCCGGGTCAGGTCGATTTGCAGGCCGTCTTCGGTTATGGCCTGAGCCTGTATCCCCTCCCCGCCTACCTGCAGGCCGGGCTCGGTTACCGGCTCCGCTCGGATTTCTACGGGCTCTCGCGGGCCCGGGTGTGCGCCCCCGGCCCGCCACCGGCCTCATGCCTCGAAGATGACCGCCCCGACTATGCCGACGAGTGGCTCTTCTCCGCCGAAGCGGGGCTGACCCTCGGACGATGGGCGCTGCTGCAGGCGCTGGTGCACGGCACCTGGTCGAACCAGCCGCCGGAGACGGGGTTCAACCCGGCCAACCCGATCCCCACCCGCACCCGGTACGTAAAGACCGGCGCCGGCCTCACGCTCTACCCGCTGCCCCGCCTCGGCCTCAGCGCGCAGGTCTTCCGCACCCCCTTCGGGCGCAACACCATCCGTTCGACCGACTGGTTCTTCGGCCTCGAATACCGCATCTGATCCATCCCGGCCTCGCCGGATCTCCTGCCCCGTGGTCATCCGGCACCGGTCAGGTACTGTAGGAATGCCAACCGGCACCGCACGCAGGCATGCACCTTAATACGGTTCCGGCCCGTTCCCACGACCTGCCCGGCCACCGCCGCCGCAGCCGTGCGCTCCGGCGGCTTGCTTTCGGCACCGGAGCCGCCTACCTTCGGCGTCGATATCGCTTTCGGGTCGAGGAGGTACGGGGATCCGTCACCCGGCCGGCCCTGCGCGTCCTCTCGTCTCCATCTCGTTGATTGCGCTCATGAAACACCGATACGCTTTCCTGTGCCTGGCCGCCCTGCTGGCCGCCCTGTCGCCTTTCGCCTTCGGCCAGAACCAGATCGAGTTGACGCCGGTCAAAGACAACACCCTGTACGAATCCACCTCGGGCGACATCAGCAACGGTAGTGGCCCGCATTTCTACGTGGGGCGCACGAACCGGGGAGACCGGCGCCGGGCGCTCCTGGCTTTCGACGTCGCGGGCAACCTGCCGGCCGAAGCCCGGATCCAGAGCGTCACGCTGGTGCTCCAGCTCTCGAACGAACCGCCCGGTGCCGGACCCAGCGCCGTCTCGCTGCACCGTGTCGAAGCCGACTGGGGCGAGGGCTCTTCCAACGCCGGCAGCCCGGGCGGAACCGGCACGTTCGCCGCCGCGGGGGATGCGACCTGGCTCTACCGCTTCTTCAACACCGACCGGTGGACCAATCCGGGCGGCGACTTCGACGACACCCCCAGCGCCACCACCTCCGTCGACAATCCGGGCACCTATACCTGGACCTCCGAGCGCATGGCCGGCGACGTGCAGGACTGGCTCGAACGACCCGACGAAAACTTCGGCTGGATCCTGATCGGCGACGAGCTCAACAACGGCTCGGCCCGGCGCTTCGACAGCCGCGAAAGCACGACCCCCCCGACCCTGACGATCACCTTTTCAACGGCCACGGCGACGGAAGCGGAAACCGTCCCGGCCGATTTCCGCCTGGAGCAGAACTTCCCGAACCCGTTCCACCGGGCCACGACCATCACGTTCGCGTTGCCGGCCGGCGGCCCCGTACGCCTGCGGGTCTACGACCTGCTCGGGCATGAGATCGCCACACTGGTCGACGGTTTCCGCGCGGCGGGAACCCATACGGTCGACTTCGTGGCGGACGGGTGGCCTGCCGGGCTGTACCTCTACCGGCTCGAAGCCGGCGGCCGCACCCGGACCCGCACGATGGCGCTGCTCAAGTAGCGCGGCCTCACACCGCCGCCAGGGCCTGATCGAGGTCGGCCAGAAGGTCGTCCACCTCCTCGATGCCGACCGACAACCGGATCAGGGCATCGCTGAGACCGGCCCGGAGCCGGTCCTCGCGAGGGATGGAGGCATGCGTCATCGTCGCCGGGTGGTTGATCAGGCTCTCGACCCCCCCGAGGCTCTCGGCCAGGGCAAAGACGTGCGTACCCGAGAGCACCCGTACGGCCTTCTCCAGGGATTCGTCTTTGAGGACAAAGGAAACCATCCCCCCGAAGGCACGCATCTGGCGCCGCGCGAGCGCATGGCCCGGGTCGCCGGGCAGCCCGGGATAATACACCCGCCCTACCTTGGGATGCCCGGCGAGAAATTCGGCCACCCGCCGTGCATTCTCCGCATGGCGCTCCATACGCAGGTGGAGGGTCTTCGTCCCGCGCAGCGTGAGAAAGCAATCCATCGGCCCCGGCACCGCGCCGACCGTCTTGACCAGAAAACGCAGGCGTTCGGCCCAGTCGTCCCGGCTGGTACAGACGGCGCCGCCGATGAGGTCCGAATGGCCGCCGAGGTATTTGGTCGTGGAATGCACGACCAGGTCGGCCCCGAGAGAGAGGGGCTGCTGCAGGTAGGGGGTGGCGAACGTGTTGTCGACGGCCACATCGATGCCGTGCGCGTGGGCCAGTTCGCTCAGGGCGCGGATGTCGAGGATGCGCAGCAGCGGGTTCGTCGGCGTCTCGATCCAGAGCAGCTTCGTCGCCGGCGTCAGGGCCTGTTCGACGGCGTCCAGGTCCGTCATGTCGACGAAGGTGGCGTGGATGCCGAAGGGCTCGAACACCTGCCGGAAGAGGCGGTAGGTGCCCCCGTAGAGGTCTTCGGACGCGACGAGGTGGTCTCCGGGCCGAAGGCAACGCACGACAGCGTCGGTCGCGGCCACCCCCGAAGCGAAGGCGATGCCGTGGCGGGCGCCTTCGAGGGCGGCCAGGTTGCCCTCGAGCGCGGTGCGCGTCGGATTGCTGACCCGGGCATATTCGTAGCCCTGGTGATCCCCCGGCGCCCGCTGCACGTAGGTCGAGGTCTGGTAGATGGGCGGCATGATGGCGCCGGTGGCCGGGTCCGGCGTCTGGCCGGCATGGACGGCTTGGGTGCCGAATCCGTATCGAGGTCTGGATGCTTGCATGGAAAAGGGTTCAGGAACGGTCCAAGGCCGGCCGCTGCGCACCGCTTTCAACCGGAGACGCAAGGCCGCAACGTCCAACGAACGAACCTGCGGACCTGTTCTCCCATCCGGGCCGGCCCCTCGCGTTCTGGACGGCTCCGGTCACCCCCCGGTGCGAAACTCTTCCACAAGGTTCAGGAACGGTCCGAGGCCGGCCGCTGCACACCGGCTTTCAACCGGAGACGCAAGGCCGCAACGTCCAACGAACGAACCCGCGGACCTGTTCTCCCATCCGGGCCGGCCCCTCGCGTTCCGGACGGCTCCGGTCACCCCCCGGTGCGAAACTCTTCCACGAAGTAGCCCCAGCAGTCGGCCGTCTTCTTGGCGACGGCCGGATTGGTTGCCGCGGTCACCTCACACTGCGGCACCCCGTAGGCATCGTCGTCGGTGTCCAGAAAGAGATGGGTGCACTCGTGCACCAGCGTTTGAAACTTGCTGTCGGCGGGTCGCTTGAACGGCCGGTAGAGGGGCGCGGTGTTCCAGTCCAGGTTGAGCCAGATCCTGAAATTGCGGTTCTGTGCGGTCGTCATCGGGTTCTGCCCGCCTACGAAGTCGCGCCAGCCACCGGTGGGGGGAGGTGCCGCCGCAAATTCCCCGGAACAGCGCCGGTTGAGGTTTGAGAAAGAAACGTCGATCGGTTTCGTATTGATCATGCTGGCGAGCATATTGAGGCGGCGGCGCAGTTCGTTCATCCAGGCCGGGCTGTCGTCTCCGAACCACTTTCTGCTTTCGGCCCTGCCGCCTCCCTGCTCGATCGTCCGGGCCGCCTTTCGCAGCGTGTCGATGATCACGGGCTGAAGCTGCCGGACGATTGCCAGATCGGCAGGCCCGAGCCCTGCATTGTTAAAGCCCATCGTGTCCTCCTCGGCCTCGTTGATGGAGAAATCAGGTTAAGCTCGAACGTGACGTATCCGCATCACGTGCCCGCAACGACCCGGCGAGCCGCACACGGCCCTTGGCGTACCGGCGACCGCCGCAGCGTGGCTATGGCTACGATACAGGTTCGTTACATGAAAGACAACCCCTGCCGCCCCGGTTTTCCGGGATCCCGCCGGACAGGCAAAAAAAAGAACCCGGGCCTCGCCGGCGAAGCCCGGGTTCCTCCGGATGGTCTTGCAAGGCGGCTCAGTTGAGGTCGCCGTAGCCGGCACACTCCTGCACCCCTTCGGCCTTGTCCGTCTGATTCGTCTGGACGTAGGACTGGAACAGCACGCGGCAGATCTCCATGGGGTTCTCACCGGCCTCTTCGAACAGCTGCTTGGCCTGTTCGAGCGGTGCGACGGCCATGCTGAAGAGTTCTCGGCGCTCTTCGGTGAGCCGCTCGATCTCGGCCTCTTTGGCCTGCCGCTCGGCCTCCGGCATGTTCGGGTTCGCCCGGATCTCGTCGTCGAGTTCGCTGATTCGCTCGTTGACGTCGACGGCCTTGTTCACATAGGCGGCGCCCAGGTTGTACTGCGCATTGGCATAGGCGGGATCCAGTTCGACGGCCTTCTTCAGGTGCTCGATGGCCTCGTCATACTGCTCCCGTTCGAGCAGAAGCGAGCCGAGGTTGTAATGATACACCTTGTTAGTGGGATCGGCCACGACGGCCTCGCGGTATTTTTCCAGGGCCCGGTCGAGCTGCCCGGCGAGCGTATAGGCATTGAGCAACTGGGCCTGCAGGTCCACATTGTTCGGATGCTCCTGCGTGGCCTTCTCGAGCAACCTCACCGCGTCTTCGGCACGATCGTTCGACAGGTAGAGGCTTGCCAGGAACGAGTAGGTATCCGGCTCGTCTTCGCCTTTCTCGATGGCCATCTCGAACGGCGCGATCGCCTCGGCATCGCGCCCGGCGTTCATCAGGGCGAAGGCCTGGTTCACGTAGGGACCGGTCGAGTCCGGCGCAATGAGCGAGACCGTCTTGAAGTACAGGACCGCATCGTCGAAGGCCGACGAGTCCTCGCGGCCCCGGTTGAAAGCCTGCACGCCCTTCTGGAACTCGTTCACGTAGGCGATCGTGAGGTTGCGCCGGATGTCGCTCTCCAGCTTCGGATCGATCGCGAGCGCCTGGTTATAGGCGGCGACGGCGTCGGCCATCAGCTGCGCGTGCTGTTCGGCGTCCGGCGTCGCAAAAGCCTGCTCCTGCAACACCTGACCCTTTAGGTAGAGCGCCTCGGCGTTCTGCGGGTTCTTCTCCAGCGCGATCGCCAGGTTCTCCAGGGCCCGGTCATAGTCCTTGTTGCGGAGGTCGAGCTTGGCCCCTTCCACGTTGGGATCGCTCGAGCACCCGTTGGCGCCCATGAGCAGCCACCCGCCGATCAGAAGGGCCAAAAAGACAGAAAACCGTTTCATGATGGTATGCCTTCCTGTATGTGGGACGAAGAGGTGTTCTGGTGTGGTAGCGCTTCGGCCGCATGACGCGGCCGGCCACGGTGGGGTTCGACAAAGTAATATTAATGGTGAGTTCATACAAGGTGTTAATCAAGAGTTCTTACAATTCGAAAAGCGCTTTGGTTCTTCGATCTGAACCGGATTCACACCGGTAGCCGGCCCTTTTCGCCCGGCCCGGTTGCTGTCGCTGCAACGCCCTGACGCTGCCACCTCGTGCCCTCCCCCGGCATGTTCGACGCCACCACCGATCCCGCGCTGCGCTCCTTCATCGACGTTGCGCCGGACGCGCCTTTTCCCATTCAGAACCTGCCTTACGGCATCTTCAAACCCCGCCCCCGGGCGGTGCCCCGTGCCGGTGTGGCCATCGGCGACTACGTGCTCGACCTGTCGGTCCTCGAAGAAAAAGGGCTCTTCGACCATCCGGCGATCCGTGCGCAGCGGCCGTTCTCGAGCGGTTCGCTGAACGCGTTTATGGCCCTGGGGCCGGCCGTGTGGGAGGCCGCCCGCCGCCGCATCAGCCACCTCCTCCAGGCCGGCACCGCCACCCTCCGCGACGATGCCGCCCTGTGCGAGCAGGCCCTCTTTCCGCTCCGCGAGGTCGAACTTCTCCTGCCCGCCGAGATCGGAGACTACACGGACTTCTACGCCTCCCGGGAGCACGCCACCAACGTCGGCACGCTGTTTCGTGGCAGGGAGAACGCCCTGATGCCGAACTGGCACCACCTGCCGGTCGCCTACCACGGGCGGGCCAGTTCCATCGTCGTCAGCGGGGTGGAGGTGCGCCGCCCTTGCGGGCAAAGCAAGCCCGACGACGGCCCGCCCCGCTTCGGCCCCACCCGGCAACTCGACTTCGAACTCGAAGTCGGGTTCTTCGTCGGACCCGGCAACCGGCTCGGCGAACCCATCCCCATCCGGCAGGCCGCCGACCATCTCTTTGGCTTCGTCCTCGTCAACGACTGGAGCGCCCGCGACCTGCAGAAGTGGGAATACGTACCGCTGGGACCGTTCCTCGGCAAAAACTTCGCCACGACGATCTCGCCCTGGGTGGTACCCGCCGCCGCCCTGGAGCCGTTCCGCTGCGCCGGGCCGCCGCAGGATCCCCTCCCCCTGCCCTACCTCCGCTCGGACGAAGACCGGGCCTACGACATCCACCTCGAAGTGGCCCTGCAGACCGCAACCATGGCGTCTCCCTACACGGTCTGCCGCACCAACTTCCGCTACCTGTACTGGAACGTCTGCCAGCAACTGGCTCACCACACCGTGAACGGGTGCAACCTCCGCCCCGGCGACCTGCTGGCCTCGGGTACCATCAGCGGCCCGGCGGAAGACAGCTACGGCAGCCTGCTGGAACTGACCCGGGGCGGAACCCGCCCGATCCACCTGCCCGGCGGCGAAACACGCACCTTCCTGGCCGACGGCGACCGTGTCATCCTGACCGGATGGGCCCAGGGCGACGGCTACCGGATCGGCTTCGGCGAAGCGGCCGCCCGCATCGGGCCGGCTCCCTGCACCACCTGACGCACCGTCAGCCCCCGCTGCCTTCCGCCCCCCGTGCCTGCCAGCTTGCCCCGGCAGGCCTTGCCACTATTGCCGAGACCTCGACAGAATTTCTAAGGAAACCCGGAAAAACCTTGACGTTGTGTCCGAAACGGCACGGCGGCATACGGCTTGATGCCTTCTTCGGGTGAAAACGGTCGAAGCACACCACTTCGAACACATGTGAAATACTGCAAACGACCAAGGAGGTGGCACACCATGACGAACCTGACCCGTTTCTCACCCGCACGAGACCTGCGTCTGTTGCAGCGTGAGTTCGATCGCCTGTTCGACTCCTTCCTGAGCCCGGCCCGCTCCGAAGACACCGACGCCCGGGAAGCGGCCCTCTGGACGCCCCGCGTCGACCTGGTGGAGACGGACGATGCCTACCTGATCCATATGGACCTGCCGGGCATGTCGAAGGAAGACCTGAACATCAACTTCCATGACGGCACGCTGACCGTGAGCGGAGAACGCAAGTTCGAAACGCAGGAGAAAGACCGGAACTACGTGCGTGTCGAACGGCAATTCGGCCACTTCTACCGTTCCTTCACCCTGCCGAAGGCCGTAGACGAAGGCAAAATCGGCGCCACGTACAAGGACGGCGTGCTGGAGATCCGCGTGCCCAAGGCCGAGGAAGTCAAGCCGCGCCGCATCGAGGTGAAGTGAGGGCCGGTGAGGCCTCGGAACGGAAAGCCGTCTCTTCCCGGCTCGCTCCGGCGGGCCGGGTTTTTTCTTTGCCGCCGGCCGATCCGCCGGCCCCGTGCGCCGGGGCGTTCAGATGGGGTTCGGTTCGTGCCGGCGAAGCCCTCCGCGCTCCTTTTCCCGGGCTTTCTGCAGGGGGAGGCGAAGCGTGAAGACGCTGCCGACGCCGGGCGTGCTGGTCGCGGAAAGGTCGCCTCCATGGGCGCGCGCGATGGCCCGTGCAATGGGCAGGCCCAGCCCGGTGCCGTCTCCACGGGTGCGGGCGTCGGTGCCACGGTAATAGCGTTCGAAGATGTTGGCGAGCACCTCGGGCGCCATGCCGCTACCGGTATCGCGCACCTCGATACAGACGGCTCCGTCCTCCAGGGTGACGTGGAGCCAGACCGTGCCGCCGGGTGGGGTATGCCGACGGGCGTTGGAGAGGAGGTTGTCCAGCAGGCGGAGCAGGCGCACTCCGTCGCCTTCGAGCACGGGCAGCGCCTCGGGCACGACCAGCTCGAAGGCGATGCCTTCCCGGGCGAAGGCGACGCGGTGACTGCGGGCGGCATCATGGATGAGCTCGCCCAGGGGAATGGGCTCGCGTCGCAACGGCGGCACGGCGCTGTCGAGCAGACTCAGTTCGAACAGATCGGCCACGAGCCGGGCAAGGTAGCGGCCCTGGCGCTCGGCCGTCTCGAGCGTCTCCCGGGCGGCGTCCCGGTGCCCGGTCTCCACGTGACGCTTCGCCTCCTCGACGTAGCCGAGCATGGCGGCCAGCGGCGTGCGCAGGTCATGCCCGACGTTGGCGATGAGCTCGCGCCGGAGCCGGTCGGTAGCCCGCAGGCGTTCGATGCTGGCCTGCACCTGGGCCGCCATGTGGTTGATGGCCGCCGCCAGCCGGCCAAACTCATCCTCGCTCCGGACCTCGAGCCGGGCCGCATAGTCTCCCGCCCCGATCCGTTCGACGCGGCGGGTCATGTGGCGCAGGGGACGCACGAGCCGCCAGGTGAAGAAGGCCCCCAGAATGAGAGCGATCAGCCCCGCCAGGGCCGACACGACCCGCAGAGCCCGTTCGAAGGCCGCCCGCGTGTCGGCGAGCTCGCGGTCGATGGAGCGGGTGAGCGGGTACACGAGCAGCCCGCCCGCCAGATACCCGTCGGCGTTGAACACCGGGGTCAGCGCCCACGTGCCGCCGGACTCGTCCGCCTCCATCTGCACCATCACGTTGCCGGCCTGCAGGCTGTCGGCCAGGCCGTCCGGCAGCGACACGGCCGGCGGCGCGGTGCCGCCGAGGCGGGCCAGCGAGTCGATCCCCGGAAGGAATGCCAGCAGCGGCCGGCCCTCCTGATCGAGCAGGAAGATGGGGTCGGGGAAACGGTAGTGGAGATCCTGCCGGAGCACGAACGGCAGATTGCGCACGCCGTCGTCCAGCGGATAGGCCCGGCGCTCCACCTCCTCGGCCAGATGGTCGAGCCGCAAGCGCAGGCTGTTCTCGGCCAGGTCGAGACTGCGGTCGTAGGCAAAGTAGGCACTCAGCGCCACCGCCATCAGGCCGGTTGCCACCTGCACCCCCACCAGCACACCGGCCACCTTCCAGAACACCGACCGCCCGAACCCGAAGCGCGGCGGGGGGCGACCGGGCCGCCGTAGTTGCCGCCGCCTGCTCATTCTTCTTCCTGCTCCGACTGAAACTTGTACCCGACGCCCCAGACCGTACGCACGAAGCGCGGGTTGCTCGGGTCGCGTTCGATCTTGGCCCGCAGCCGCTGCACATGGGAGTCGACCGTGCGGTCGTACCCCTCGTACTGGATGTCCCAGACCTTGTCGAGCAGTTGCATCCGGGTAAAGGGGCGATCGGGGTGACGTGCCAGGAACAATAGGAGGTCAAACTCCCGCACGGTCAGGTGTACCGGCTCCCCATCGACCCGCACCTCACGACGTACCGGGTCGATGTGCAGTTCGTCGAAGGTCAGGGGGGCTTCCTCGTCCTGGACCTCCATCGGGGCCGTGTGCTCCTCGGTCAGGCGGATGCGGCGCAGGGCCGCACGCACCCGGGCCACGAGCTCCTGGAGGCTGAACGGTTTCGTCACGTAATCGTCCGCCCCCACCTCAAGCCCGACCACCCGGTCCAGTTCATCACTCCGGGCCGTCAGCATGATGATGTAGAGCAGCGGGTGCGCCGCCCGCAGACGGCGGCAGACCTCCAGCCCGTCGAGCTCGGGTAGCATGATGTCCAGCAGGACCAGATCCGGTACCTGCTCTTCCACGCAGGCCAGCGCCGCCGGGCCCGTGGCCGCCGTGACGACCTCGTAACCCGTCTCGCGCAAACGACCGGCTACCAGTTCCCTCAACTCGACGTCATCCTCTACGAACAGAATCTGCGGTGTCGCCATAATTCCCATCATCTCTTTTCCGGCGCCTACACGCCGGGATGGTTGAACCCTCCCGGGCCGGAGGCCGGCCCGGCTTTGACTTGATCGGTATATCAATATAATTCCGGGGCACGACGAGGGCGTACCCGGCCTGCGCAAAAACCCGCCCCCCCTCGCAAAACGGTACATATTGCCTACATTTCCGTAACAACCCCCGCCGTGCTCCCGCCTAAAATGCTTTGTTCGGTCCCTTGTCGTATGCCCGAATGGTTCGGTCCCTCCTTCATACCCTGGTCCTGGTGCTGGCCTTAAACGCCGTTTCCTCTCGGATTCTTTCCCTCCGGGCGCAGCCCCCGCCCCTGGCCGTCGAATTGCTTCGATCTTGGCGGACCGGGCAGCAGCAACGGGCGCTGCACATGCCCGGCCTCATCTTCCGGGAACATGCCATACGTCGCAGCAGCAGCCCGGCGGGCATGCAGCAACTGACCGTCGAAGCGGTGGTGCACGGGACACCCGATACGGAAACCTGGACGCGGGAGATCCTCTCCGTGCAGTCTGAGAGCCCGCGCAGACCGGCGTGGCCGGCCGACAGTACCGGCCTCGCCTGGGACCTGCCCGGCCACCCGGAGATCGCCCATCTGACCGGGCTGCTCACCCTGCCGGCCTCGCTGCTCGACCGGCTCGATGTGACCGGCGAAGCCACCCCGGACACCATCGACGGCCTCGCCTGCTGGCGTTTCGACGCGGTGCCGGCCCGTTCCGCAGATCCCGTCCGCCGCGTCACCTTCTGGTTCACCCGGGCCGAGAACCGGCTGGCCAGAACCCGGCTGCTGTTGCAGCACTACGAGCAACGCAACGACCGGCCGCTGCGGCTCACCCTGGAAGCCGTGCACCACTACGAACGCTTTCAGGGACTCGACCTGCCCGTATGGCGCCGCTTCGAAGGCACCCGGCAGCACTTTCGCCGCGGCCGCCTTTTCACCGACGTCGTCATGCTCGAAGCCCGCTACAGCGACTTTCACCTCGCCGGGCGGTGACGGAACCCGAGCCGCGATCGGGCGCTTAAGCGGCTGGATGCAGTCTGTCGCCTTCGACGAACATATCGCCCGATTGCGTGCCCGCCTCGCCGGCCCGCTGCCCGGCACGGCGGCGCAGCTCACGATGGCTCCCCGCCATCGCCAGGATCCCCGGCTGGCCGACGTCCGGGGCAAACGCTGCCGCGAGGCCGGCGTGCTGGTCCTCCTTTTCCCGCTCGAGGTACCCGGCACCGGACGTGACACGCCGGCCGTGTTGCTGACCGTGCGCCGTAGCCACCTCAACCACCACGCCGGCCAGGTCTCCTTCCCCGGGGGGCGCCGCGAACCCGGCGAGACGCTGCGTGAGACCGCCCTCCGCGAAACCCACGAAGAGGTGGGCCTGCCCCCGGACGCCGTCGACGTGCTCGGCCCCCTTACCCCGCTCTACATTCCCCCCTCCCGTTTCTGCGTCCATCCGTTCGTGGGTATCACCCGCCACCGGCCCGCCCTGCGCCCGCACGACGCCGAGGTGGCCGACGTGCTCGCCGTGCCCCTGGCCCACCTGCTCGACCCCGCCACACGCCGGCGGGCCCCCCGGCTCCTGCACGGGCAGGCCGTGGAGGTACCTTTCTTCGCGGTGAACGGCTACGAGGTGTGGGGCGCCACGGCCATGATGCTCGCCGAACTGCTGGCCCTGTTCGCCCCCCTGCCGGATCCCGCCCGGGCCCCTACGAGCCGGGGCGGGCAATGAACAGGTCGAACGTGACGCGGGCAAAGCTGCCGAAGATGCCACGCCCCCCCTCCACGTGTTCGATCACGTTCGGGATCTCCCCCGGGGCGAGCGTCGAGCCCCCCTGCTGCACACCCTGCGAGCGGAGAAAGTCGTACAGGTTGTCGTCGAGGGCGCTGGCCCGGATGCGGTTCGGGCCGTAGAAGGCCACCGCCAGCCAGGGCAGGCGTATCATCACGGTCCCGTCCGGATTGACGTCGAAGCTGCTCTCGTTAATGATCGGCGACTCGACGACGGTAACGTCCCGGAGTTCCTTTTCCAGCTCATCCGGGTCCAGGTTGTCCGGATCGACGAAGTCCCGGTAGAGCGGAGTGAGTTGTTCGACGCGGGGATCGAGGGCCTCGACGGAGAGGACGTAGTAGCTCTGCCGCCCCGGATAACGACTCGGCGTCACGGCCACCTCGAACCGCTCGGTGCCCTGATAGACCACCGTGTCCCGGCCCGCGGCGGCCACCTCGAAGTCGCCCGGCACCAGCGTCTCGGCCGTCACCCGGTCGCCCGTCTCCGGGACGACGACCTCCAGCCGGTACCGCCGCAGCGGCCGGACGAAGTGCGTCTCCTCGGGCACGTAAACGCCCGCCTCGCCCGGAAGGTCGCGGTAGGGGAACGTGTGTTCCACGTTTCCGGCCTCATCCAGCAGGTGCACGTTCACCGTCGCCCCGGCCACGGCCTGCGCGGCGAAGTCGTACGGCGTGTTGAGGGGGGCCGTCCGGCTCACCAGCACGGGTTGCAGGGCCTGCCCCGCCACCTGGTATGACTCGACGACCACTTCGGGCCGGTACACCGGTGCCTCCATCGTATCACACGCCCCGAGCAGTACCGGCAACAGGCCGGCCATCAGCATCGTGCTTGCTTTCCGCGTCATGGCAAGTCGATCGTTCAAAACCGCAACGTGAACGAGAGGTTGGGCAACGGCACCGGAATCTGGGGCACCTCTTCCCGCTCGATGGTGTCGTCCTCCACCTCGAAAAAATAGAACCAGACGTTCCGGCGGTTGTAGGCGTTGAGGAGCTGGAGTTGCAATTCGTAGTCCGCAAAGCCGAAGAAGCGCCCGCGCTTGCTGGCTCCGACGTCGAGCCGGTGGTAGGCCGGCAGGCGGGCCTGGTTGAACTCGCTCACGAACACGTTCCGCACCTGCGAGCCGAAGACGTTGGAGTTGAGTTGATACCAGGCCCCGGGCTCGGTATAGGCCTGGCCCGTGGCGTAGTTGAAGACCCCCGTCAGGCGCCACGAGCGCGTCAGGTCGAAGTTCAGCACCACGTTGAGCTCGTGCGTGCGGTCGTACTTCGGCGGGAAGAACGAGGCCCCGTTCAGGTTGGGGAAGCGCCGGCGCGTGACGCCGTAGGTGTAGCCGAGGAATCCGTTGAGGCGTCCTTCCGGCTTCTCCAGAAAGAGCTCGGCGCCATAGGCAAAGCCGTCGCCGAATTGAAACAGGTCGGCATAGTCGAGGCCGGAGGGGTCGGGCAGGAACGGATCCAGTTCGAAGAGGGCCTCCATGTTGCGGTAGTAGAGTTCGACGTCGAGGTTGACCCCGCCGGAGAGGCGCGTCTTCACCCCGGCGACGAACTGGTCTCCCCAGGCGGGCGGCACGCCCTCGCCCGTCGTCAGCCAGGTGTCGAAGCCGGTGAAGAGCTGGCTCGTGATGAGGGTGAGGAACTGGTAGTAGCGCCCGTAGCCGGCCTGCAGGCGCACGGTCTCGACCGGGCGGTGCTCTATGGAGAAGCGCGGCTCCAGCCGGAGATACGCCCCTTCGCCGAAGTAGCTGGCCCGCAGCCCCCCCTGCAACGTCCACGCGGGCGAGGGACGGTAGGTCTCCTGCAGGTAAAAGGCTCCGTAGAGCGTGCGCGTGCGCTCGTTGAGGGTCACCTCGCCGTCGAACGCGTTCCGGAGGCGGAAGGTGAGCAGCCCGGTCCAGAAGCCTCCCTCCAGCGCATGGCGTTCGTTCGGGACGTACTCGAGGTCCCCTTTGGCCGAGACGTCGTGCACCGTGTTCACCCGCTCGATGGGCGTGCCGGCGATGTCGAACGTCGGCTCGCTGAAGTACCGGGAAGCGGTGAAGGTGAAGTTGGAGAAGAGGCGCGGCGAGAAGAGGTGCGTCCAGTTGGCGCTGGCGGTGCGGTTGCCATAGAGGAGGCGGATCCGGGCGTCATCGAGGAAGGGCAGGCGGAGCGCATCCTGCCCGGCGTAGAAGGCCAGCGAGAGCCGGTCGTTCGGGCCGGCGTCGAAGTTGAGCTTGCCGTTGACGTCGATGAAGTAGAACGCCTCGGGAATCCCCTCGACCTCCTGCTCGCGGAGGACGGCCAGCAGGGGTTCGAGCGTGGAGCGGCGCACGGCCAGCATCCACGAGCCCCGCCGGTAGGGCCCTTCGACGAGCGCCCGCGAGGCCAGCAGGCCCAGGCTGGCGCTGCCGCGCGTCTCACGGCGGTTGCCGTCCTTGTTGTAGATGTCCACCACCGAGCCGAGGCGGCCGCCGTACTCGGCCGGGTAGCCGCCCTTGTAGAGGCGCACGTCCTTGATGGCATCCGGGTTGAAGGTGGAAAAAAAGCCGAAGAAGTGCGTGGGGTTGTAGACTGTAGTGCGGTCGAGGAGGATGAGCGTCTGGTCCGGGCTGCCGCCGCGGATGTAGAGGCCGCTCGAATAGTCCGAGGCCGCCTTGACCCCGGGCAGGAGCTGGAGCGAGCGGAAGACGTCCGGCTCGAGCACGGCCGGGAGTTGCTTGATGACGTCGGTTTTGAGCCGGGCCGCCCCGACACGCCGGACCTCCTCCTCGTCGAGGCGCTCGGCCGTCACCTCGATCTCCGAGAAACGGACCCCGTCCGGCAGCAGCGCGATGTCCAGCCGGCGCACCTCGCCCGGCGCGAGCGTGATCTCGGCCCGGTACGTCTCGTAGCCGATGTAGGACGCCACGACCGTATAGGTGCCGGGCGGCAGGTTCGGCAGCGTGTAGTAGCCGGCGTTGTTGGTGGCCGCCCCGTACGGCGTGCCCGCCAGCACGACGTTGGCCAGGATCAACGTCTCCTCGGTCGCGGCGTCCTTGACGAAACCGTTCAGGGAAGCCTCCTGCGCCCGTGCCGTCACGCCGCAGAGCAACAAACAGAGCAAGCCCCCGATCCTCGTGTACATGGTGCTCCCGATAACCCGCCTTCGAAACCTGCCTGCCTGACACGCACCTCCGCGTACCAGGTTGCACGGGGACGGCGCCTTGCCCCGGCAAAACCGTCCGGCTTAACAGACGCCTTCACCCGGCGCAAAGTAACACGGGCGGCTACCGGTCTGCCTCGAGCAGGAAGCGGGCGCGGTCCGGGTAGTCGGTGATGAGGCCGTCGACGCCGAGGGCTTTGAGGCGGCGCATGGCCTCGACGTCGTTGACCGTCCACGGGATGAGTTGCATGCCGCGGGCATGGACGGCCTCGACCAGGGCCTCGTCGACCAGGCGGAAGTCGGGGCTGTAAATGTCCGGTGTGAAGCCGAGGCGTGCCAGGTTGGCCGCCAGCCCCGGATCACCCCGGGCTTCCACGAGCAGAGCCAGGCGCAGCGGCAAACCCGCCGCCCGGGCATACTGGAGCGTCCGCACGTCGAACGATTGCAGGATGGTGCGGTCCGCGATGCCGGCCTCCTTCACCACCTCGTACAGCAAACGGGTGAAGACGTCCGGCGGCGGATGGAAGTGGCCGTCGCCCTCCGGCGTCGACTTCGTCTCGATGTTGTACTGTACCGGCGGCAGACCATGTGCCTGCGTGTAGGCTTCGGCCGCGGCGATCACCTCCCGCAGCAACGGCTTGGCCGCCTTCATCCGCCGTTGCTCCGGAAAGTTCGGGTGGCCGCGGCTGCCGCAATCGAAGCGGGCGACCTCCGCATACGGCATCGCATAGATGCGGTAGGAGCGTTCCCCGGACAGCGGCACCGGCTCGCCCGAGGGCAGCGAGCAGATGAGGCCGGAAAACCAGGGCTCGTGCGAGACGACCACCTGCGAATCCGCCGAGATGACCACATCCATCTCCAGCGTCGTCACGCCCAGCTCGAGGGCCTTGAGAAAGGCCGGGATCGTATTCTCCGGCATCAACCCACGCGCCCCCCGGTGCCCCTGTACATCGAAGGCAGGCGACGCAACCGGCGAGATCAAGGACATGAGCGACGGAAGGCAGAAAGGCGGCAGCAGGCTCAGCAGCACCACGAAACCGGCAACAGGGCGAGCACCGCCGGGGAAATCGAACATCGGTGGCTTAAACACACTCGAGAACAGACGATAGCAAAGGCATCCGTGGAGCCTGTTCCCGAAAGATAGCAAGCTGTCTCCGAAGGTGCACCCCCCTGCACGCACCCCCACGCCTTTGTTGGCTTCAGCCCCCGCAAAGCCCGGGAGGCCGCCCGTCTGAATGGGAAAAAATCCCACGGAAAAAGGGGAAGTTTTCCCCGTCCGGGGTTTCTCGTTTCGAGATACCTTTCACAGAATATTCCGGCCCGTCCCTGACGCGCAGTATGCCCTCCGTCGAATCGCATAGCGTTCCCTCCCCCTCCGCCGTACCGACAGCCGGCCTCCGGCACGTCCTCTACGTCGCCGACTCGAAGTGCGACCGGGAGCGGATTCGCCACCTTCTGGAAGTCGAACACGGCGGGTTCCGCGTCACCGAGGCGACGGCCGTGGCGGAACTCGAGCAGCGCCTGAAGGAGCAGGCCTACGACCTGGTCCTCACGGACCTCAACCTCCTGAAGCGCGCGGGGTTGCAGGTGCTGGACGCGGTGCGGTCCTGCGATCCCGAGCTGCCGGTCGTGCTCGTGACGGAGGCGGATTCCGAAGACATAGCCGCCGAGGCGATGAAACGCGGAGGGACCGACTACGTGCTCAAGACACCGCAGCACCTGCAGCGGCTCCCGTACACCATCCGGGCGATCATGGAGCGGCAAAGGCTGCACCGCGAGCGCGAACAGGCCGAAGCCCGGCTGAAAGCGCGCATCCGGCAGCAGGCCGTCGTCGTCGAGCTCGGGCAGCGGGCCCTGGCCGGCACCGCCCTGGATACCCTGCTGCAGGAAACCACGGTGCTGGTGGCTCAGACCCTCGGCCTCGAGCTGTGCCACGTCCTCGAATTCCGGCACGGCGGCAAGGCTCTGTTCCTGCGGGCCGGGGTGGGCTGGGCGCCCGGGCTGGTCGGGCATACGACCGTGCGCCTCTCGGCCGGGGCCGAGGCCTGCTTCCCCCTGGCTTCGACCGAGCCGGTCTTCATCGAGCACCTGCCTTCCCTACCCGCTTCCGGCATCCCGCCCCTGCTTCGACAGCACGACGTCGTCAGCGGCATGAACGTGCTGATCCCGGCCGCAACCGAGCCGTATGGCATCCTGGGCGTCTACAGCCGGGAACCGGGTTCCTTCAGCCGGGACGACCTCCACTTCCTCCAGGCCGTCGCCAACGTGCTGACGACGGCCATCGACCGGAAACGGGCCGAGGAACGCCTCCGCACGAGCGAGGAGCGCTACCGCACCCTGGTCGAAAGCGCCCGCGACGTCATCTACACCGTCTCGAAGGAGGGCCGCATCACCTCCCTCAACCCGGCCTTCGAAACCTACACCGGCTTCCCGGTCGAAGCCTGGATCGACCGGCTGTTCTTCGAGCTCGTCCACCCCGACGACCTCCCCCTGGCCCGTGAGGCCTTCGAACGCATCCTGCACGGCGAACGACCGGCCCCGTACGAACTGCGCATCCGAACGCGATCCGGCAGCTATCTGGTGGCCGAACTGACCACCCAGCCCGACCTGCAGAACGGTCGCCTCGTGGGCTCTTTCGGCATCGCCCGCGACGTCAGCGACCGGAAACGGTTCGAGGCGGAACTGATTGCCGCCAAGGAGAAAGCCGAGGAGATGAACCGGCTCAAGACGGCCTTCCTGACCAACATGAGCCATGAGATCCGGACGCCGCTCACCGCCATCATCGGCTTCTCCTCCATCCTGGCCGCCGAAGTGGACGAGGCCCACCAGGAGTTCGTGCACCTGATCGAACAGAGCGGCCAGCGTCTGCTCCACACGCTCAACGCCGTGCTCGACCTGGCCATGCTGGAATCGGGCACCCTCAAGCTCGACCTGCGCCCCCTCAACGTGATCGAAGAGGTGGCGGAGGTCCTCACGGCCCACGAACCCGCCGCCCGCCGCAAAGGTCTCCGCCTCACCCTCCAGGCCGATACCGGCGAACTCATCGCCGAACTCGACCGGGCCTGCCTCGGTCGCATCCTGAACAACCTGATCGACAACGCCGTCAAATTCACCGAGCAGGGCGAAGTGATCGTCGGCCTCGACGCCCGCGAGGGCCGGCTGGAGATCCGCATCCAGGACACCGGCATCGGCATCCATCCCTCCTTCATCCCCCATCTCTTCGAAGCCTTCAAACAGGAAAACATGGGTATCGACCGGCCTTTCGAGGGTACGGGCCTGGGCCTGGCCATCACCCAGAAACTGGTGACCCTGCTGCAGGGCGAAATCCGCGTGGAAAGCACCAAAGGCAAGGGCAGCACCTTCGTCGTCTCGTTCCCGACCGCCACCCCTGCCCCGCAGCCCGGCGAGGCCGTCCCGCCCGAACCGGCCCCGGACCGGCAGGCGAGCGTGCTCGCCATCGAAGACAACCCGGACATGCACGTGCTCATCCGGCGCTTCCTGGGGCCGCAGTATGACGTGGTCACCGCCGAAGACGAGGAGCGCGCGCTGGCCCGCGCCCGCGAGCGCGTCTTCGACATCGTGCTGATGGACATCAACCTGGGGCGTGCCCGCACGGGCGTCGAGGTGCTGCAGGAGTTGCGCCGGGTGCCGGGCTACACCGACGTGCCCGTCATCGCCGTGACGGCCTATGCCCTCCCCGGCGACCGCGAACACTTCCTCCGCTCCGGCTTCGACGGCTACCTGAGCAAACCCTTCAACAAGCGCGTCCTGGAAGAAACCATCCTCCAGGTGCTGGCCGCCTGAGCGCCCGTCCGGGGCGGTCGCCGAACGTTGCGCCCCGGCGCGGCCTCACCCTCCGGCCCGGCGGTCCGTCTCAACTTTTGTTGAATTGCGCCGTGGCGCCGGAGAATCCGCCGGAAGCGCTTCGGGCCCGCTGCATGATGGCCGGCCGTTTCCGTATATTTGAAGCCCCGTGCCTGACCGGTTTCGCGGACACCGGCGCCTCACCGGGCCGGGCGAGACCTCGAAACGGCGGCGCTCCCCGAACGAAACCGTCTGCGGCCGGGACCCGAACTGCGCAAACGATTTACCGTGAAGCATAGCATGGCGAAGGTCGAGGTCACGATGCCCAAGATGGGCGAGAGCATCACCGAGGGAACGGTGCTCGAATGGCACAAACGGCCCGGAGACCGGGTGGAAGCCGACGAACCCCTGCTCGAGATCGGCACCGACAAGGTGGACACCGAGGTCCCCAGCCCCGCCTCGGGCGTGCTCAAAGAAATCCTCGTCGGCGAGGGCGAAACGGTGGAGGTGGGCACGGTCATCGCCCTCCTCGAGACCGACGTGGAGGCCGGCGGTGAGGAGGAAGCCGCGCCCACGGCGCCGGAGCCCGAGGCAGCACCGGAACCGGAGCCGGAGGCGGAGGCGGCAGCCGCCCCACCGGAACGGGCCGCAGCCCCCGCCCCGCCGGGCGGCGACGAGGTGGAGGTGGTCATGCCCAAGATGGGCGAGAGCATCACCGAGGGAACGGTGCTCGAATGGCACAAACGGCCCGGAGACCGGGTGGAAGCCGACGAACCCCTGCTCGAGATCGGCACCGACAAGGTGGACACCGAGGTCCCCAGCCCCGCCTCGGGCGTGCTCAAAGAAATCCTCGTCGGCGAGGGTGAAACGGTGGAGGTGGGCACGAAGCTGGCCGTCATCGCCACGGAGGCGGCCACCGCACCGTCCCCCGGGCGGCCGCCGGCCCCGGAGGCAACCTCGAAGGCCGCACCGTCCGAGCCGGCCCCGGCGCACGACGTCGCGGCCTCGGGCGACGGCGCCGCACAGGCTCCCGTGGAAGCCGGCAAGCCGATCCCGCGCGAGGCCGGCGGACGCTTCTTCTCGCCGCTCGTGCGCTCCATCGCCGAGAAGGAAGGCCTCACGATGCAGGAACTGGCCTCCATCCCCGGCTCCGGCCGCGAGGGACGGGTGACGAAGCAAGACGTGCTGGCCTACCTGGAGCAGCGGAAACAGCGCCCGGCCGAGGCCCCGGAACGCCCGGCCGAGGCCCCGGAACGCCCGCCTGCACCCCCGAAGCGCCCGGCTCCCGTCGCCGCGGGCGAGGCATCGGGACGGGTCGAGATCATCGAGATGGACCGCATGCGGCAGATCATCGCCGAGCACATGGTCCGCTCGAAGGCGACCTCGGCCCACGTCACCTCCTTCGCCGAGGCCGACGTGACCAACCTGGTCCGGCTGCGCGAGCGGCAGAAAGAGGCTTTCGAGCGGCGTGAGGGCGTCAAGCTCACCTTCACCCCTTTCTTCGTGAAGGCCGCCGTGGAAGCCCTGCGCGAGCACCCGCTGCTCAACGCCTCGGTCGAGGAGAAACGCATCCTCGTCAAGTACGACTACCACATCGGCATCGCCGTGGCCATCGGCAAGACCGGGTTGCTGGCGCCGGTCATCCGCAACGCCGGCCACCTGAATATCGCCGGGCTGGCCCGCGCCGCCGCCGACCTGGCCGAGCGCGCCCGGAACAAGCAGCTCCAGCCGGACGAGCTGCAGGGTGGAACGTTCACCGTCACCAACATCGGCTCGCTCGGCTCCATCATGGGCACGCCCATCATCAACCAGCCGCAGGTGGCCATCCTGGCGACGGGCGCCATCAAGAAGCGCCCGGTCGTCATCGAAGACCCGGACCTGGGGGACATCATCGCCGTGCGTCACATGATGTACCTGTCGCTCTCCTACGACCACCGCATCATCGACGGCGCGATGGGGGCTTCCTTCCTGCAAAAGGTCGTCTCGGTCCTCGAATCGTTCGACCCGAACATGGAGCTCTGACGGCATATAGCGTTGGTCCATGCTATTGAAGGCGTCCTTGTGCAGCGCGATGTAGCCGCACCCTTCACGGGTGCGCCCCCTGGCCCACCGGAGAGTCCGGGCCGGCGGGACGCGCAACGCGTCCAGATCCGCGGCTACGCGGTGGGTCCGGTTCGCTAAGGGCTGTCATGACCTCAATAACAGGACCTCCGCTACACCGGCCGGCACCGGCCGGGCTTTTGAAGGCCGTTATTGACAAAGTCCGGCCCAGGCCCTTGATTAAAGGCACACGGCGCCCCGACCGCGTCGTCCCTTTGCCGTCAGCACGAACCTGCCGCCCGGCCCCATGCCGCCTCCCCCCTCCGACCAGCCGCTCCTGGAGCTGAGCCTCACCGAGTTGCAGCGCCGCATCCAGGATTTCCTGCGCGAATACCTGAAGAACAAGAGTCCCGAGACGGTGGGCACCTACCGCCGTTCGTTGCACGAGTTCGAGCGGTGGTTTGCCCTGCAGAAGCGGCACGGGGGCTTTCGCTTCACCGTCGACGGGGTGAAAGCTTACAAGAAGTATCTGATGCAGACCCGGGGCCTGCATCAGGTGTCGGTCTCGACGTACCTGACGGCTCTCCGGCGGTTCTGCCAGTACCTGGTGGACATTGGCCTGCTGGCCGAGAACCCGGCACGTTCCGTCAAAGGCAACCGGCGCCCGACGACCCATTCCCGCTCCGTGCTGACGAAGACGGAGATCGACGCCCTGCTCGAAGCCGTCGACACGACGACCCGGCTCGGCAAACGCGACCGGGCCATCATCTACATGATGCTCTTCGCCGGGCTGAGCGAGATCGAGATCGTGCGGGCGGACGTACAGGACCTGGAGCAAACGCTACTGGGATGGTTTCTCCGGGTGCAGGGCAAGGGACACACCATCAAGGACCAGCAGGTACCCATCGATCCGCCGGTGATGGACGCCATCCGGCTCTACCTGGATGCACGGGGGCGCATCCGGCCCGAGGACCCGCTCTTCGTCTCACACGGGCGCCGGTCCGAGGGACAGCGCCTGAACACCCGCTCCGTCCGCAGCCGCATCAACGGCTACCTGAAGACGGCGGGCGTCAAGCGGCGCGGCGTCACACCGCACAGCCTCACCCACACGGCTGCCCTCATCTGGCTCAACGACGGTATGAGCCTCGAAGAGGTGCGCCGCCGCATGCGCCACGGCACCCTGGAAACGACCATGATCTATTTCAAAAAGCAGGGCCTGCTGACCCGCGACCCGGACGAACTGCGGGAGATCGAGGGGTAGCCTGAGGGGCCCTCTCAGGGACGGAGCCGTTCGGGAAGCGTGAGAAAGCGCCACTCGGTTCGCAGGGCGAACGCCTGCGCGTCGACGGCCCGCGCCACGGCCAGGACGCCGTCGAGGTGGTCACACTCGTGCTGGAGGAGTTCGGCGAGATCGTCTTCGAGGTCCCAGGCGTGCTCGCGCCCTTCCAGGTCGAGGAAGGTGACGCGGCAGCGGCGGTGGCGGCGCACCCGCACGAGCAACTCGGGGAAGCTCATGCAGTCGTCCCACAGCTCGAAGGTCTCGTCGCTGAGCCGGTCCAGGACGGGGTTGACGAAGACCACCGGTGCGTCGATGTGCATATAGACGAGGCGTTTCATGACGCCGATCTGCGGAGCGGCGATGGCCCGCCCGGCGCCGTACCGGGCGCGGAAGTCCATCAGGGTGTCGTGCAGGTCGGCCACCACGGCGCGCAGCGCTTCACGCTCGCCGGAGGTCACAGGGGCGCAGGGCTCGTACAGGCGCGGGTTGCCCAGGCGTAGGATTTCGCGAACGGCCATGGGGATGGCGGGGGCTGGTGAAAGCGGGTCACGTTTCGCCCTCGAGGACGATGTTCTGGGCGCCGAAGAGGCGGTTGATGCCCTGCATGAGCTCGGGAGCCGGATCCAGGACGTACTTGCGGCTGTGGATGCGCTGGGGCCGGGGCAGGTCGTCGGCCTCGACTTCGAAGTAGAGCTTGCAGGTACCGCCACGGTACGTTTCGCAGAGCGCCTGCAGTTGCTGCATGGTGGCGGGGGCGGTTCGGTCCAGGTGCACGCGCAGGACGATGGCCCTGACGAGCTGCTCGCGCACCTTCCACATGGGCCAGACGTCGTCGAGGATGATCTTGACGCTGCCGCCGCGGGTCTCGACGCTGCCACGCACGAGCACCACCTCGTCGACCTTCAGGTAGTGCCGGAGGCGGTCGAACTGGGACGCGAAGCAGAGCAGCTCGGCCTGCCCGGTGAAGTCCTCGAACTGGGCGAAGACGATGGGTTTGCCGTTTTTGGTGGTGCGCTGCTGCACGTCGGTGATGATGCCGCAGAAGCTGTGGCGGGGGCGTGCGTCATAGCCGTTGCGGCCGGGTGTCCCGGCCGGCTCGGATTCGGCGTCACCCTCGGCGGGGGTCTCCAGACGACCGATCTCGGCGGTGGCGAAGGCACGGGCCTCGGCGGCGTAGGCTTCGAGCGGGTGGCCCGAGACGTAGAAGCCGATGAGCTCGCGCTCTTCCTTCAGCAGGCGCGCCCGGGGCCAGGGCTCGACGACGGGCAGGTTGGGTTCGAGCGCCAGGCCGTCCCCGGTGGTGGCGCCGAAGAGGGAGCTCTGCCCGGCGGCCCGGTCCGCCTGCACCTTCTGCGCATACTGCACGGCCGCATCCACCGCTTCGACGAGCTGGGCGCGGTGCCCTTCGAGGTCGTCCAGCGCGCCGGCGCGGGCCAGGCTCTCGAGCGCCTTCTTGTTCACGGCCCGCAGGTCCAGGTGCTTGACCAGGCCGAAGATCGTCGTGAAGGGACCGTATTTCCGGCGGACCTTCAGGATGGCTTCGATGGCGCCCAGCCCCACGCCTTTGATGGCCCCCAGCCCGAAGCGGATCTTGCCCTGCTCGACCGTGAAGTGGGCTTCGCTGTGGTTGATCGAGGGGGGCAGCATCTCCAGCCCCAGGTGCCGGGCCTCCTCCAGCACCACCGCCAGCTTCTTCGTGTCCCCCATCTCGTTCGTCATCGCCGCCGCCATGAACTCGGCCGGGTAGTGCGCCTTCAGATAGGCCGTCTGGTAGGCGACGATGGAATAGGCGGCCGCATGTGAGCGGTTGAAACCATAACCCGCGAACTTGGCCATCATGTCGAAGACCTCGTTCGCCGTCTGCTCGTCCACCCCCCGCTCCTTTGCGCCGTTGACGAAGATGACGCGCTGCTTGTCCATCTCCTCCTTCTTCTTCTTGCCCATCGAGTTGTGGATCACCACGTCGGCGGCCACGAAGTTGGCGAAGGGCGGGACGGCCAGGTCGTAGACCCGTCGTTCACCCACCGGGGTGATCTCGACGATGGGGTCCCACAGCACGTCGTTGTCGGCCAGATGGCGCAGGGCGGGGGATTCGAACGCTTCCCCGAGCGTTCGTACGCGGTGGCGGCTCAGGGCCCGCCGAGGGGTGCGGAGGTTGAGGCCGCCCGACAGGTCATGGCCCTCGACGCCGACGGCCTCGCCCGCCTCGCGCCAGCTCAAGCCGCTGGCTTGCTTGGCGGTCCTGACGAGAAAGCCCACCTCGGCCGGGACGTTGTAGATCGACTGGTTGCGGGAGCGGGTATGCACCCGTGCCAGGAGCCCTTCGAGACGCCGGCGCTTCGACGTGCACAGGAACGGCCCCAGCATCTCGGCGAACCGCCGTACATCCCGCTGATCCGTGATGAGCAACTCATGGTTGGGCCGGTGGGACGTCGTTCGGCTGCGGCGCATCGTGACGATGCCCAGCCGGAGCAGGAGGTGCGCCAGATCGTCGATCAGCGCGAGGCTGGACGAGCTGTAAGACAGCCGCTTCCTTTCGACGGAGCCGTCCGTGCTCCACAGACAGCCCAGGAAGAGCCGTAGCGCGTCGTTCGTATAGCCGAAGACTTCCTCCGGGATGCGCTTGTGCTCGGCCCGGTGGGCCAGCCCGGTGGCACGGACAAGGTCCACCACGGGGTTGTAACCTTTCTTGCCTTTGCAACAAATCGTTACGACGCCGGTGGTGGTGTGCACGTAGCGCTTCGTGCTACTGCCGAGCGCATGCACGGCCTCCGAGAAGTCGTTGAGGAGTTCGGGGTCCGAATTGTAAAAGTAGGCCTGTGGAAGGCCGTTGGACTGGCGGGTGCATCCGTCTCCGATGAGATAGGCCAGCACCTTGATGCGCTCGGGAGACGGGGCGAGCGTGCCGGAGACCGGAAGACGAGCGGGGACGGCAATGGCGTCTCCGACAGCGAGATCGGCGAGGTGCCGCCAGCCGCGAACCGTCAGGAGCGGGTGCTCGGCGGTCAGGTGCAGGCAGCGGCCGCTGCGGGTGCGAACCCGCAGGACCGGTTGCACCCCGTTGTCGAACCGCTTGGCCACGGGTACGGGAACGAGCCGGTAAGTGTCATCCAGCGAAAGCAGCCGCATGCCGGGACGGACGGCATCGACGCGGACGCGCTCGCCGGTGTCGGCATCGACGACCAGGGTGTCGCCTGTGACGCAGCGCCGCAGAATGTCGGCTTGTCCCAGCGTGTAGCCGCCCATCACCTGGGCCATCTGCATCACCTGCTCCTGGTAGACCGGGATGCCGAAGGTGGGCTTGAGGATCTCTTCGAGCATCGGGTGGGGGTACTCCACCTTCTCGCGGCCGTGCTTGCGGTCGATGTAGTTGGGGATCAGGTCCATCGGGCCGGGCCGGTAGAGAGCGTTCATCGCGATCAGGTCGTCGATGTTCGTCGGCCGCAGCTTGCGCAGCCACTCGCGCATGCCCGAGGATTCGAACTGGAAGATGGCGACCGTGTCGCCCCGCTGAAAGAGCGCGAACGTCTCGGGGTCGTCGAGCGGGATCCGATCCAGGTCGATCTCGACGCCGTGGTTTTCCCTGATCAGCGCCAGGGCGTCGTTCAGGACGGTGAGCGTCTTGAGGCCGAGGAAGTCCATCTTCAGCAGCCCGAACGACTCCACCCACTTGCCGTCGTACTGGGTGGTCATGACGTCGTCGTTTCCGGACTTGCCTTTGGCCACGGCCACGGGCACGTACTCGCTCACCTTACCGGGGGCGATGATGACGCCGGCGGCGTGCACGCCCGTGTGGCGGGCCGAGCCTTCGAGCACGCGCGCGTAGTGGAGCAGCTTGCGGATCTGCGGGTTGGGGTCGTTCTGCAGGTTGCGGAACTCGGGCACCTCGTTCAGGGCCGTCTCGAGCGTCACCTTGGGCCCCTCGGGGATGAGCTTGGCGATGCGGTCGGCCTCGGCGAGGGGGATGCCCAGCACCCGGGCCACGTCGCGGATGACCGAGCGGGCGCCCATCGTGCCGAAGGTGATGATCTGGCAGACGTTCTCGCGCCCGTACTTCTGCACCACGTAGTCGATGACCCGGCCGCGGCCGCGGTCGTCGAAGTCGATGTCGATGTCGGGCATCGAGACGCGCTCGGGGTTGAGGAAGCGCTCGAAGAGGAGGTCGTATTTGAGCGGGTCGATGTTGGTGATGCCCAGGCAGTAGGCCACGGCGCTGCCGGCGGCCGAGCCGCGCCCCGGCCCCACCGAGACGCCCAGCTTCCGGGCGGCCGTGGTGAAGTCCTGCACGATGAGGAAGTAGCCGGCGAAGCCCATCTTTTCGATGATCGCCAGCTCGTGGTTGAGCCGCTCGACGACCGTTTGCGGCATCTCGGGGTAGCGCCGCCGGGCCCCCTCGAAGACGAGGTGCCGCAGGTAGGCGTTCATGTCGTCGCCGAAGGCGGGCGGGATGGGGTAGTGCGGCATCAGGAGCTGGCCCATCGGCAGCTCCAGCCTGCACTTGTCGGCGATCTCGTTCGTGGTGACGAGGGCCTCGGTGCGCACCGCCGGCTCCAGGTCGGCCAGCGCGGCCTCCATCTCGGCGGCCGTCTTGAAGTAGAACTGGGTGCCTTCGAAGCGCATCCGGTTCGGGTCGTAGAGGTCCTTGCCCGTCTGCAGGCACAGCAGCACGTCCTGCGCGGCGGCGTCTTCCTCCTCCACGTAGTGCACGTCGTTCGTGGCGACGACCTTGACGCCGTACTCCCGGGCCCAGCGCAATAGCACGGCGTTGCACTTCTTCTGATCGGCGATGTTGTGATCCTGGATCTCGATGTAATAGTCCTCGCCGAAAATGTCCAGGTATTCCTCGAAGACGCGGCGGGCTTCCTCCTCGCCCCGGTGCAGGATGGTCTGCAGCACCTCGCCCTGAAGGCAACACGTGGTGGCGATGAGCCCTTCGCTGTGCCGCCGCAGCGTCGCCTTGTCGATGCGGGGCTTGTAGTAGTAGCCCTCGGTGTAGGAAAGCGAGGAGAGGCGGATCAGGTTGCGGTAGCCCTCCAGGTTCTTGGCGAGCAGCACCTGGTGGTAGCGGGTGCGGTCGCTCTTGTCGGCCATGCCCGCGGGGGTGATGTAGAACTCGCACCCGATGATGGGTTGTACCCCGAGCTTTCTGGCCGCCGTGTAGAATTCGGGCACGCCGAACAGGTTGCCATGGTCCGTGATGGCGACGGCCGGCATCTCCAGCGCGGCGGCCTTTTCCAGCAACGTGCTGATGCGCGCCGCCCCGTCGAGCAACGAGTACTGCGTGTGACAGTGGAGATGGCTGAATTCGCGCATGCGGACAGAGAAATTCGAATGGCGGGTGGCATTGCGGGTGGCAGGTTCCGCCTATTCCAAACGTGAAGCCCGGAACCTGACAGCGGAAGTCAAAAATCCAAAACACGGAGCGACAAGTCCACCGGTGTGGATATCTTGTGCACGGTCTTCACGGCCGGCTCAGAACGAACCGGGCGTGATTGTTGTTTGCCCCCGGTGACGACCGGAAGCAACGGGAAAAGCGGGAAAAGGCGGTCAAGTTTTCCCCTGCGGCGTGCTTTTTTCCGTGAGCGGGTAGCCTCCGGTCCCCCCTTACCTACCCAGTCGCCAGGAAGGAGATCATGCGCGTTGTGAGAGCGCTGTGCCGGTTCGGCTGCCTCGGCCTGCTGCTGGCCGGGATGTTTCAGCCGGCCCAGGCGCAGCGTTACCAGTTCGACATCTACTCCATCGAGGATGGGCTGGCGCAGTCGCAACCCATCACCATGCACCAGAGCCGGAACGGCTACCTCTGGATCGGCACGTTCGGAGGCGGGCTGAGCCGGTTCGACGGGCGTGTCTTCACCAACTTCTCCAAACGGGACGGTCTCCCTTCCGGCCTCATCTACGACATCGTGGAGGATGCCGCAGGCCGGCTCTGGCTTGCCACCGGCCAGGGCGTGAGCCGATACGACGGGCGTGCGTTTACCGACGTGGATCTGGGCATCGCCCCGCAGCGCGTCTACGCCGTGCTCATAGACCGGTCCGGCACCGTGTGGTTCGCCACCGAGACGGAGGGAGTCGTGCGGTGGGTTCCGGATGATACCACCGCCGTCATGCCGGTAGACGGGTTACCAGACGAGAAGGCCCTGGCGCTGCTGGAGGCCGGCCAGACCGTCTGGATCGGGACGCCGGCCGGCGTCTGCCGCTACGACGCGGCGGGGCTGGCCTGTTTCACGGAAGCGGACGGGCTGCCGCACGCATCGGTGCACGCGCTGGCCCACGACCGCAGCGGACGGATATGGATGGCTACCGGCAAGGGCCTGGCCGTCTACGACGGGACGTCCCTCACCGCCTTCCGGCCGGACCTGTTCGCCGAGCTGCGCATCAGCGCGCTGTGGGTCGATCGACGGGACCGCCTGTGGGTCGGGACGAGCCAGGGTCTCTTCCGCATCGAAGGCGATGCGATCACCTCTTTCGGACGGGAGAACGGCCTGGCCAAACCCGTCATGTCGCTCCACGAGGATCGGGAGGGTAACCTCTGGATCGGCATCGACGGGATGGGCCTGGCCCGGTTCTCCCCTTCCCCTTTCCTGCTCTTCAACAGCGAACACGGCCTGGCCGAGGACGGCACCTGGGCGATCCTCGAAGACCGGCACGGGCATATCTGGTTCGGCACGAGCGGGAGCGGGGTCTCCCGCTTCGACGGGCAGGCGTTCACCACCTTCACGACGGCCGACGGCCTCACCGACAACACCGTCTTTGCCCTCTTCGAAGATGCCTCGGGAACGCTCTGGCTGGGAACGGGCGCCGGGCTGACCCGCTACGACGGGCACCGCTTCCGGCAACTGCCCGGGCTGCAGGCCAGCGTCTGGGCCCTGGCCGGGGACGACCGGGGAACGCTGTGGATTGGCACGGGCAACGCCGGGCTCTACCGGTACGCACAGGGACACCTGACATCGTTCACGGAGGAAGACGGCCTCCCCGCCCAATCTGTCAACGCGCTCTACCTGGCCGAGGACGGCACGCTCTGGATCGGCACCCGCCAGGGACTGGCCCACTATGCCGACGGCCGCTTCACTACCTATACCACGGACGACGGGTTACCTGGCAACGACGTGAGCGCCATCCGGCCGGACGGACGCGGAGGGCTCTGGCTGGGTACCTATGGCGGGGGACTGGCCCACTTCATCCCGCCCAGCCGCCCCGGTGGACCCTTCTTCCGCCCGATCTCACTCGAAGACGGCCTCGTCGACGACCACATCATGAGCATGGTACGCGGGCCGCAGGGGCACCTGTGGTTCTGCACCAATCAGGGCCTGACGCGGCTCGACCTGGACCAGTACGCTGGCACCGGCGAGGTGGTGCTGGAGCATTACGGCGTCGCCGAGGGGTTCGTCGGGCGCGAGTGCAACGCCGGCTCGGTGCTGCGCGACCGCAAGGGACAACTCTGGTTCGGCACCGTCAAAGGCGTCATCCGGTACACGCCGGGGCAGCGGCTGGAAAACCCGTACCCGCCCCACATTCTGATCACGGACGTACGCCTGTTCTTTGGTCAGGTGAGCTGGGCCCCCTATGCCGAAGGGGTGCAGCCGGGCACCTCGTTGCCGGCTGGCCTGCGCCTGCCCTACAACAAGAACTCTGTCACGTTCGATTACGTGGGTATCAACCTCACCCAGCCGCGCGAGGTAGCCTACCAGTACCAGCTCGTCGGAGCTGACGAGGCCTGGACCCCGATCACCCATGAGACCTCGGCCACCTACGCCAACCTGCCGCCGGGAGCCTATACGTTCCGCGTCCGCGCCGTCAACGGCAGCGGGGTCTGGAACGAGGTGCCGGCGACATTCAGCTTCGTGATCACCCCACCCTTCTGGCAGACGGGCTGGTTCTACCTGCTGATGGCGCTGCTGGGCGTCGGCGGCGCCTATGGCCTCATCGTCGCCCGCGAACGCAACCTGCGGCAGAGCCGGCAACACCTCGAAGCCATGGTCGTTGCCCGCACGAAAGAGCTCCAGCAGGAAAAGGAAAAAGTCGAAGCGGCCAACGAGAAGCTGAAGCTCCTCTCGCTCGTGGTGCGGGAGACGCAAAACGTCGTCATCATCGCCGATACCACGGGACGCGTCGAATGGGTGAACGAAGCCCTGACACGCGCCTCGGGCTATACGCTCGAGACACTCCGGCAGAAGATCGGCGAGAACCTCCGGGACATCTACAGGAACCCGGCGCTGGAGGAGGCGATCCGCCGGGCTGTGGAAGAGCAGGCCTCCAGCGTGTTCGAATCGAAGCTGCACCGACCGGACGGCACGGAGATCTGGGTCTCCTCCACGCTCAGCCCCATCACCGACGACCAGGGGACAGTCACGAAGCTGGTCATCATAGACACAGATATCACCGAGCGCAAGGCCCTCGAAGAGGAGCTGGTGGCGGCACGGGAGGCGGCCCTCGAGGCGGCCCGGGCCAAGAGCGAGTTCCTGGCCAACATGAGCCACGAGATCCGCACCCCGATGAACGGCGTCATCGGCATGACCAGCCTGCTGCTCGACACGAAGCTGACCCCCGAGCAGAAAGAGTTCGTCGAGGTCATCCGCAACAGCGGCAACACGCTGCTGGCCATCATCCAGGACATCCTCGACTTCTCCAAGATCGAAGCGGGCAAGATCGAGCTGGAGGAACAGGACTTCGCGCTGCACGAGGTGGTCGAGGAAGCGCTGGACCTGGTGGCAACGAAAGCCGTGGAGAAACGGCTCGAACTGGCCTACGTGATCGAAGAAGGTGTTCCGGTGACCGTCCGCGGCGACATGACCCGCCTGCGCCAGATCCTCACCAACCTGCTCTCGAACGCCGTCAAGTTCACCGACGCGGGGGAGGTGAGCGTCCACCTCGATGCCGAACCGCTGGGCGAAGGACGTTACCGGGTGCACACCGCCGTGCGCGACACGGGCATCGGCATCCCCGCCGACCGGATCGACCGGCTGTTTCAGTCCTTCAGCCAGGTCGACGCCTCCACCACGCGGCGCTACGGCGGCACGGGGCTCGGCCTGGCCATCAGCAAGCGCCTGGTCGAGCTCATGGGCGGCACCATCTGGGTCGAGAGCGAAGAAGGCGCCGGTTCCACCTTCCACTTCACGGTGGTGCTGGAGGCGATCCGGCCGGCGGAGCCGCCGCCGTGCCCCACACAGGTGGCCGGACGACGGGCGCTGGTCGTGGACGACCACCCGGTCAACCGCCGCATGCTGACGTTGCAACTGGCCCGGTGGGGGATGCACGTCGAGGCGGTGGCCTCGGCCGCCGCCGCCCTGGCCCGCCTCGACGCCGGTGAAACGTTCGACGTCGCGCTGCTGGACATGCAGATGCCGGAAATGGACGGGCTAATGCTGGCCCGGGCCCTGCGCCTGCGACCCGCCACGCACAACCTGCCGCTCGTCATCCTCAGCTCGATGGGCCAGCGTGCCGACACCCCGGCGATGGGCCTGGTGGCCTGGCTCACGAAACCCATCAAACAAAAACGCCTGCTGGAGGTGCTCTGCCGGGCCCTCGATCCGCACCAGGAGATCGTCACAGCACAACAGGACGATCCGTTTGGCTCCGGAGAAGCCCGGTCGCTGCGGATCCTGCTGGCCGAGGACAACCTCGTCAACCAGAAGGTGATCCAGCAGTTTCTGAAACGGATGGGCTACCGCGCGGACACCGTGGCCAACGGGCTGGAGGTGCTCGACGCTTTCAAACGCTCCCCCTACGACGTCATCCTGATGGACGTGCAGATGCCGGAAATGGACGGGCTGGAAGCCACCCGGCGTATCCGGACCGACTATGCCCCGGACCGGCAGCCGCAGATCATTGCCATCACGGCCAACGCCACCCGGCAGGACCAGCAGCTCTGCCTGGAGGCCGGCATGGACGACTACATCAGCAAGCCGGTGCGGGTCGAGGCGCTGCGTGATGCCCTGGTACGGGCCGAAACCGTCGTGCAACGTAAGGCCGAACCAGCAGCCGACGTCCCCCCGGTGGCCCACGCCGCCACTCGGCACGCACCCGCAACCGGCAACGTGCTGAACCTGGACCGGCTGCAGGAAGCCACCGGGCACGATGTGGACTTCATCCGGGAGGTGCTCTCCAGCTACCTGGAAGAAACCCCCCAACAGCTCGCCGCCATGCGGGAAGCCCTCGAACAGGCTGACCGGAAAGCCCTCGAACGATTGGCGCATACGCTCAAATCCAGCAGCGGAACGTGCGGCGCCGAGGAACTGGCCCGAGCCTGTGAACAGCTTGAAGCCGGTGCCGGGTACGAATCGGCCGAATGGCTGGCGCAACACCTCGAAACCGTCTTCGCCCGCTTCGAGCGCGCCCGGCAGGCCATACGGTCCTACCTCACCCCCCCCGATCGGGAGGCCGGTGGCCGCAGCCCGTACCCGGACGGGACCGTCGCACCACAGGCAGGCCGGACCCCCTGACGACGGCAACCGAACACCCCCGGCTTGCAACCCGGCAGGGCAGGTAGCGTTCATGACCTGAGCCGAAACGTTTGCTCCTCCACCTCTCCGGGATTGCTTGTGACGAGGCTGCCCCTCCACGTACTCTACATCGACCCGGAACACCAGGCCAACCCGCTGTTCTGGCAGGGGCTGGGCCGGGCACTCGCCGGCGCCGGCCCCCGCATGCCTCACACCCTCCTCGTCCACGGCAGCGGGAACCGGCTCCAGAGCTGGCTTGAAGCCGAAGGGCGCTTTGCGGACGACGAACCGCCTCCGCCGGACCTCGTCGAACGCCTCCTCCGCATGGAAACGCACCGCATCGTCGGGCTCCTGACCGACGCCGGGGTGCCGGCTGTCGGCCTGCAGGGATCGGACCGGGGCCTGCTGCGGCGCGATGCCGACGGAAGCGTCACGGCCCCGGGTGCCCGCTGGGTGCGCGACCTGGCCCGCCGCCGGGCCGTGCCCGTAATCGCGGCACAGGCGGCCGGTGGCGAGGTGCCGCTCCTCCTCGCCGTCGAAGCCCTGACCCGGCAACTGGCCGACGAACCGCTCCGAATCGTGTTTTTCACCCGAACCAACCGCCCCGGCGTCGTCGAGCAGGGACGCCTCCGCGATGTGCTGCCGGCCGCCGAACTCGAAGCCACCGGCGTGGTCGCCGACCCCGCACCGGTACGCACCCTCGTCGAAACCGCCGCCGAGGTCTGGCTCACCAGCCCCGTCGGTTTCGTGCACCGCGAAGGGCTGCAGGGCACCCGCGTGCGCCACACCGCCCGATAAAAATGGGATTTCAGGCCGAAATGCGGGCAATTTGCTTGACAGCCGCGTTTCTGTGCAGTATGTTTTTCCCGCTTTTGAGCAAAGCCACCGGCTTTGAATCCCTCACATCGTCTTGGCCAGCTATCACCCAAAACCTCAGGAGGACATACACATGGGTAAATTCGAGCAACTGCGCGACTTCGTGGCAAGCCTGGAAGCCGACTTCCACAAGTTCTATGAGAAGGGCAACAAGGCGGCCGGAACACGCGTGCGCAAAGCCATGCAGGAACTGAAGCAGATGGCGCAGGACATCCGTGTCGACATCCAGGAGCGCAAAAACCAGGACGCCTGAAGCAACCTTCCCGGTTTTTTGACAAAAAAGGCCGTGCCGGAGTACCGCACGGCCTTTTTTGTGGTGTTACCTTTCGGCTCCATCCGATCGGAGCAGCCTCCCGCCCCCTCCGGTCCGCCTGGCGAACGCACCCCTGTGCCACGCACGGCTTTCCGTCGAAACAGGAGTACACATCAGAAAAGGTTCATGGTGCAACGAACACTCTGGATGTTGATACTGGGTATGACGCTGTTGCCGGCACGCGGGCAACCGGCGCAAAAGCCCGACACGTCCCGGAGCTGGAAAACCGACCTGATCGCCACCCTTTCGGCCACCCAGGCAGGCTTCAACAACTGGCAGGGGGGCGGGGTCAACTCGCTGGCGCTCAGTACGGGGCTCAACGGAGAGGCCCGGCGGACGAACGGGCGGTGGGCCCAGAAACACACCCTCCGGCTGACGATCGGCGTCGTCAAGCAGGACACGCTCGACTTCCGCAAAGCCGAGGATGTCATCCGGCTGGCTTCCAACCTCTCCTACCAGGGGGAAGGCTTCTTCAGCCTCTTCAGTCCCACGGTGGCGGCTTCCATCCGCACGCAGTTTGCAGAGGGGTTCAACTTCGACAAAGACCCGATCTTTGAAAAAAACCCGGTGGGAGCGCCGCGCAAACCACCCGTCAAGGTTTCGGACTTCTTCAGCCCGGCCATCCTGCAGCAGTCGATCGGGTTGACCTACGACCCCAACCACTGGTTCACGCAGCGCATCGGCGTGGCGGCCAAAGAGACCATCGTGCTGATCGAGCGGCTGCGGGTGCTCTATGGCGTCGACCCGGCCGACGCCGTGCGGTTCGAACTGGGCATGGAGGCGGTCTCGGAACTGAACCGGGAGGTGTTCAAAAACGTGCGCTACAAATCGACCCTCGGGCTTTTTGCCTCCTTCAACAAGCCGGAAACGCCGGACTTTCTCTGGGAAAACCTGGTCAACATGAAGGTGAATGCCTGGCTTCAGGTGAACTTCGAGTTCGTGGCCCTGCTGGACAAGGACCTGAGCGACCGGTTCCAGTTGAAAGAGGTGCTGGCGGTCGGGATCTCGTATGCCCTGCTCTGAGCACCTTGCCGGAAGGTAGCGCGTATTGCGTGTTGCCTATGGCAGGGCTGTCGTTCGCCACGCCCGACGCCACAGGCAGTCCACCTCTGCATGCGGGAAAGCGATGCGCGTACCGGACGACGTGCAGCGCCGGCTGAGGCCGGTACTGGGGATTTATGGGGGCCTGGGGGTGGCGCTATGGCCGATCCCGCTGTTCAACCTGCTGCACGTCGAGTCGGCGGCGGTGGTGGCGCTGGCAGGCTTCTTCGTCGCCGGGCTGTCGGCGGTCGGCTGGTTCGAGGAAGGGGCGCCGGTGCGGCGGGTGCTGGGCGGGCACTTGGCGGCACTCGCCGTCCCCTGGGCCCTGCTGACGCTGACGCTTCTGTGGGTGCCTAACTGCGATTATGCGACGGGATTGCTGTTTTTTGTGCTGTTTCCGGTCGTGAGCGTGGTGCTGGCGGTAGCGCTCGCCTACACGGTAAGCAGCACGCACCTGCGCCGGAAGCGGCTGGTATTCGTGCTCGCCGGGCTGGGGGTGGCCGTGCTGACGCCGCTTTACGACCTGGGACTGCACCCGCAGTTCTACGTGTACAACCATGTCTTCGGAGGCATCCTGGGTCCCCTCTACGATGAGGAACTGGCGATCCGCTCCGGCCTCTTTGCCTTCCGCGCACTGTCGCTCTGCTGGGCCGGGCTGCTGCTGGTGACGGGCCGGGCGCTGCGGGTGCGGCGGGGCCGGCTGCCGGACGACGGCTTCCCGCACGGGGTCGTCGCCGGGGGGCTCGCCCTGCTCCTCGGGCTGGGCTACCTGTTCGCCGGCCCCCTGGGGATCAACACGACCGGGCAGGTGCTGCAACGCGCCCTGGGCGGGGTATACCGCACGACGCACTTCGATCTCTATTATGACCCTGCCTCTCTGACGGAAGACGAACTGGCCCGGCTGGCGGAGGTGCACGAATACCGGTATGCCCGGCTCGCCGAACGCCTGGGGGTGGAGGTGCCGGAGCGCATCGCGAGCTACCTCTATCCCGACCCGGAGACGAAGGCGCGCCTGACGGGTGCCCGCCGCACGAACGTGGCGCCGGTGTGGCTGGCACGTCCGCAGACCCATGTGCTCCTGGACGAGTTCGAAACGGCCTTTCCGCATGAGCTGGCGCATGTCTTCTCCCGGTCGTTCGGGTTGCCCGGGCTGCGGGCCTCGCTGTCGGTGGGACTGGTGGAGGGCTTTGCCGTGGCCATGGAGCCGCCGGACGGCCTGCCCACCCCCCACGAACAGGTCCTCTCGGCGGCACTCCGGCGCACGGGCGGCAACCCCGGTGCGCTCGCGCTGGCGGAAACCCTGGCCCCCCGCCTTTCCCCGCTGGGTTTCTGGACAGGCCGCAGCGCCGTCTCCTACACCACCATGGGCTCGTTCGTGCGCTACCTGATCGATACCTACGGGGCAGCGGCTTTTCGGCAGGTCTACGCCCGGGCAAACTTCGAGGCGGTCTACGGAAAGCCGGCGCGGGTGCTGGCCCAAGAGTGGCAGGCATACCTGCTGGCCATGCCGGTGGTGTCCCGGGCGGCGGCCCCGCTGGCCGAGCGGCGTTTCGCCGTGCCGTCGCTTTTTGAGAAGGTGTGTCCCCACCACGTGCCGTTCCACGTGCGGCACACCCGTGAAGGGATACAGGCCCTGGCACGGGGGGACACGGCGCAGGCGCTCGCCCGGCTGGAGGCGGCGCTGGCCCGGCAGCCGGCCTACCCCCCGGCCCTCGACGCCTGGGCCACCCTCCAGCTGGCACGGCGCGCCGCCGGCACCGTCGTCGCCCGGCTGGACACGCTCGCCGCCCTGCCCCGTCTGCCCGCGCTGGCACGCCACCTCGGCGACGCCCACACCCTGCTGGGCGACACGGCCCGGGCGAAGGCCCGTTATGAGACAGCCCTGCAGGCCTTGCCGTCCTACGCCCACGAAGCGGCCGCGCTGGTGGTCATTCGGAAATCCCTTGCCCCGCACCCTGCCCTTGTCCGAATCTTAACCTCGCCGGATTCAGCCGCCACGCAGGCGGCGCGGCTGGAGGAATATCGCGGAGCAATTCCGGCAGCAGGGATCCTGGCGGCGCTTCGCTGGGCAGAAAGCGGCCGGTACGAACAGGCGGCCGCCCTGCTGCGTACAACGCCTCCCGACCGCATCCCCGCCTCGACGCCGGCCCGCTGCGCGCTCCTCCGGCGGCAGCACCAGGTCTGGCTGGCCCACCTCGCGCACCGCGCCGGCCACCTGCAGGCCGCCGCCGAAACAGCCCGGCAGGCCGCCCGGGCCTTCCGCGCCGCCGGCGACCTGAATGCCGCCGCACGACTGGCCGACTTCGCCGACCGGGTGCAATGGCGGGCAACACAGCCGGGACGGGTTTTCGCGCCGACCCGGGGCCCTTTCCCCGAAACGATCCCGAAAAAACCATGAACCATCGCCTGTGCCGGTACAGCCTGATCCTGGCGGTACTGATGATCGGGTGTGCCGGCAGCGAGAAAACCGGCGACCGCCGGCAGGAAAACGAGGCCCGACGGGAACCCCCGGAGGAGGCGCACACCCGGGACGACCTGACCCCGAGCCCGCACGGCAACCTGGCACCGGCCGCCGAAACCGTGCGCACCATCCAGGTATATCGCACCGGCGACGAACAGGCCCTGCCCATCATCACCCTGGGATCGAACCAGACCATCACCGTCGCCTTCGACCTGCTGGAGACACGCGGACGCCCCCTCTCCGTCTATTTCTACCACGCCAACCGCACCTGGCGTCGCGACCTCTCCCCCACCGAATACCTGGATTCCTTCCAGCGGGACGACCTCCTCGACTACCAGCCTTCACAGAACACTGGCATTCCCTACACCCACTACCGCTATCGTTTCCCCAACCGGAGCATCGAGTTCAAAATCAGCGGCAACTATATCCTCCGGGTCACCGAGCAGGGAATGGAAGACGAGGTGCTCTTCGAACGGGTCTTCTTCGTCTCCGAACAGGCCACCCCCGTCGACGTCGAGCTCGACAACGTGATGCTCTCCGGCTTCGCCTATCCGGCCGTGCAACCGGTGGCCCGCTTCACCCCTCCGCCCGCCCTGCAGAGCAACGCCTTCAACTATACGACCTGCTTCGTCCGGAACGGACAGCTCGACGCGGCCCGCTGCTCCGACCGGCCCATGCTGGCCGATCAACCGGCCCTCCAGTTCTTCCTGCCGCCCGGGACGGCCTTCGAACCCGCCGTGGCCGATTACTTCGTGGACCTCGGCGACCTCCGCGTCGGCGGCCGCATCGAACGGACGGACCTGACTTCGATCCCGTTCAAGGTCTTCATCGAGCCGGACTATGCCCGCTTCGCCGGCTCCGGGCTCGATCCGCTGCTCAACGGCCAGATCGTAGTCGATGCCGCCGTGCGCGGGCTGGCCGAACCGGGCCTGCAGGCCGAGTACGTCGAGGCACGCTTCGCCTACGTCCCGCCGGACGAACTGCCGGTCGCAGGCGACGTGATCCTCTCGGGCAGCTTCAACGGCTTTGCCGTAGACCCGCAACACCGCCTCGAATGGGTCCCGGAACGACGGCGTTACGAAGGCCGCGTGCTGCTGAAACAGGGACGGTATGAATACCGCTACGTGGTCTCGGACGGCCGCATCCGCCGGGCGCAAACCGGTGCCACGCCCCGGCTGGAAAATCTCTACAGCGTGTTCGTATACTTTTCCGACCTCTCTCTGCACACCGACCGGCTCATCGCCGTAAGCCACATCCTGGTGCGTTGAACCCCGTCCTGTTCGGCATCGGTCTCTACGTGCTGGCCCAGCTCGGCATCGGCGCGTACGTGGCGCGGCGGATCCGCACCGAAGCCGACTACCTGGTGGCCGGGCGCAGCCTGGGGTACGGCCTGTCCATCTTCACCATCTTTGCCACGTGGTTCGGGGCCGAGACGTGCATCGGCGCGGCAGGTTCGATCTACGTGGACGGGCTCGCCGGCGGCACGGCCGACCCGTTCGGCTATGGCCTGTGCATCCTGTTGATGGGGGCCGTCTTCGCCGTCCCCCTCTGGCGGCGCAAGCTCACCACGCTGGCCGACTTCTTCCGGCAGCGGTACACGGCGGGCGTGGAGCGCCTGGCCGTCGTGCTCATGGTGCCGACCTCCCTGCTGTGGGCGGCCGCCCAGGTCCGGGCCTTCGGACAGGTGCTCGCCGCGGCTTCCGGGCTGGAGATCACCTTCACGATCACGCTGGCGGCCCTGGTGGTCGTCGCCTACACCGTCTTCGGCGGGCTGCTGGCCGATGCGTGGACCGACCTCGTGCAGGGAATCGCCCTGATGACGGGCCTCGTCGTGCTCTTCGTCATGGTGTGGCGGGATACCGGCTTCGAGGCGCTGGCCGCCGTCGACCCGGCGCGGCTGCGGCTCTTCGGCGGGCCGGAGACGCCCTGGCTGGCCGTCGTCGAAGGCTGGGCGATCCCGGTGTGCGGCTCGGTGCTGGCGGCGGAACTGGTCGCCCGCGTCATCGCCGCCCGCTCGCCGCGGGTGGCCCGGCGCTCGGCCTTCGTCGCGGGCGGGCTCTACCTGGCCGTCGGCCTCATCCCCGTGACGATGGGGCTGCTCGGCACCACGCTCTTGCCCGGCCTCGAACACCCCGATCAGCTCCTGCCGCTGCTGGCCGGGCGCTACCTGCCGGTGGCCCTCTACACCCTCTTCGCCGGCGCGCTCGTCTCGGCCATCCTTTCGACGGTGGACAGCGCGCTGCTGGTGGCCTCTTCCCTCGTCTCGCACAACCTCATCGTGCCGCTACGGCCGGCGTTCTCGGAACGCGGCAAGGTGCTGCTGGCCCGGGGCGGCGTGGTCGTCTTCGGCCTGGTGGCCTATGTGATGGCGCTCTACGCCGACGGCGTCTATGCGCTGGTCGAGGAGGCGTCCGCCTTCGGGAGCGCGGGCCTCTTCGTGGTGATCGTCACCGGGCTGTTCACGCGCATCGGCGGCGCCTGGAGCGCCCTGGCGGCCCTCGTGACCGGCGTGGCCGTATGGATCGGCGGGGCGTATGTGGTGGACGCGCCCTACCCCTACGTCACCTCCCTGGCGGCCGCCCTCCTGGCCTACCTGAGCACGGCCGCCGTCGAACACCGCCTGCGAAGCGTCCCGGCCATGTCGCGCCGTGTGTGAAGCCCGGTCAGTTGCTCGCCGGGCGGACCTCCACGGGCTGGAGCCGGCCTTCGTCGCGGTGGAGGAACTCCCTGTAGAGCTCGATCTGCCGGTTCGTCATCGGGATGCGGAAGCCGTCGATGAAGACGTGATGAACCTGCGTCTTCGGCTCGAAGGGGTCGCCGTCGGCCACGAACAGGTTGGCTTTCTTGCCCGGCTCAATGGAGCCGTAATCGCCCGCGATGCCGAAGATTTCGGCGGCGTTGAGGGTCACGGCGCGCAGGGCTTCTTCACGGCCCATCCCGTACGCGGCGGCGAAGCCCGCGTTGAAGGGCAGGTTACGCACGTTCTCCGCCTCCCCCGTGCGCAGGGCCACCTTCACGCCTGCCTGCTGCATCAGCCCGGCGTTGGCGTAGGCCTTGTCGTAGCGGTCGGAATCCCGCGTGGGGATGGAGAGCACCGGCCCCACCAGGCAGGGGATGCCCGCCTCGGCGAGCTTGTCCGCCACGCGCCATCCCTCGGCCACCTCGCTGAAGACGACGTTCTTGAGGCCCCGCTCCTTCACCCATTCGATCGCGTTGAGGATGTCCTTCTCCCGGTTCACCTTGATCATCAACGGCATCTCGCCGCGCACGACCGGCAGCAGGGCCTCCATCTCGGGCACATGCTCGGGCTTACGCGGCGGGTTCTTTGCTGCATGATAGGCCGAGTCGATCTTCGCATAGAGGACGGCGCGGTCCCAGATGTCGTTGAGCTTCTTCAGGGCTTTCTCGGCGGCCTTCTCGATCTCCTCGTCCGAGCGGCGGTCGAAGAAGCCGCGCCGGCCGGTAGTGGGAAACTCGAGCACCATCAGGCGCACGCCGCCCGCGTGCATCTGCTCCGGGGTGTAGCCGACCAGGTTGATGAGGGCCGCCACGCCCGGGAAGAGCCCGCCCGAGGGCTCGGCGATGACCGTGGTGACGCCGCTGACGCGGGTGACGGGGATCAGCACCGAGTTCGGGTTGACGGCCGTGAGCGCCTCCATCTGCGGGTTCAGGTCGCCCACCTCGCGATAGTCGTTCGTCTCGTCCACGGCGCCGATCTCGGCCAGGCCCAGGTGCGTGCCGCTGTCGATCATCCCCGGGTAGACGGTCATACCCGTGCCGTCGATGACCTCGGCGCCGGCCGGGACGGCCACATCCGGGCCGACGGCCTCGATCCGGTCGCCCCGGATGACGACCGTGCCCCGTTCGATGGTGCCGTTGGCGACGGTTTCGATGCGGGCGTTGGTGATGGCAAAGGTGCCCTGGTACCCCTTGGGCACGTCGTCGGTCGGCTGGAGCTGGAGCAGGAGCCCGACCGCAAGCGTGAGCAGCAGATTCATGGCAGGGAAGGGTTCGCGTGGTCGGAGGCGGGTCAGAACTGGAAGAGCCAGCCGGCGGTGGCTTCGAGCGCGTGCCAGTCCTCGTCGGTGACGAACCGGCTGGCGTCGACCGCGGCCTCGGGATCGACGTGGAGACGTATGTCGTCCGGGTCGCGCTCGCGGTCGAAGTAGCGGACGCCGTCGACGAAGGTCATCACGGGGATGGCATAGACCGAGAGCGGGTGCCCGTCGAAGACGACCAGGTCGGCGTCCTTGCCGACTTCGATGGAGCCGACGCGGTCGTCGATGCCGAGCTGGCGGGCCGGGTTGATGGTGATGAGCGCCAGGGCTTCGTCGTCGGTCAGGCCGCCGTAGCGCTGGCTCTTGGCGGCCTCGTGGTAGAGATGCCGGTTGAGCTCGCCCGAGTCCGAGTTGACGGACGTGACGACGCCGTTGCGCGTCAGGATGGCGGCGTTGTAGGCCGTCGAGTAGTAGACCTCGAACTTGTACGACCACCAGTCGGAGAAGACGGAGGCGTAGGCGCCGAAGGCGGCCAGCTCGGGCGCCACCTTGAAGGCCTCATTGGCGTGCTGGAAGGTGACCTTCTCGATGCCGTAGTCCTTCAGCACACGCAGGAGCATCAGGATCTCGTCGGCACGGTAGCTGTGGCAGTGGACGAGGATGTCGCCTCGCAGGATGTCGGCGAGGGTTTCGAGGCGCAGGTCGTAGGGGGGCGGGACGGCGCGGGGGTTGCGGCGGCGCTCGGCCTCATACCGCTCCCAGGCCTCCTTGTAGCGCAGTCCCTGCTCAAAGGCGTCGCGGAGGACGGCCTCGACGCCCATGCGGGTGGCGGGCACCTTGGCTTTGCCGGAGCCGCCGCCCCGGTTGCCGTGTACGCGCGTGGGGTTCTCGCCGAGGGCGAACTTGATGGTGCGGGGTGCCCCCTCGAACCGCAGGTCGTCCGGGTTCGTGTAGCCCCAGCGGTGCTTGATCGTCTCGTTTTGCCCCCCGATGACGTTGGCCGAGCCGTGCATCAGGTGCGAGGTGGTCACGCCGCCGGCCAGCGCCCGGTAGATGCCGATGTGGTAGGGGTTGACCACGTCTTCCATCGTCACCATGGCCGTGACGGGGTCGGTGGCCTCGTTGACGGCACTCAGGGCGATGTGCGCGTGGGCGTCGATGATGCCGGGCATGACGTACTTGCCGGTGGCATCGACCACTTCCACGCCGCCCGGTGCCGAGAGCCCCTGGCCGATACGGGCAATCTTGCCGTCGCGCACGAGCACGTCGGTGTTCTCCAGGGTGCCGTTTGTCACGGTGAGGACGGTGGCGTTCTTGATCAGCACGCTGCCGGTTTGGGGCTGGGCCGTGACGGCCGTCGCCATCAGCAGGGCGAACCCGAGAAAGAAGGCTGGCTTTTTCATGAGACCTGACGTCTGGCTAGGAGCGCTCTGGGGCCGCGTAACGCGGTCTGAAAAGGTTGAGCGTTTGACACAGCGAAGCGTTAGCGTTCCGGGCTGGAGGGCTCGGTTGGGTGCTCTTTGCCGGAGGCTTCCTTTTTCTCCTTCGTATCGTATTCGTACTTGACGCCGTCGACGAAGACGTACCGGATCTTCGCGTCCTTGTCGAAATAGGGCTTCGTGGTGACGACCAGGTTGGCGATCTTGCCGGGCTCGACGGTGCCGAGCATGGCCGAGACGCCGAGCAGGGCGGCGGCATCGGTGGTGAGGGCGGCCAGGGCGGCGTCCTCGGGCAGCCCGTGTTCGATCATCAGGCGCAGGTTCTTGTGGATGTCGGCGGGCTTGACGTCCATCGTCGAGAAGCCGAAGCGGAGGCCGGCCTCGTGGAGCATTGCCGCGTTCTTGAGGTAGCGTTCGCGGCTTTCCCGCTGGCGGGCCTCCAGGTTACGGCGCTCGGCCTCCAGGTCGCGGTAGGTGGCCGTGCGGAGCGTGGGGTCGTACTGCGCCGCCATCTCGGCCTCGACCGAGTCCTGTTTGGCCTTCGCTTCCTTCTTCGGCTCTTTCGGCAGGTCCAGCGTGAGAAAAAGGGGCACGCCGGCCTCCTTCAGGGCGTCGATCTGGTCGAAGCTCTGCTTGAGGCCGGCCAGCATCAGGGGGAAGCCGAGGTCGCGCTGGAGGCGCAGCGCCCGGTACGTTTCCAGGGCTTCATCCGTGTAGAAAAGGACCGGCTTCTTGCCTTCGATGACGGGGAAGAAGGCGTAGTGGACGTCGTCGTAGGGGGGCCGTTCGAGGCCGGCGGGGTCGGTGTCGTAGCGCTGCTGGATCAGGCGGCGACGTTCGGCCTCGCGGTAGAGCTGGCGCATCTTCGCCATGACGCCCATGGGCGTGGCGGGGTAGACGCCGAGAGCACCCTGGAACTGGGCGAAGAGGGCCACATCGCCGCGCAGGACCATTGCATCGGGGTCGTCGCCGTGAAGCAGGACGAGCGCGCCCGAGCCGGGGAGCATCCGGCCGTGGGGCACGGTAAGGGCGGCCCCGAAGCCCGCCGCCCGCAGGTCCTTGACCGACTTGTCGCCGGGCTCGAGCATCGTACGGGCATCCTGCTGGGGCTGGATGCCGGCGTAATCGTCGGGCGGGTTGCCCGGGTCGTCCGGGCGTTCGCGGTTCTGATCTGCTTTGGGCTTCGGGATGCCCACATGCGAGAGGCCGTCGAGGAAGCCGGCATAGACGACGAGCGAGTCGCCCGGGAGGCGCTCGGCGTCGAAGGGGATCTCGACGTCGGTACCGACGGCCACGATGAGCCCATCGTGGATGACCACGGTGCCCCGCTCGATGACGCGGCCCGGCGCCTGCACGATGCGGGCGTTCGTGATGGCATGGGTGCGGGTGACCCGCGGCAGGTCGTCACCCGCCTCCTGGGCCCGCACCGGCACCACGCCGAGGAGCAGGGCGGGTACCAGCACCGCAAGCAGCCGCCCTGCGTTCGAGCGGGTGACCAGGCAATGAGAAGCGATCATGAAAACTCCTGAATCGAGAAGACGGATCGTGAACCTTCGAAGGTAAGAAGCCCTAATCCTGCAGGCAAGGTAAAGGGGACGGTGCCGCCACGAACGGCACGCCGCGTTTTATGAACGGCCGGCGGCAGGCCATCACGTGCGGTGCAGGCCCGGCCCGTATGTACCCGGCGTGGGGGCACCGCCTGGCCGCAGAACAAACGAGGCGCCGCCCCCGCGGGACGGCGCCTCGTCCGAAACGTGTCGTGCCCGGGCCCTCAGGCAATCAGCGGGGCAATGACGAGAGCCACGACGGCGATGAGCTTCAGCAGGATGTTGAGGCTCGGGCCGCTGGTGTCCTTGAGCGGGTCGCCCACGGTATCACCGACCACGGCCGCCTTGTGGGCGTCGCTGCCCTTGCCGTAGGTCTGCCCGTCGAGGGTGAGGCCGGCCTCGATGCGCTTCTTGGCGTTGTCCCAGGCACCGCCGGCGTTGGCCTGAAAGAGGGCCATGAGCACGCCCGAGACGGTCACGCCTGCCAGCAGGCCGCCGAGCATGTCCTTCGAGATGAAACCGATGGTGACCGGCACCACGAGGGCCAGCAGGCCGGGGGCGACCATCTCCCGGATGGCGGCCTTCGTCGAGATGTCCACGCACCGGGCATACTCGGCCTTGGCTTTCCCTTCACGCAGGCCGACGATCTCGCTGAACTGGCGGCCCACCTCCTTGATCATGTCGGCGGCGGCGCGGCCCACGGCAGCCATCGCCATGGCGCTGAAGACGTAAGGCAGCATGGCCCCGATGAGCAGTCCGGCCAGGATCGTCGGCTGCGAGACGTCGATCCGCTCGATGCGGGCCTGCTGCATGAAGGCCGCAAAGAGGCCAAGGGCCGTCAGCGCGGCCGAGCCGATGGCGAACCCCTTGCCGATGGCGGCGGTCGTGTTACCGACGGCGTCGAGCTTGTCGGTCCGCTCGCGGACCTCGGGCGGCAGGTGCGACATCTCGGCGATGCCGCCGGCGTTGTCCGAGATCGGCCCGTAGGCGTCGACGGCCAGCTGGATGCCCGTCACGGAGAGCATCCCGACGGCCGCGATGGCGATGCCGTAGAGCCCGGCGAAGGCGTAGGCTCCGATGATGCCCAGGGCCAGGATCACCGCGGGGATGCCGGTCGAGAACATCCCGACGCCCAGGCCGGCGATGATGTTCGTCGCCGCCCCGGTGACGCTCTGCCGGGCAATATCGAGCGTGGGCTTCGTGTGTGTGGAGGTATAGTATTCCGTGACGAGCCCGATGAGCGTGCCGGCGGCCAGCCCGATGAGCACGGCCCAGAAGACCCCCATCGACGAGTACTCCGAGAACGGGCTGATGGGGCTGCTATGCGTCCACTCGGCGGGCAGCATCCAGTCGATGATGAAGTAGGAGAGGACGGCCATGAGGCCCGCCGCGCCGAACTCACCCGTGTTGAGCCCTTTCTGCGGGTTGCCCCCTTCCTTCACCTTCACGAAGAAGGAGCCGCCGATGGAGACGAGGATACCAATGCCGGCCAGCACCAGCGGCAGCAGCACGGCCGAGAGCGGCCCGACGCCCTCGCTTTCCATGGCCGGGACCGAGAGGAAGGCCGCGCCGAGCACCATCGTTCCGATGATCGAGCCGACGTAGCTCTCGAAGAGGTCGGCGCCCATGCCGGCCACGTCGCCCACGTTGTCGCCCACGTTGTCGGCGATGGTGGCCGGGTTGCGGGGGTCGTCTTCCGGGATGCCTTCATACACCTTGCCGGCCAGGTCGGCCCCCACGTCGGCGGCCTTCGTGTAGATGCCGCCGCCGACGCGGGCGAAGAGGGCAATGGAGGAGGCTCCCAGCGAGAAGCCCGAGATGACGTTGATGACGCGGCTGAAGTCCCAGAGGTCGCCGTAGAGGCTGTTGTAGACGACAAAGAGCACGCCGAGGCCGAGCACGCCGAGGCCGACGACGCACAGGCCCATCACCAGCCCGCCGGAGAAGGCAACGTTGAGCGCCGGCCCCAGCCCCGTCCGGGCGGCGTTCGTCGTGCGGACGTTGGCCCGGGTCGCCACGCTCATGCCGATGAAGCCGGCCGTTGCCGAGCAGAGCGCACCGGCCACGAAGGAGACCGCCACCAGCGGCGAGGACTCCGGGTTGCCCAGGTTGGCGAAAACCAGCAGCGCGGCCACGACCAGGACGAACACGGCCAGCACCCGGTACTCGCGCCGCAGAAAAGCCCTGGCCCCTTCGGCGATGGCCGCGGCGATCTCCTGCATGGTGTCGGTACCCGGTTCCTGCCGGTTGATCCAGCGGGTCCGGAGAAAGGCATACCCCAGCGCAATCAACCCGGCAACGGGCACCAGATAGGTGATCAGGTCTGTATTCATGGAAATGGATCCGTCTCAGTGCGTTGATGATGGATTCCCGGAGGTTCGGCCGGCAGGGCCGAAAACACAAAGAGGGAGCCGGCCGGTCACCGTCGTTCCCCCTCCAGAAGCTGCTACACGCCCCCGCTCGCCACAGGCATCGGATGTACAGCCACCCTCGCCGGAGTCACGGAGGAGCCGCTAAAAATATTGCACGCAACGCCGCTATGGTTAATACTTAACGCATTATTGACAGCCTTAACGCATTATTCAACCGCCGGCCGGCATGTGAAGGGTGAAGGAGCGGCTCACCGCCGGTTGAAGCGGTTCATGGCCGTGGTGAGCCCGTCGGTGACGAAGGTGAGGGCGGCGTCGCAGGCGACGGGAAGCACTTCCTCGATGAGGCGCTGCTGTTCCGGATCGAAGGGGGCGAGCACGTAGTCGACCTGCCCGCCCCGCGGAAAGTCATGGCCGATGCCGAGGCGCAGGCGGGGAAAGGCGTCGGTACCGAGGCGGTCGATGATGTCCTGCACGCCGTTGTGCCCGCCGGCGCTGCCGCCCGGGCGCAGGCGCAGTTTGCCCGGGGGCAGGTTCAGGTCGTCATAGACGACGAGGAGGTCGCCGGGATCGAGGCCGAAGCGGCGCACGAGGGCCTGCACGGCCTGGCCGCTGAGGTTCATGTAGGTCATCGGCTTGGCCACCCCGAAGGGGCAGCCGCGCCAGCTCCCCCACCCGAGGAGCACGTTCCCGCGTGCCGGCTCGAGGCGGAGGCCGGTCTTCTCGGCCACGGCGTCGGCCACCATGAAGCCGACGTTGTGCCGCGTCCCGGCATAGGCCTCCCCCGGATTTCCCAGCCCGATGATCAAGCGTCTGGTACGGGGCATGGCCTTCTCCCGGGGCAGCACTCCCTTTCATGCGAAAGCGCAAGGAACCCGGCCTGCACAGGCACGGCTCCTCACGCTTCCGGAAAAACCTCCGGCCGCACGCGCAGGCGGCAGGTTATTCTTCCTCCTCGTCCGGGGCCGCCTCCGGCGTCTCGTCTTCGGCGGCCTCCTCGCCCGGAACGCCGAGCACCTCCTCTTCCGCCGCGCCTTCCGCGACGACGCGCGGCGCCGTCACCAGGTAGATCGTCTGTTCGGGCGCCGTGTGAAACTCGATCCCGGGCATATCCAGGTCGCCGATGTGCAACACGTCGCCGATGCCCAGGCCGGAGACGTCCACGTCGATGTGCGAGGGGATGTCCTCCGGGAGACAGACGATCTCGACCTCATGGAGGATCGCCCGCGGGACGCCTCCGTCCTTCTGCCCCTTGGGCGTACCGTGAAACTGGATCGGCACGGTGACGGTGACCTTCTCCCCGGCCTGCAACACCTGAAAGTCGGCGTGCACCGGCCGGTCGGTGACCGGGTGAAAGTCGATGGCTTTCATGATGCACCGCCACGTCTTGCCGTCGAGCCGGACCTCCACCTGGTGGAACTCGTCCGTGTGGACGAGCGGGCGCAGGGCCAGCTCCGGCACCGCGAAGGCGACGGGTTCGACGTTGTGCCCGTAGAGGATACACGGCACCTGGCCGTTGCGGCGGAGGGTACGGGCCGTCCGGGCGCCCACCGGGCGCGGCTTGGCTTCAAGGGTAATAACGTCCATGGGTATCACGCGTGGTTGGATGCGGAGGGACGCGGCGGTCCCTCACGGAATAAACAGCGTCGAGACCGAGTCGTCGGTGTAGATCCGGTTGATGGCGTCGGCAAAATGCTCGGCCACGCTGACGACCTTGATCCTATCCGACGGGCGCCGCAGCGGGATGGTATCGGTCACGATCAAGGTGCTGATTTCCGAGTTTTCAATACGTTCGTAGGCCGGCCCCGAGAGCAGCGCGTGGGTACACGCCGCCATGATCTCCAGGGCACCCGCCCGGCGCAGGGCGGCGGCGGCGCTCGTGAGCGTTCCCGCCGTGTCGATGATGTCGTCGATCAGGAGGACGTTCTTGCCTTTGACCTCCCCGATGATGTTCATCACCTCGGCGACGTTCTGGCGGGGCCGGCGCTTGTCGATCAGGGCCAGTTCGGCGCCCAGCCGGCGCGAGTAGGCCCGCGCCATCTTGATGCCGCCCACGTCGGGGGCCACCACCACCAGGTTCGACAGATCGAACCGCTGGAAGTAGTCGATGAAGACCGCCGACCCGTACAAATGATCCACCGGCACGTCGAAGAAACCCTGAATTTGGGAGGCGTGCAGGTCCATCGTCAGCACCCGGTCGATGCCGGCGGTCTCGAGCATGTTGGCCACGAGCTTGGCGGCAATCGAGACCCGGGGCTGGTCTTTGCGCTCCTGGCGCGCATAGCCGAAGTAGGGGATGACGGCGGTGATCCGTGCAGCGGAGGCCCGGCGCGCGGCGTCGATCATCAGCAAGAGCTCCATCCAGTGGTCGGCCGGCGGATGGGTGCTCTGGATGATGAACAGGTCCGATCCCCGGATCGACTCCTCGTAGTGAACGTAGATCTCGCCGTCGGCGAAGTCCTTGATCTCTATCTTCCCCAGCTCGCACCCGTAGGCTGCCGCGATGCGGGTCGCGAGGGCTGGATTCGAGCGGCCGGCGAAGATCGCGATGGGCTGCTTTCGATCGGTGGAGAACATGTCACTGTGGGAAAAGAGCGGGTAGCCGGCCCGCCGGCCGGCCCCGGGCTGCCATGAAAGCGGGACGGCACGACGCCCTGAAGCCAGGCCGACCCGCACGGTGACGAACCGCCCGGCGCATCCCGTGCTGCGCTGGTTGCCCGGGGAGGATTCGAACCTCCACATACGGCTCCAAAGGCCGCTGTCCTGCCATTAGACGACCGGGCAATGTCTGCCGTCAAGTCTTTCAAGATAAATATTTCGTCGCACGGCTGTCAAACCCGGCACCGGCCGATCGGGTCCCCCGCGGGCGCCGGGGGCACGGTTTCGCAGAGACTTTAAACCCACAGGGGTGCGGCGGTACCCGTCACTTCTCCAGCAGCGGCAACACCCGTTCCAGCGGCAGCGCCTCCACGGTTCCCCGGTACCCGGTGACGGTGGTGGCCTTGAAAAGGGCGTTGTAGATGGCTTCCTCCGTGGCTTCGACGACGGCCTGAAACAGCGGCGACATCCGGTCGTTCGGCAGCTCGGCGTACGTGGCCACCCCGGCCCGCCGTTCCGGCGTGCGACGGACCGAAGGCGCCGTCGAGAAGGCGAGGGCATAGTCCCCCGAGCCGTTGGTCATGGGCGAGCCGGTGCGGGCCACGGCCAGCAGCGCCCGCCGGGCCAGCCGCGTCAGGTTGCGGTCCGAAAGCGGCGCGTCGGTGGCCACGACGATCATGATCGACCCGTCGGCGTCGCCCCGTTCGAGTGCGTCCTGGAGGAAATACCGGCCGAGGGCCCGCCCCACCTCGACGCCCAGGATCTTCAGCACCCCGCCGTAGTTCGCCTGCACGAGCACGCCGACGGTATAGCCCCCGAGGGATTCGGGCAGGCGACGGGAGCTGGTGCCGATGCCGCCCTTCCACCCGAAGGCGACGGTCCCCGTGCCCGCGCCGACGCTGCCTTCGGCCACCGCGCCCGTGTCGGCCCGTGCGAGGGCCTGCCGGATGTGCTCGGCCCGGAGTGCCCGCCGCCGGATGTTGTTCAGGAAGCCGTCGTTCGTCTCCCCCACGACGGCATTCACCGAACGCACGGCCTCGTTGCCCGGCCGGGCCAGCGTGTAGTCGAGCACCGCCTCGGCCCCCTGGGGCACCGACAGGGTGTTCGTCAGCACGATCGGCGTCTCGATCTCTCCCAGCTCCATGATCTGCGTCACCCCCATGAGCTTGCCGAAGCCGTTGCCGACGGCCACCCCGGCCGGCACCTTGTCCTGGTACAGGTTCCCCCCGTGCGGCAGAACGACCGTGGCCCCGGTCCGGACGTCCGCGCCCTCGACGAGCGTCACGTGGCCCACCCGCACCCCGGCCACGTCGGTGATGGCATTCAACGGGCCGGGAGGCAGGATGCCGGGCGCCACGCCCACCTCGCGGGCACGGGGTCGGTCTACAGGCTCCATGTCATGAAGCGGCGTATGCGTGCCGCCTTGCACGTTGTTCCAGGAAACGGACACCTGGGCCCGCACGGCCGGCGGCTGCACGCATCCCCAGACAATCAGACACAGCAGAAGGAAAAGCAAACGCATCTTCACAGGCAACGTCGAACGATGTTCCGGGACCCGCCCTCCAATTTGACGCGGGAACGGGACTTCAATATACTTAACGGGCTTTCTTTCCACACGGGCCGCCGTGCCTCCACCCCGGGCCTCGCCGGAAGGGCGGCCTTCCTTTCCGGGGGCGGCGCCCGTTTCCCCACCCGTGACCATGGAAAATGAAAAGATCATCGGGGTCGTCGGCGGCATGGGACCGTACGCCGGCCTCGACCTCGTCCGAAAGATCTTCGACCATACCGAGGCCGGTGCCGACGCCGACCACCTTCCCGTAGCCCTGCTCTCGTATCCGGCCCGCGTCCCGGACCGCACCGCGTTCCTGCTCGGCCGCTCCGACGAGAACCCGGCCGAGGCCATCGCCGCCATGGCCGTGGCACTCGACCGGCTGGGGGCCGTCGTCGCCGGGATGCCCTGCAACACCGCCCATGCCCCTCGCATCTTCGACGCCGTGCTGGCCCGGCTCCGCGAGGAAGCCCCCCGGCTCCGCTTGCTGAACATGATCGACGAGACGATCCGGTTCCTGCGCGAAGAGCACGGCAACTGCACCCGCATCGGCGTCCTGGCCACGCTCGGCGCCTACCGCACCCGCCTCCACGCCGACGCCCTCGAAGCCGCCGGCCTGGAAGCCATCCTGCCCGACGAAAACGTGCAGGAAACCATCGTACACCGGACCATCTATGACCCGTCCTACGGGTTGAAGGCCCACATGAACCCCGTCTCGATGATCGCACGGCAGAGCCTCGTCAGCGCCGTCGAGCACCTGCGGGAACAGGGCGCCGAGGCGGTCCTGCTGGCCTGCACCGAACTGCCGCTGGCGCTTCCCGAACCCGAGCTCGACGGCACGCCGCTGATCGACCCGACGCTGGCGCTGGCCCGCGCCCTCATCCGAGAAACCTACCCCGAAAAACTGAAACCCCTGTGAAGATCGCCACCTGGAACGTCAACTCCATCCGGGCCCGGCTGGACCGGGTGCTGGCCTGGCTGCGCGACCACGAACCGGACATCGTCTGCCTCCAGGAAATCAAGACGCCGACCGACGCCTTCCCGTACGAAGCCGTCGAAGCGGCCGGCTATGCGGCGGCGGTGCGCGGGCAGAAGACCTACAACGGCGTCGCCATCCTGAGCCGCACCCCGGCCGACGCGGTGATCGACCACCTCGACGACGAGGACGACGCCTCGGCGCGCACCCACCGGGAAGCCCGCTTCCTCGCCGCCCGCTTCGGCGACCTGCACGTCCTCAACGTCTACGTGCCCAATGGCGCCGTCGTCGGCAGCGACCAGTGGGCGCACAAGCTCGCCTGGCTCCGCCGGCTCCGCACCTTCCTCGAACGACACGCCACCCCCCGCCGGCCCCTGCTCCTGGCCGGCGACTTCAACGTGGCTCCCGAGGAGCGGGACGTGGCCCGGCCGGACCGGTGGCGCGACAGCGTGCTCTTTCACCCGGAAGCCCGCGCCGCCCTCGCCGACCTGACCGCCTGGGGCCTCGTCGACCTCGTGCGTCTCCACCACGACGGACCCGGACCGTTCTCCTGGTGGGACTACCGCAACCTCGCCTTTCCGAAGAACGACGGCCTGCGCATCGACCACCTCTTCGCCACCGACCCGCTGGCCGCACGCTGCACCGGTGCCTCCATCGACCGCGACGCCCGCAAGGGGCCCAAACCTTCCGACCACGCACCGGTCGTGGCCGTCTTCGCCTGAGACCGGCAAGGCCCCCACCGCCCCGGCACGAAGGCAACGCCCGCGCGTACACACCCCACGAACACCGGATCAAATGCAGGAACCGGGGGTTTTTTGTCGAGGCCGGAGGCCTATCCGCACACCGGCCCGCTCAGAAGCCAGCCCACACGCCGCCATCATGCCCGATCGTCCGCCGCTGCTCAGCCAGGCCGTCGAAGACTACCTGAAGACGATCTACAAACTCCAGGGCGACGGGGCCGCCAGCACCACCGACATCGCCCGCGCGCTGGAGGTCTCCTCGGCCTCGGTCACGAACATGATCAAGCGACTGGCCCAGATGGGGCTGGCCGAATACCAGTCGTACAAAGGCGTCACGCTGACGCGAGCGGGCGAAAAGATCGCGCTCGAGATCATCCGGCACCACCGCCTGCTGGAAACCTATCTTAAAGAGATCCTGGGCTATTCGTGGGACAAGATGCACGAGGAAGCCGAGCACCTCGAACACCACATCTCCGAGGAGTTCGAAAGCCGTATCGAGGAGATGCTCGGCTACCCCACGCACGACCCGCACGGAGACCCGATCCCCACACGGGACGGCCGGATCGCCGAGCCGCCGGGCCACCCGCTGGCCGGGTTCGAGGCGGGCCGCACCGTCGTCGTCCGCCGCGTGGCCGACGGCGACCCGGAGCTGCTCACCTATCTCGAAACGCTGGGACTCCTGCCGCACGCCCGGGTCGAGATCGTCGAAAAGGCCCCTTTCAACGGGCCGATCACGGTGCGCGTGGAAGGACGGCAAGAGATCATCGGGCACGAAGTCGCCGGGCAGGTCTTTGCCGTGCCGGCCGAATAGGCCCTGGCGGGCCGTCAATAATCCACCCGGTTTTCACAGGCCTGCCAGGCCTCGAAGGGGCGGCGGCCTTCCTCCGCCAGGAGCGGCACCATCGGCAGGCGGCGCTCGCCGGGCGCACGGCAGAGCTCCTCGTACAGCTGCGCATCGATGAACCCCACGGCTTCGGCCTCCCGGCGTGTGGCGGCATAGTAGATGCGTTCGAGGCGAGCCCAGTAGGCCGCCCCCAGGCACATCGGGCACGGCTCGCACGAGGTGTACAGCTCGCAGCCGGTCAGATGAAAGACGCCGAGCCGGCGGCAGGCCTCCCGGAGGGCGACGATCTCGGCGTGCGCCGTGGGATCGTGCGTGGTGGTGACCCGGTTCGTCCCGCGCCCGACGACCTCGCCGTCGCGCACCACGAGCGCGGCGAACGGCCCGCCTCGCCCCGTCCGGACGTTCTCCACGGCCATCGCGATGGCCTCGCGCATGAAAGCCTCGTTCATCTTGCCTCGTAGCGTGTTGCGTGTTGCGTCAGGCCGCGTCCCGCGGCTCCGTGTAACGGCGTGCCTTCCTTCAACGTGCAAGCCCGTTCAGGTTTCAGGGAACGTTTGTACGCCGGGCGCTCCGGTTCTTTCCGGCCGGCGTGCGCCCCGCACCGAGCGGCTCCTCATCGTTAACGCGCTCCTCCCGATCCTGGCGTATATTGGATCCTCCACCGAACCAGCCGCCTCCCTCCCTGCATGAAGCCCCTTGCCGCACGCACCGAGAACCTCGAACAGAGCTTCATCCGCGCCGTCTCGAAGATGATCGAGGCCACGGGCGGCATCAACCTGGGCCAGGGCATCTGCGACCTGCCCACACCCGAGCCGATCCGGCGCGGCGCCCGCGAGGCCATCGAGGCCGGCGCCTCCACCTATTCGCATTTTGCCGGTATCGAGCCGTTGCGCGCGGCCATCCTGGAGAAGGTACGTTCCTACAACCGCCTGCCCGCCACCTCCGTGGACGAGGTCGTCGTCAGTGTCGGCTCGACGGGGGCCTACATGACGGCGATCCTGGCCCTGCTCAACCCCGGCGACGAGGTGATCCTGATCGAGCCGTTCTACGGCTACCACCGGGGGCTGCTCCGCCTGATCGACGCCGTGCCGGTCTATGTCACCATGCATGCACCGGACTGGACGCTCGACTTCGACGCGCTCGAACGGGCCATCACACCCCGCACGAAGGCCGTCGTCGTCAACACCCCGGCCAACCCGAGCGGCAAGGTGTGGACGCAGCAGGAGCTCGAACGCCTGCTCGCCGTGCTCCGGCAATACGACCTCTTCGCCATCACGGACGAGATCTACGAATACATGCTCTATGACGGGCGCGAGCACGTGTCGCTGGCGGCCCTGCCGGGGGCCTACGAGCGGACGATCACCCTCTCGGGCTTCTCGAAAACGTACAACATGACGGGCTGGCGGCTGGGCTACGCCGTGGCCCCGGCTCCTCTTGCAGCCCGGATGGGGCTGCTGGGCGATCTGCTCTACATCTGTGCCCCGACGCCGCTGCAACACGGCGTGGCCGAGGCGTTTTCGATGCGGGCAACGTATTTCGCGGAGATGCAGGCCGCCTACGAAACCCGGCGCCGGCTCCTGTGTGAGACGCTGGAAGCCATCGGCTTCGACGTGCCGTGGCCGCAGGGCGCCTACTACGTGCTCGCCGGCTTTGCCCCGCTGGCACGCACCCGCCCCGGCTTCGCCGACGACCTGCAGGCGTACGAGACGCTCATCCGGGAAGCCGGCATCGGCACCGTGCCCGGCCGGGCCTTCTTCGCCAACCCCGAAGACGGGCGCTACTACCTGCGCTTCTGCTTCGCCAAAGAGCTGCCCGTCCTCGAAGAAGCCTGCCGCCGCCTCCGGGACGCCTTCGGTTGAAACGGGGAGCGTTCCACTTCGCTCCTCGAACGTTTGCACGCCACCACTTTCCCGAGCCTCCCCCGCAACCCGCCACCCGAAACCCCACCGGTCATGTCCAACCGCACCCTGCCCCTCACCGACACCCTGTACGACTACCTGCTCGACCACTCGCTCCGGGAGCCCGAGGTGATGCGGCGGCTGCGGGCCGAGACGGCCCGGCTGCCCGAAGCCGAGATGCAGATTGCGCCGGAGCAGGGACAGTTCATGGCCCTCCTCGTCCGCCTGATGGGTGCGCGGCGGGCACTCGAGATCGGCACCTTCACCGGCTACAGCGCACTCGCCGTGGCACGGGCCCTGCCCGAAGACGGTACCCTGCTCGCGTGCGACATCAGCGAAACCTATACCGCCATCGCCCGGAAGTACTGGGAGGCCGCCGGCGTCGCGCACAAGATCGACCTGCGCCTGGCGCCGGCCCTGCAGACGCTCGACGCCCTGCTCGACGACGGGCAGGCCGGCACGTTCGACTTCGCCTTCATCGATGCCGACAAAGAAAGCTACGACGCCTACTACGAGCGCACGCTCCGGCTGCTGCGACCCGGCGGCCTGGCCGTCATCGACAACACGCTGCGCGACGGGCGCGTCGCCGACCCCTCCGTCACCGACCCGGTCACGGAGCGGATGCGGGCCTTCAACGACAAGCTGCACCACGACGAGCGGATCGACCTGAGCCTGCTTCCCCTGGCCGACGGCGTGACGCTGGCCCGCAAGCGCTGAGCCTCACCAGAAGCCGTAGCGCCGTGCGTTCCGCACCACCTCCTGCAGCGTCACCTTGACGACGGCGGCCGCCGGAACCGCCAGCAGCAGGCCCAGCACCCCGAAGAACTGGCCACCGACGATGACGGCCAGGAGCACCGTCACCGGGTGCAGCGCCACGTTCCGCGCCACCACCAGCGGGTTCAGCAGCACGTTGTCGACGACCTGGACGAGGGTCAGGGCCACCACGATGCCGGCGACGGTCCCCGGCGTGGCACCGCCGAGCAGGGCCACGACCACCGTGAGCGCCGCCGCCGCCAGCGGGCCGACGTACGGGATCAGGTTCGCCAGCCCGTTGAGGGGGCCCAGGATCAGGTAGGCCTCGACGCCGAGCCCCCACAGCGCCACCGTCGAGAGCACGGCCACCACCAGCGAGGCCACCAGCTTGCCGCGAAGGTAGTTGCCGAGCTGCCGGTCCATCCGGTGAAGCAGGTTCAGGGCGAACTCGAAATACCGGTTCGGTACCGAGGCGATGAGGCTTTTGCGCAGGGTCCGCCCGTCTTTGAGCAGGAAAAAGAGGAGGAACGGGATGATCACCAGGTCGGCCAGCAGGCCGAGCAGGCCCGGGACGTAGGTCACCGCGCTGCGGGCATAGTCGACGACGGCTTCCCGGAGCGGGCCTGTCAGGCTGCCCTTGCCGATGCCGGCAAAAGCCAGCCGGGCCTCCAGAAACCGCTCCGCTTCGCCGACGAGCGCCGCCACCCGCTCGGGGGTGAGCATGCCCCGGACGGCCTGCACCTGCGCCAGCACGGCCGGCCATACCCCGGCGAGCAGCAGCCCCGCCACGCCCAGCACGCCGGCAAACACGAGCGAGGTCGCCGGGGTGCGGCCCAGCCCGGCGGCCTCCAGCCGGCGCACCAGCGGGTTGAGCAGGTAGGCCAGCAGCGACGCGATCACCACCAGCTCGATGACCTCGCCGGCGGCGACCAGCACGAAGACCACCGTCGCAGCGGCCAGCAGGGCGAGCCCGCCCTTAACCCACGGATGCATGCGGTCCTCCTTCCGGCGCCGCGGCCGGCACCTCGCCCCCCTCCGGCATGAACCGCCGATCCTCCAGCGCGGCCAGCTCCTCGTCTGCCCGCACGAGCCGTTGCCCGGTGATGCGAGCCAGCGGCAGGAGCACCTTCACCCCGAGCCGGGGGTTGCGTTCGAGCAGGTCGAGTAGCTCCGGCTGAAAGAACCCCCAGAGCGTGGCGGCCGTCTCGGCCCGCGCCGTGGCCGAACGCGGCGTCTCGTTCAGGAGCGCGATCTCGCCGAAGAAGTCGCCCGCGCCGAGCGTGGCGAGCACGTGCCCCGACGGTTCCCGGATGATGCACACGCGCCCCTGCTCGATGATATACATGCCCACCCCGGGCTCTCCCTGCCGGAAGACCACCTCGCCCGGTGCATACTCCCGGCGATACAGGATCCGTTCGACGGCATCCAGCTCTTTCCGGTTGAGATCGGCAAAAAGGGGAATGCCCCGGAGCAGGTCGTGCATGGACGGCCTGCCCGGCCCGCGCCGGAAGAAATTGTCCCAGATACTGTTCATCACGAAGGCTGCCCGTTACATCCTTTCCGGATGCTGGTCCTTATATTCAGGGGCCGACGCGGCGCGGTCACGGCGGCAAGATGCCCGTTTTCCCCGTACCGCCCTTTACCGGAACATACGACACCCACACGGCAACGTAAACCGATCCGATGACCGACACGGCATCCCCTTCCTCCCCGGTCTACGGTGCAGTCGAGGCAGGGGGCACCAAGTTCGTCTGCGCCATCGGCACCGGCCCGGACGACGTACGCGCCCTGACCCGCTTTCCCACGACGACCCCGGAGGAAACCCTGGCCCGCACCGTCGCCTTCTTTCAGGAACAGCCGGAACGGCCCGTTGCCGTGGGGGTGGGGTCTTTCGGCCCGGTCGATCCCGATCCGGCCTCCCCGTCCTACGGCTTCATCACGCGCACGCCGAAGCCGAACTGGTCGGGCACCGACGTGGCCGGCGTGCTCCGCCGTGCCCTCGGCGTGCCCGTCGTCTTCGACACCGACGTGAACGCCGCGGGGCTGGGAGAGCACCGGTGGGGTGCCGCCCGCGGCCTCGACACCTTCATCTACCTTACCGTCGGCACCGGCATCGGCGGGGGCGGGCTCGTGGGCGGGCAGCGCCTGCACGGGCTGGTCCATCCAGAGATGGGGCACGTGTTCGTCCCCCGCGCCCCGGGCGACGACTTCGCGGGGCACTGTCCCTTCCACGGGACCTGCCTCGAAGGGATGGCCAGCGGCCCGGCGCTTCAGGCCCGCTGGGGACGTGCCGGTGCGGAGCTGCCCCCCGACCACCCGGCCTGGGAGATCGAGGCCCACTACCTTGCCTACGGCCTGGTCAACTTCATCGTCACCCTCTCCCCGCAGCGGATCATCCTGGGAGGCGGCGTCATGCACCAGCGGCAGCTTTTCCCGATGATCCGGCACCGGGTACGGCAGATCCTGAACGGCTACGTCGCCCACGACGCCCTCGCCGACGGAATCGACGCCTACATCGTCCCCCCGGCCCTGGGAGACCGGGCCGGTGTGCTGGGCGCCCTGGCGCTGGCACGGGAGGCGGCGTGACGAAAAATGTCTTATCTTCCGAAAGACCGGTCCCCGGTTTTCGCACATCCTTCAGAGGCAAAACGGCTTTCCGGCGCGTATGAAGTAGGCTACGACCCCTGTCCGGGACGCACACGCGTCCGAGTCGTGTTTCACCTGTGGATACAGCGCCATGCTGCAAGAGCAGAGCCGGCTGTTTCAGCGCCTGCTTTTCTTCGCGGATTTCGTCCTCGTCGCGGTCGGCTGGATCGCCGCCTTCTTCATCCGCTTCGACCTGCTGCGCGTGCTGGGGGTGCTTCCCCCGCCGGAGGTACCCCCGTTCTCGCGTTACCTGGGCTTTCTGCCGTGGGTGCTTCTGGTCTCATCGTTCGTCTTCTGGGCCTCGGGCCTCTACGCACCGGACCGCGCCCAGCGGCTGACGCGGCTCATCTACAGCGTCGCCAAGGCGGTCGGCCTGGGCCTGCTGGTGCTGGCGGCCACGCTCTCGTTCTACCGGGACCTGTATTTCTCCCGGCTCCACATGATCCTGTTCGGGATGATCACGCCGTCGCTGATGGTGGCGCTTCGCATCGCCCTCTACGCGGCGCTGCGACGGGCCCGGCAACGGGGCAAGTACCGGCGGCGCGTGCTCATCGTCGGGGCGGGCAAGGTGGGGCGCCGCCTGGAACAGGCCTTCCGCCAGTATCCCTGGATGGGCTTCGAGGTCGTCGGCTTTCTGGACGATCACAAGACCGGCCCCGACATCCTCGGCACCACCGGGGAGGCCGCCGCCCTCGTCGACCGGTACGAGGCGGCGGGGACGCCCATCCACTACGTCTACCTGGCCCTGCCCCTGACGGCCGCCGCCCGCATCGAACACCTCACGAACGCCCTCTCGACGCGCCTGGCCCACGTCTGCCTCGTCCCCGACCTGTTCCAGTTCAACATCCTCAACAGCCGCGTCACGGACGTGGACGGCCTGCCGGTGATCCACCTCATCGACGAGGCCCCGATGGAGTTCCGCCGCTTCCTCAAGCGCGTCGTGGACGTGGTCTTCTCGGCGACCGTGCTCGTGCTCGCGGCCCCGCTGATGCTCGTGATCGCCGTGGCGGTGAAGCTCTCCTCACCCGGACCGGTCTTTTACAGGCAGGAGCGGATGGGCCTCAACGGCCACACCTTCCAGATGCTCAAGTTCCGCTCGATGCCGGTCGACGCCGAGGCGAAGACGGGGGCCGTCTGGGCCCGGCCCGGTGAAGACCGCGCCACCCCCGTGGGCAAGTTCCTCCGCCGCACCTCGCTCGACGAACTTCCCCAGTTCATCAACGTGCTCAAGGGCGACATGTCGGTCGTCGGCCCCCGCCCGGAGCGGCCCGTCTTCATCGAGCAGTTTCGCGAGCGCGTGCCCGGCTACATGCTCCGCCACAAGGTGAAGGCCGGCATCACCGGGTGGGCCCAGGTCAACGGCTGGCGCGGCGACACCTCCCTCGAAAAGCGCATCGAGTACGACCTCTACTACATCCAGCACTGGTCGCTCAAGTTCGACTTCAAGATCATGCTGATGACGCTCTGGAAAGGCTTCGTCAACGAGAACGCGTACTGACGGACGGTTCGGGTTCCGGGCGGGGTTCGCGTCGACCGGCCGGTCGACGCCATACGGCCATAACGCGCCGCGCGAAGCCCTTCCGAGCGGAACCCTTCAATCCTCGCCCTCGAAGCGAACCGGCTGTGGTTCGAAGACCAGCACGCCGAAGCCCCCGAAGCCCAGGCGCAGCCGCCCGCCCCTCACCTCACAGGCCTGCACATTCCTCAGGGCCGCGTAATAATCCTCCCCGTGGGAGCCGGGTGGACAGAGCACTTTCGTCGTCCAGAGCTCGCGGATCTTCAGCGTGCCGTCTCCGGCCTCGTACGTTCCGCCGTAGCTGTTGCAGTCGGCCCGGCCGCCGAACCGTGCGCCGGCGTCGAAGAAGAGCGTATAGACTTCGCCGTCCCGGAAGGCACGCTTCGAGCCCGCGGGGTCCTGGAACACGACGAGTCGCCACGTGGTGCCTTCGAGGTCTTTCGACGCACCGCGCACCCTCGGCTCGAGGTTGTCACAGGCGGGCAGGAGCGTGGCCGTCAGAAGGAGCAACATCAGAAGCAGGCGAGCGCATGGCCGGTGCATGGCACGGGAAAGCGGATTCGAGCGAGGAAGGCCTTCCCCTTATAGACACCCCGTTTCCCGTTTTCTTCCCGGATCCCCGCTCCGGCACCCGGCGTAGGCGCCCCCGCATCGACCCCTCGTCTCGGTTACCGGATGGCACGGACGCTTCGGATTCTCACGATCAACCTGGCCGTGCTGCTGCTGTTGCTGGCGGCCGTGGAGGGAGCCGTCCGCCTCGCCGTGCCGGAGGTGCGCCCGAACGGCACGGACCGGCGCCTGCTGGCCGACAGCGTCTACGGCGCAACGCCCGGCCTGCGTCCCCATGCCGAGGGCACGAGCAACGGGGCCCGCTTCCGCGTGAACGGGCAGGGGTTCTGGCACTACACCGCCGGCATCGCGCCGGGCCGCCCCGGCTGGCTGCTGCTGGGCGACTCGGTGACGATGGGGCCCGGCGTCGATCCGGACAGCACCTTCGCCGGCCGCCTGGCCGCCCGCCTCGACACGCTGAACGTCCTCAACCCCTCCCTCATCGGGTACGACGTGCACGACTACGGGGCCGTGCTCCGCACCCTCCTCGCCCGCGACGACCTGAACCTCCACCGGGTGACGGTCTTCTGGTGCCTGAACGATGCCTATGCCCCCGCCACCACCGACCCGAACGCCGGAGTGCGCCGGCTGGCCGGGCCCGTCCTCACCTTCCTCCGGCGTCACGTCCGCACCTATGCCTGGCTCAAGGCCCACCTCGCCGACCGCCCCCGTACCTACTTCGAACACGACCGCCGCCTCTACGACGGCCCCGCCCTCGAAGCCGCCCTGGCCGGCCTGGACACCCTGCACCGGCTCGCTGATACCCGGGGTCTCCGCCTCGAGATCGTCCTGCTCCCCTACGAATACCAGCTTCGCCGCGCCGGCGAGCCCGGCCTCTTCCACCCGCAGGACGTCTTGAAGAAACATCTCCGCGACATCCCGGTGTACGACGCCGCGCCCTTCCTCCTGGCACACACCCGGAAGCCGGAAACCCTCTACCTCTACGGCGACGGCATCCATTTTTCCGAACGCGGCCACGCCCTCCTGGCCCGTTTCCTCGAAACGATACCATGATCCAGCTCCACAACGTCTCCCTCTCCTTCGGCGGGCAGCGCGTGCTCGACGGGCTGACGTGGACGATCCGCCTCGACCGGCGCATCGGCCTCATCGGGCCCAACGGCGCGGGCAAGTCCACCCTGCTGCGCGTCATCGCCGGGGTGCAGGCACCGGACGAGGGCACGGTCGTGACCGGCGGTACGACGATCGGCTACCTGGCCCAGGACGCCGAGGAGGGCGGCAGCGGGCGCAGTGTGCGCGAGGAAGCCCTGACGGCCTTCGACGAGGTACTGGCCCTGCAGGCCGAGGAGGAGCGGCTGATGCGGGCCATGGAGGCCGAGGCGGACCACACGAGCGAGGCCTACACCCGGCTGCTCCACGCCTTCGACCGCGTCCACGCCGAGCTCACGGCCCGGGAGGCCCACCTGATCGTCCCCCGCACCGAAGCCGTCCTGGCCGGTCTCGGCTTCGCCCCGGACGACCTCGACCGCCCCCTGGCTACCTTCTCCGGCGGCTGGCGCATGCGCGTGGCCCTGGCCCGCCTCCTGCTCCGCCGCCCCGACGTCCTCCTGCTCGACGAGCCAACGAACCACCTCGACATCGACAGCATCGACTGGCTCGAAGGCTACCTCAAGAGCTACCCCGGCACGGTCGTCATCGTCTCGCACGACCGCTACTTCCTCGACCGCATGGTGACCACCATCGCCGAGCTCTCGCGGGGGCGCATCACCGAGTATGCGGGCAACTATACGTTCTACCTCCGGGAGCGCGAGCAGGAGCGCGAGCGCCAGCGGGCCGCCTACGAGAACCAGCAGAAGATGATCGCCGAGACGGAGCGGTTCATCGAGCGGTTCCGGTACAAGGCCACGAAGGCCCGGCAGGTGCAGAGCCGCATCAAAATGCTGGAGAAGCTGGAGCGCGTGCCCCCGCCGCCGAGCGACGAGGCTGCCATGCACCTGCGCTTCCCCGAGCCGCCGCGCTCGGGGCGGGTGGTGCTCGAACTCTCCCGCTTCTCGAAGACGTACGCGACGCCCGACGGCCCCCTCCGCGTCTTCGACGACGCCGGCCCGCTGACCATCGAGCGGGGCGACAAGATCGCCCTCATCGGCCGCAACGGCGCGGGCAAGTCGACGCTGGCCCGCATCCTCAACGGCACCGAGCCGTTCGCGGGCACGCGCACGCTCGGCCACAACGTCACCCTCACATTCTTCGCGCAGCACCAGGCCGAGACGCTCAACCCGAACCACACCGTGCTCGACGCCCTCCGCGAGCACGCCCGGGGGCAGAGCGAGACGGAACTGCGCACCCTCCTGGGCGCCTTCCTCTTCCACGGCGACGACGTCTTCAAGCCCGTGGGCGTCCTCTCGGGCGGCGAGAAGAGCCGCGTGGCCCTGGCCCGCACCCTCCTCACCCCCGCCAACTTCCTCATCCTCGACGAGCCGACGAACCACCTCGACATCCAGTCGATCAACGTGCTCATCGAGGCCCTGCGCCAGTACACCGGCACGTTCGTCGTCGTCAGCCACGACCGCCACTTTCTCGACCAGGTGATCAACAAGGTGTGGCGGGTGGAAGACGGGACCGTGCGCGCCTACCTCGGCAACTATTCGGAATACCAGTGGCAGGTCACCCACGGCACGGCGAGCCGGTTCGAGCGGGAGCCGGCCCCCTCCGCCGGCAAGGCCGCGTCCACGCCGGGCGGCTCGGGGCCGAAGACGAAGGAGCAGAAACGCCGCGAGGCCGAGGAACGCCGCCGCCGTGCCGAGGCGAGGCCGCGCAACGGGCAGGTGGACTACACGCTGCTGAACGACTACCAGCTCCGCCGGGCCTACGAGGAGACCGAGGCCGCCATCCTGGAGAAAGAGGAACGCAAGGCTGAACTGGAAGCCACGCTGGCCGACCCGGCCCTCTACACCGACGCCGACCGCGCCCGGCTCACCACCGAGGCGCTCCACGCCGTCACCGCCGAACTGGAGGCGCTCTACGCGAAGTGGGAAGCCGTCGCCGAGGCCGTGGCGATGCGGGAAGGATAGCGCTCGCCCGTTGTCTCGATGGTCTAGCAGAGGTCAGGGGCATGCAGGGCATGGCTGCCCCGAGCGAACGGCCCACACGTAGCCGCGGGCTTTAGCCCGGGCTCTCCTGTGGACCAGGGGGCGCACCCGTGAAGGGTGCGGCTACAGCGCTGTTGCTTGTAGCCGGAGGCGTTAACCCGGGCTGCCCACACGTAGCCGCGGGCTTTAGCCCGGGCTGCCCGCATGTCTGGACGCGTTGCGTGCCCCGTCGGCCCGGGCTCTCCTGTGGGCCAGGGGGCGCACCCGTGAAGGGTGCGGCTACAGCGCGCTGCGCCATGACGCCCTCAATAACATGGACCAACGCTATATACCCTCCTTCAGAACCGCCAGGCATACACCAGACTGACGTTCCAGAGCCAGTCCTCGCTCCCGGCGATGCGGGTGTCGATGATCTTGTTGACCAGCACGCCCAGCGAGACCGGCAGGGCGGGGGTGCCCAGCGAGAGGGTCGAGGCCACGTAGACGCCGTCCTCATCGTCCAGCCGCAGGTAGTACACCTGCGGGTTCACCCCGGCGCGCAGCCGGCCGCCGAACAACGCCCCGTTCAGGCCGGGCTGAAACGACAGAAAATGGTTGTGGGTGGGCACCGTCGGTTCGAATCCGTAGGCATACAGGTAGTACACCCCGGCCGTGAGGTGCGGGCCGATCGCGTACCGGGTCGCCAGCTCGCCCGCCAGAAACCGCCGGGCCACGATCATCTCCTCGGTGCCGCTCCCCGTCTCCACCGTCCGGTTCGTGAAGGACAGCGCCGGATGCATGCCCAGGCGGACCTGCCACCGCCCGGCCCGGTGCAGGTCGTACCGCCACCAGAAAAGGAAGGACCACGGCGTCCCGTCCTCCAGGGCAAACCGCAGCTCCGGCTCGAACCGCAGCCGGCGCCCGGCCGACCCGTTGAAGACGACCGCCGGACGTCCCAGCGAGAACGCCGGGACGAACGAAATGCCCTTGTTGGTGACGCTCACGGCCCCGTGCACCGGTAGCCCGGCCGGGGCCTCCTGCGCCCCCGCACGGAGCACCGGGCCGGCGAGCACGCACATCGCCAGCATTCCGACAAGTCGGCGTCGTGTGGCCATGATTCGGTTCCTGGTTCAGGGCGTCAGCATCACCTTGAGGGCGCGGCGCTCGTCCATGGCCCGGTAGCCCTCGGCCACCTGGTCCAGCGGCAGCGTCACGTCGAAGACCCGGCCGGGGTCGATGCGGCCCTCGAGCACGTCGGGCAGCAGGTCCGGCATGTAGGCGCGTGTGGGGGCCGGGCCGCCGGCCACAGTCACGTTCTTGAAAAAGGTGACGCCGGCCGGGATGCCCGCGTGGTGCGGCACGCCGACGCGTCCGACGGCCCCACCCGGCCGCGCGATCTGCACCGCCGTCTCCACCGCTTCCTCCGTGCCCACGCACTCCAGCACCGCGTGCGCTCCGAACCCGCCGGTGAGTTCCCGCACCCGCTCGACGGCCGCCTCGCCGCGCTCGGTCACCACGTCCGTGGCGCCGAAGGCCCGCCCCAGCGCGATGCGGTCGTCGTGGTGGCCGAGCAGGAGGATGCGCTCGGCGCCCAGGCGCTTCGCCGCCAGCACGCCGCAGAGCCCCACGGCGCCGTCGCCGATCACCGCGGCGGTCTTGCCCGGGCCGACCCGCGCCGTCACGGCGGCGTGGTGGCCGGTACCCAGGACGTCGGTGAGCGTGAGCAGGTGCGGCAGCAGCGCGCGGTCGCCCTCGGAGACGGGCACCGGGTAGAGCGTGCCGTCCGCCAGCGGGATGCGCACCGCCTCGGCCTGCGCCCCGCCCACCTCCGGCGAGTAGCCAAAGAAGCCCGCGTGGATGCAGGCCGTGGTCAGTCCTTCGTGGCAGAAGGGGCAGGAGCCGTCGGAGAAGGCGAACGGCATGAGGACCACGTCGCCCGGCTTCACCGTGCGCACGTCCCTGCCCAAGTCTTCCACCACACCCACGGCCTCGTGGCCCATCGGCCGGCCCTCGTCGGGGACGGGGTCGTAGCCCCGGTAGGGCCAGAGGTCCGAGCCGCAGATGCAGGAGACAAGCACCCGGATGATCGCATCCGTGGGCTCCTGGATCTTCGGGTCGGGGAGCCGTTCCAGTTGAACGTCCTTCGCTCCGTGCAGAATCGTCGCGCGCATCGTCGTCGTTTTTTTCCGAAACACGTGCGGCCGCAGGCTTCAGCCCGGGTCTTCCGGCCCGCCCGTAGCGGGCACAGCGGAAAAACCCCTCCGCTCAGCGGCCCTCTCAAGGTGTTTCAGTATAACCCGCACGGAGGCGTGCCCGGTAGAACGATTCTCGCTGATTATTGTATGATCCTCCAAACGACGTGCCTTTGTGGGCGGGCATCGTTATCCTTGCCGCAACGATCCATTCAACCCGAACCCTATCATGCCATCGAACGACACACGGGCCGAGGAGCTGGCGGAGGCCTACCGGCAGGAAATCGTGGAGCGGCTCCTGCGGGCCGTCCCGGAAGACGGGCGACGCGAGCCGGTCCCGGGGCTGGGCCTCTTCCGGATATCGGCCCCCACCGAGCTGTATCACAGCCTGTTCGAGCCGGCGTTCTGCGTCATCGCGCAGGGCGCCAAGGAGGTGCTCGTCGGCAGCCGCCGCTACCGCTACGATCCCCACCATTACCTGATCGCCACGCTGGAACTGCCCGTGGCCAGCCACGTCGTCGAGGCCACGGCCGAGGCGCCGTACCTGAGCCTGCGCTTGCCGCTCGACCCCCGCACGATCAGCGCGGTCATGGTCGAGGCCGGCTACCTGCCGGCGCAGGAGGGCGCCGGGGCGTCGGCGTTCGACGTGAGCCCGCTCGGGCTGCCGCTGCTGGAGGCCGTCCTCCGGCTGGTGCGGCTGGTGGAGGCACCGGAGGACGCGCCCGTGCTGATGCCGCTCATCACGCGCGAGATCATCTTCCGCCTGCTCCAGGGGGCGCAGGGCGTGCGGCTCCGCCACCTGGTGATGCTCAACGGCCAGTACCACCGCATGGCCCGCGCCATCGACCTGATCCGCACGCGCTTCGACCGGCCGCTGGAGATCCCGGAGCTGGCCGACGAGCTGGGCATGAGCACCTCGGCCCTCTACCAGCATTTCAAAGCCGCCACCGGCATGAGCCCGCTCCAGTTCCAGAAACAGCTGCGGCTGCAGGAGGCCCGGCGGCTGATGCTCATGGAGGGCCTCGACGCCACGACGGCCGGCTACCGCGTCGGCTATAACGACGCCGCCCACTTCAGCCGGGACTACAAGCGGCTCTTCAGCGCCCCGCCCATGCGCGACGTCGAGCGGATGCGCCGGCGCCTTGCGACCGCCTCACGGTGAGGACGAGCATGGCCGGGTCGCACCGGCCCTCCCGCCGATGCACACGCCCCGTGAATCCCACCGGGCATGGCAGACATCTTCGAAAGAAATGCTTATTATCCAAACACCTGCGCTTTCGACGGTGCCATACGTCACGCGCAGGCCAAGACGGTGCATCCATACTCCCCCGGCCTGCCATGAAAAAACCGCTCCCTGCCATCGGTCACGAGGGGAATCCGTCGCAGGTGCTCGACGTGCCCCTCAAAGACATCCGCAAGAAACTGCCGCGGCGCGTGCTGTCCGAATCGGACTGGGAAACCTGGACGACGTGGGGCTACGTGGTGATCCCCGACGCCGTCCCCCCCGATCACGTGGAGCGACTCAAGAACCTCCTGTGGGCGTTCCAGGAGATGGACCCCGGAGATCCGTCGACGTGGGACCGAACGGATCGGAGAGCCCACCGGATGCAGGAGCTCAACAACAGCGGGATGGTGGAGATCTACCATCACCAGTACCTCTGGGACAACCGGCAATACCCGCGCGTCTACGACGCCTTCGTCGACATCTGGGACCGGGAAGACCTCTGGGTCACCATCGACCGGGCCAACCTCAACCCCCCCAACCACAGCCATCGGCCCTTCGAGGGGTTCATCCACTGGGACGTCGACACCTCCGCCGATCCCCTTCCCGTCAACGTCCAGGGCGTGCTCTCCCTCGTCGACACCGATCCCGAGGTCGGCGGCTTTCAGTGTGTGCCGGAACTGTTCCGCACGCTGGAGACGTGGCTCGCCGCCCAGCCCCCGGGCCGGGACCCCTACAAACCCGACACGACCGGCTTCGAAACGAAGTTCATCCCGATGAAGGCGGGGGATCTGCTGATCTTCAACTCGCTGCTGCCCCACGGGATCAGGCCGAACACCTCCAAAAACCGGGTTCGCATGGCACAGTACATCTCGATGTATCCGGCCGACGAAAGCAATGCGGAGAGAAGGGCCTGGCGGATCCATTCATGGCGGGAGCGTGAGCCACCGAAAGGGGTGGCCTTTCCGGGCGATCCACGGGGATGGGAGAAGACGCGCTACGAACCCGCACGACTGAGCGAACTCGGCGAGCGTTTGCTCGGCCTCCGTTCCTGGAACGATTGAGGCCGCGGGCACGGCGATCGTCCCGGGCGCCAGGACGGAATCGCAACGAAAGTCTCGCGCCCTCGTACCGGCTACCCGAACACCCTGCCTCATTCTCCCCTGTCCGATGGAACCCAGAGACCTTTCCGCCGAGCAAGAGCCCGTCTTCGACGACGGACCGTTACGCGAGGCCACGCCCTATCCGAAGGCAAACCTGGGCCGGCGCTTTCTGGCTCACCTCATCGACGCCGTGCTGGCCGGGCTGGGCGTGGCCCTCGTCGGCCTCGTCTCCGCATCCCTGGGCGGCCTGGTCGGCGCCCTCTACTTCCTCGTCCGCGACGGCCTCACCCTCGACTGGATGGACCGGCGCTCGATCGGCAAGCGGCTCATGAAGCTCCGCCCGATCCGCCTCGACGGCGCCCCGGTGGACCTGGAAACCTCGGTCCGGCGCAACTGGATGTGGACGCTCGGCTATCTGGGCTCCATTTCGTTCGCCGGGCTGGCCTGGGTGCTGGGCGTGGCCGGCCTCACCCTGCTCGTCTACGAAGCCTACCGGGTCGTCACCGACCCCGGCGGCCGTCGCTGGGGCGACGAACTGGCCGGCACCCAGGTCATCGACGCGACGGGATGAGGTGCGACGGCGGGCCGGGCGCGTACCCCGCACCGGCCTCAGCCCATCCCGTCGAGGGCGAAGGCAGGGCGGCGTTTCATCCACTGCCCGCGCGTGAAGTCGGGGAAGAAGCAGGGGGCACCGCCGGCGGCGATCGACTGCTCCGAGAGCGGGCTGACGGCGCTCCAGGCCGCCGCGTCGTAAACGTCGAGGGGAGGCGGGGCCTCCTGCCTGACGGCCTCGACAAAGGCGTGGAGCACGAAGAAATCCATCCCGCCATGCCCGGCTCCTTCGGCCCGGGCGGCATATCGCTGCCAGAGCGGATGGTCGTAGCGCTCCAGGTAGGGCTGCGCCGGCTCCCATTGATGCGCCGGGCTTTCGCCCTCCAGGTAGATCGACCGGTTCAGGTCCATCCACAGCCCCCGGGTCCCCTGGACACGGAAGCCGAGGGAGTAGGGACGGGGCAGGTTCGTATCGTGCCGGACGACGATCGTCTCCTCGTTTTGCGTTCGGATGACCGTCGTGACGACGTCGCCGAGTTTGAAGCGCACCTTCGCATTGGGATGGTCCGGGCCCGCCTGTTTGACGATGTAGTCGTGCAATCCCCGGCTCTTGGTGGCGGTGGAGGTGAGGGAGACGAAGCGGTTGCCCCGGTTGATGTCGAGCATCGTAGCCACCGGGCCGACGCCGTGCGTGGGATAGAGGTCGCCGTTGCGGTGGACCGAATGCAGCGTGCGCCACTTCGCCTCGGAGAACCCCTTCTCGCCGAACTCGACGCCGCCGCCGTAGGGTTGCCGGCCGTCGTTGAACTTGACGTGGCGCAGGTCGTGCTGGTAGCCGCATTCGAGGTGGACCAGCTCGCCGAAGAGCCCCTGCCGCACCATGTTGAGCACGGCCATCACGTCGCGGCGGTAGCAGACGTTTTCGAGGATCATGCACGGCACGCCCGTCGCCTCGTAGGTGTCGACCAGGTCCCAGCATTCGTCGAGGGTGACGGCGGCGGGGACTTCCAGGCCGGCGTATTTGCCGGCTCGCATGGCGGCCACGGCCATCGGCACGTGCCACAGCCAGGGGGTGGCAATGATGACGGCGTCGAGGGCGTCCATCGCCAGCAGGTCGAGGAAGGCGTAGTCGTCGCCGGTGAAGACGGGTGGCGCGGGCCGGCCGGCTTCGGCGACGAGGGCCTGTGCCCGGGCGAGGGCGTCCGGGTCGATGTCGCACAGGGCGGCGACGTGCACGTCGTCGCGGTGCAGGGCCAGGCGCAGGTGCTCGCGGCCGCGCAGCCCCACGCCGATGAAGCCCAGCCGCACCGTCTGGTCGCTCCGGCGGCGCAGTACGGCGGGGGCCTCCTGCCCGAAGGCCCGCGCCCCGCCCACGGAAGCCCCGACGCCGGCCACGGCACCGGCCTTGAGGAACGTTCGTCGGTCCATGTGTCTCGCTGTGTTCGCGGGTGGTCCGTTCCGCTCCGGGCCGCCGGCGCCACCCGGGCGGGGACACCGGCCGGAGCGAGGCGCCTCAAATACCTGAGGCGATGAGCAGTTCGATGTCCCGGTGGGGCATGCCGAACATGTTGGCCAGGCTCTTCTTGGTGAGGTGGCGGCGGTAGACGTAGGTGCCGTTGCGCAGGCCCACGTCGCGCCAGAGCGCCTCGTTGATCGAGCCGGCCTCGCCGATCTTCAGGAGGTAGGGGACGAGCACGTTCGTCAGCGCATAGGTGGCCGTGCGGGCGGCGTTCGACGGCATGTTGGGGATGCAGTAGTGGATGACCCCGTGCTTGACGAAGACGGGCTCCGAGTGGGTCGTCGGTCGGCTCGTCTCGATGCACCCGCCCTGATCGATGACGGCGTCGACGATGACCGAGCCGGGGCGCATGGCGGCCACCATGTCCTCGGTGACGACGACCGGCGCCCGCTGCCCGACGGCCATCATGGCGCCGATGACCACGTCGGCACGGGCGACGGCCTGCCGGATGTACTGCTCGGTGGCCATGGCCGTGGTGATGCGGCGGTCCAGGTAATGCTCCATCACGCGCAGGGCGCTCAGGTCGTTGTCCAGCACGATGACGTGGGCCCCGAAGCCCAGGGCCGTGCGGGCGGCCCACTCGCCCACGACGCCCGCACCGAGGATGACCACCGTCGAGGGCGGCACGCCCGAGATGCCGCCGAGCATGACCCCCTTGCCGCCGCCCCCGCTTTCCAGGTAGTGCGCGGCGATCTGCACCGCCATCGAGCCCATGATCTCGTGCATCATCCGGACGATGGGCAGCGTGCCGTCCGCCTCGCGGATGAACTCGAACCCGATGCCGGTGATGTTGAGTTCCATCAGGCGGCGCAGGAAGGCCGGCGAGGTGTCGCCCAGGTGCAGCGCCGAGATGAGGATCTGCTTCTCCTGCAGCAGGCTCAGCTCCTCCTCGCACGGCGGTCCCACCTTCACGATCAGCTCGCACTTGCTGTACAGGTCGGCGGAGTTTTCAACGAGCTCGGCACCGGCTTCGGCATAGCGCTCGTCGCTGAAGTGGGCCTGCTCGCCCGCGCCCTTTTCCACGTAGACCTCGTGCCGGTTCGCCACGAGGGTACTGACCCCACTGGGCGCCAGGGAGACGCGTCGCTCCTCGTTCGAGATCTCCCGGGGAATGCCGATGCGCAGCGAGGTATGCCGCTCCCCCACCCGCAGCGGCTTCTCCATGGTCAGCAGCCCTCCTTCGAGGGCAAAACTCTGCAGGGCTGGAACCTCCATACGCCTCCACTCGAATTGCAAGGCAGGTGCAGTTCTGTGAATATAAGGTTTTCCGGGCAATGGGCAGCGCCCTGCCATGGAATCGGGTCATTTCTTATGAGGACTTAAACCATTGCGCCATCAGGATCCCGGCGGCCACGGCCACGTTGAGCGACTCGGCGCCGCGGCGGGCCGTGTGGCCGGGGACGGTCACGCGGGCGTCCAGGCAGGCGGCCACGCCGGGCGTGAGGCCGTGCGCCTCGCTGCCGAGCACGAGGGCCGAGGGGAAGGGGGGCGTCCAGGCGTGCACCTCGATGCCGTCGAGATCGGCGCCGTAAAGAGCGAAGCCGGCCCGGCGGAGGCGCTCCAGTGCGGCGGGCAGGTCGGCGGTGCGGGCCAGGCGCACGTCCCACAACCCGCCCATGGCGGCACGGACGGCCTTCGGGTTGAAAAAGTCGGCGGTGCCGGGCCCGGCGAGCACGGCCTCGACGCCGAACCAGGCCGCCGTGCGCAGGTTCGTCCCCACGTTGCCGGGATCCTGCAGGCCGTCGAGCACGAGGACGGTCCGGTGCGTGTGGAGCGTCGTCTCGGGCACGAGCACCGTGCGGGCCACGGCCAGCACCCCCTGGCTCGCCTGCACGTCGGAGAGGCGGGCCACCTCGCGGTCCGGCAGGACGTGCACGGGCACGCCGGCCTGCTCCAGGAGCGCCCGGACGCGGTCGTCCGCCCGGGCCGCCTCCCCGACGACCAGCTCGACGAGCGGCGCCCCCGCCGCCACGGCCGCCTCCACCGAGCGCACCCCCTCCACGCAAAACTGTCCCAGCCGCTCCCGGTATTTCCGGTGGACCAGCGACGCGATCTCCTTCCGGCGGCGGTTCGTCATCGTCTCCCATCCTGTCGGGTTCGTTCGTGCGAAACAAAGATAGGCGGGGCGACGGGCCGGGGGCCGTGCCGCGCGCAAAGATTCGAATGCTTTTCGCATCCGCCTGTCGGCTTCCGTGCGTAGATTGACGTAAAAACCCACCGGAAGCCCTTCCGATTCCCATTCACGAGCCAGCAACGTTTCCCGAGACCCGGCCGGCTGCACGGCGTACCTCCGGAGCACCGGCCCTCCCGAAGCCACCCCTCCGGCCTCGCCCCCGCCGTCGCGCCGGCCCCTCCTTCACCCGACACGACAACACGCAACGCGCAACGTTTAACCTTCAGCGCGCACCGCAAACCTTTCGGCTTCCCTTCCAACCCAACCCACAGTCTTTCTCCTCCCATGCCCTTTAACCGCAACGTATACGAGCGGGCGATCTACAAAGAGCCCGCGCCGATCCGCGACCGCGAGAACCCGTTCGAGTCGATGGTCAAACGCTTCGACGTGGCCGCGCAGATCCTCGAGCTCGATCCCGGTTTCTACGAATACCTCACGACGCCCTCGCGCGTGCACATCACCGCCGTCCCGGTCATCATGGACGACGGGCGCATCAAGGTCTTCGAGGGTATCCGCGTGATCCACAACGAAGTCCTGGGGCCTTCCAAGGGCGGCATTCGCTATGCGCCGGACGTGACTGTCGACGAGGTGAAGGCGCTGGCGGCCTGGATGACGTGGAAGTGCGCCGTCGTCGGGGTCCCCTTCGGTGGTGGCAAGGGCGGGGTGGTCTGCGACCCGAGCAAGATGAGCCCGGGCGAGCTCGAACGCCTCACCCGCCGCTACACGGCCAACCTGCTCGACGTCTTCGGCCCGGACCGTGACATCCCCGCGCCGGACATGAACACGAACGCGCAGATCATGGCGTGGATTCTGGACACGTACTCGATGCACGTGCGCCGCACCGAGAACGCCGTCGTCACGGGTAAGCCGATCATCCTCGGCGGCTCGCTGGGCCGGCGCGAAGCCACCGGCCGCGGGGTGATGACCGTCACGCTCGCGGCGCTGGAGCGGCTCGGCCTGCGCCCGGCCGACTGCACCGTGGCCGTGCAGGGCTTCGGCAACGTCGGCTCCATCGCGGCCCAGCTCCTGGCCGAGCAGGGCTGCAAGGTCGTGGCCGTCAGCGACCTCTCCGGCGGCTACTATAACGAGAACGGCCTGGACATCAATGCGATGATCGAATACGCGTCCCGGAACAAGGGATCGCTCCAGGGCTACCCTGAAGCCCAGCCGATCTCGAACGAGGAGCTGCTCACGCTCGAGGTCGACGTGCTGGCACCCTGCGCCAAGGAGGACCAGATCACCCGGCACAACGCCCCACAGGTCAAGGCCAAAATCATCGTCGAAGGGGCCAACGGCCCGACGACGCCCGCCGCCGACGACATCCTCAAGGAGAACGGCTGCCTTGTCATCCCGGACATCCTGGCCAACGCCGGCGGCGTCACGGTCTCCTACTTCGAATGGGTCCAGGACCGCCAGGGCTACTTCTGGACGCTCGACCGCGTCAACCGCCGGCTCGACCGGATGATGCGTGCGGCCTTCGACAACGTCTACCAGGCCGCCGAGAAGTACGGCGTCACACTCCGCATCGGAGCCTACGTGCTGGCCATCGACAAGGTCGCCACGGCCCTGCGCCTGCGCGGCATCTATGCCTGACGGTTGGATTTTCGACGCTGGATTCGGATTTTGACCCGGCCCGAAAGGGATCCACCCGGACGCAGCCCGCGTCCGGCTCCTCCGTTTCCCTCTCCAGCTTCCGCGAAACCCATCCGTCGACGACTGTGCATAGCATGGGGCCTGGCGCTCGTGCTGGGATGGGGGGGATCGGCCCGCGCACAGGAAACCAACCTGGCGCTGTATGAGGCCGTCGCCCTGCAATGCCTGGCCGCCGTGCCGGACACGGCCCGCGCCTTCGTGCTGGAGGCGCCGGAGACGATGCCCTACCTGCGCACGGCGCTCGTCAACCGCTGGCAGGCGGAGGGGCGCACCGTCTTCCTGCCCGGAGCCCCGGGCGCCGGCGGGCTGCCCGGGCTCCGGTACACCGTCGAAACGGCCCGCGTGGCGTACCAGAAAGCGAACGGCGGCCGCCTGGCCCGCTCCGTAACGCTGGCGCTCCGCTACACCTTCTCCGGCGCCGACGGCCGGCTCCTCCGCGAAGCCCGGTGCCAGGACACCCGGACCGACGTCATCCCGCGCGAGGCCCTGCCCCGCGTGGAAACGGAAGCTTTTCCCGAAACCCGCGCCGAACCGCCCGCCCCGGGATGGCTCCGCCGCTACCTGGAGCCGGTCGTCATCACCGCCGCTACCGCCGTGGGCATCTACCTCTTCTTCACGCTCCGCAGCGAACGGGCCGACGACGGGGGCTGAGCCACCGGCACGCCCTGCCCGCGCCACAACGAAAAGAGGGTACACGGGAAGCAAAGCGGCCAGGAACGTGTCCTACGAAAAACCCGCGGCCGGAAATCATCGAAACGGAACCAACATGGTGGGGAAAACCGGTCTGCTCGGCCTTGCCTGCCTGCTCCTCCTGCTGGCCCCGGCCGGATGTGCCACCCCGGTGCCGCCCTCCGGCGGTCCACCGGACCAGACCCCGCCCGCCGTCGTGGCGGCGAACCCGCCCGCCGGTGCCGTGAACGTGACGGCGGACCGGATCGAGATCACGTTCTCCGAACACGTCGACGAGGCCTCCTTCGCCCGGGCTTTCTCCCTCACTCCAGACTTCGACCGGCCGCCCGACCTCGCCTGGCACGGCCGCCGCGTCGAGATCCGCTTCCCCGAACCGCTGCGGGCCAACACAACCTACGTCCTGACGATCGACAACAGCCTGCGGGATCTGCGCGGGGTGGCCCTCCGGGCACCGATCACCCTGGCCTTTTCGACGGGTCCCCGCATCAACCGGGGACAGCTCACCGGCCGCGTGCTGGCCGCCTGCCGGGACGAAGGCGTGCCGGGCCTCGACGTCTACGCTTACCCGGCACCGGGCGGGGTGGCCCCGGCCCCCCTGCCGGACCGCCCGGCCTACCGCACCCAGACCGACAGCGAGGGCCGCTTCCGCTTCGAATACCTGAGCACCGAACCCCTCTTCGTCGTGGCACTGGCGGACCGGAACCGCAACCGGCGCCCCGACCCGTCCGAACCGTTTGCCGTCCCGCCGGCGCCGGCCCTGATCCCGGATACGAGCGACGCCGGTACCGGGCCGGCGGTGTGGCGCCTCGCCACGCTGGACACGATCCCCCCCGTCCCCCGCCTCATCCGTCCCCGCTCGAACCGGCGCCTGGCCGTTCTCTTCTCCGAGCCCGTCCGCCTGGCCCACGCGGGCCGCGTGACACAGCCAGACACGGCAGGATGGATCGTCCGCGACTCGGTCGCCGCCGCCCGCCGCGCCGTCCGGGCCGTGTACCAGGTGCCGGAGGACCCGCTCCAGGTGATCGTGCTCACAGACCCGCTCGCTCCCGGCCCCCACACGCTGTACACGGGCGCCGTCGTCGACACCAGCGGCAACCCCGCCCGCAAATCCCCCCTGCGCTTCGTCCCCTCTACGTCTCCGGACACGGTCACCCTCCGCTTCCGGGGCTTCGTGCCGGACACGGCCGATGCCGATCCGGACGGTGCCGTCCCGTTCCCTCCAGGGCACAGCCCCGCCATCCGGTTCAACCAGCCCGTCGACAGCGCGCGCTTCCACACCCTGGTGACCCTGGAGGACACCGCCGGCCGGCCGCTCGCCTTCACCCGCACCACCCGCGATGGCGTCACCTACCACCTCCACCCGGCCGCCTGGCCCCCCGAAGGCGCCGAGGTGCGTGTCGACGTCCGCCCCCTCGGCGCCGATACGGTCTTCTCCCGGCGCTTCCGCCCCCTGCAACCCGACGAACTCGGCGAGCTCAGCGGCCACGTCACACCCGATACCACCGCCCCGCTCGTCGTCGAACTCCACGAGGCCGGCGGCACCTCCGCATGCACCCAGACCGAACCCGCAGGCACCACCCGCCCCGACCGAACCGGCTACTTCATCTTCCGCGAATTGCCCGGCGACAGGACCTACCGCTTCCGTGCCTTTCTCGACCGGAACGGCAACGGCCGGTGGGACGGCGGCCGGATCCATCCCTACCTTCCCGCCGAACCCGTAACCTGGTCCGACGTTCTCCCCCCCGTCCGCCCCCGCTGGGAAACCGTCGCCGGCGACACCCTCCGCGTGCGATGACCCCGCCCGAACGCCGGGAACAACCCCTCGCTGCGATGCCGGGAAACGCCTCCCGAAATACACGATCAGGCCCCACCCCCTGCGCACCCATGCACGGTACAGCCCCGCTCGTCCCAGGCCTACGTTCCTTCCTCGCCGCCTGGATCGTCGTCACGGGATGGGTGGTGGGCGGGAAACAGGGACAGGCACAGGCGCTCGAATACGGCCTCATCGTAGAGGGCGTGGGGGCCTACGAAGACGGCCTGCCGTTCTGGCTCCACGCCAACCGGCAGGGTCTGCTCGGGCGGGGAACCGGCACGATGCCCTCGGGACTGGCCCGTCTTCACGCACGGTACGCCACGGCTCCCGGACCCCGCCTTCGGTTCGCCGCCGGCGCCGAACTCGCCGCCCGGGCCGGCGGCACCGGCGAGACGCTCCACTTCCACCGGCTCTACGGGCAAGCCCGTTACGGCGCATTCACGCTCACGGCGGGGCGCCTCCCACACACCGCCGGCCTCGTGGACTCCACCCTCTCGCTCGGCTCGATGGTCCTCTCGCCCAACGCCACCCCCGTGCCCGCCGTCAGCCTGGCCTTCGACTACATCCCCATCCTGGTCCTGCCCGGCAAAACCGAGTTGATCCACGCCAAAGGCTATTTCAGCCACGGCTGGCTCGAAGGAGACCGGTTCGTGCGCGGCGCGTTCCTTCACGGCAAGTACCTCTATCTGCGGGGCCTCGGCCCGGCGGACTTCCCCGTGCTCGCCTATGCCGGCATCAACCACTACGTCATCTGGGGCGGCACGCATCCCGACCTCGGCCGCCTGCCCTCCGGCTTCCGCGACTTCGTCGACGTCGTGCTCGCCCGTGCCGGCGACCGCGGCCGGGCACCGGGGGGCGAGGTGGTCAATGCCCTCGGCAACACCGTCGCCTCCTACGACTTCGGCCTCACCGTGCGCCTGCCCCACCTCCACCTGACGGCCTACCGCCAGTTCTTCATCGACACCAGCACCGCCGCCCGCTTCCGGAACCCCTGGGACGGCCTCTGGGGCCTGAGCCTGCAATGGCCCGGACGCGACCGGCTCATACGGAAGCTGCTGTGGGAACACGTCAGCTCCAAACGCCAGGGCTCCCGGTACGATGCGGGCGAACCCGACGGTGCCGACAATTACTACAACAACTTTCTGTACCGGGGCGGGTGGACGTACTACGGGCGCACACTCGGGCTGCCGCTGTTCTTCCCCGATCCTGCCGGCGAACGCCCCGGCGTCGTCAACAACATCGTCGTGGCCCACCACCTGGGCCTCGAAGGCCGGATCGCCCGGCGCTTTGCCTACCGAAGCCTGTTCACCTACAGCCGCAACTACGGCGCCCGGGACAACTGCGGCGATGACGGCTGCTTCGGCGAGCCCACCCTGCTGACGCCCCGCCGCGACCAGGTCTCCTGGCTCTTCGAGCTACGCGGGCCCCTCTCCCCGACCCTCGACCTGCTCGCGGCCGTCGCCGTCGATGCAGGGGACGTCTACCCCACACGCGCCGGCCTCCTGCTCGGTCTTTCGTGGCGCCCCGGGCCCCCGCAGGCGCGTTAAGACCGCAAAAGACCGGGCCGCAACACCCCGCAACGCTCAGAACGCCCCGCCGCCGAGCACCTTGATCGTCGCCGCCGGGTTGGCGACGCGGGCAAACGCATTGCGGGTGTCGATGATGTAGCGGGCCTGCCGGGCGATCTCATCATACGGAAACGCGTCGTGGTCCGTCAACAGCACCACCACATCGAAGGACGCGACCGCCTCCGCCGTCAGCGCGATCCCCTCAAACGTACGCACCCCCTCGGCCAGCGGCACCCGGAACACCGGCACGTGCGGGTCGCTGTAGGCCACCTCCCCGACCCCCTTCCGGCAAAGCAGCGCCAGCACCTTCTCCGAAGGACTGTGACGGGTGTCGTCCACGTTCTTCTTGAAGGCCGCCCCCAGAAGGAGCACGCGCGCCTCCGCGAGCCGAACCCCCTGACGCGCCAGCGCCTCGACCACCTTCTCCACCACGTAAAACGGCATCTCCTCGTTCACGCGCGCCGACAACGTGATGAAACTCGTCTCGAAATCGTACCGCCGCGCCAGCCACGACAAATAGTACGGGTCGATCGGAATGCAGTGCCCCCCCAGCCCCGGACCCGGGTAGAACGGCATGAACCCGAACGGCTTCGTCGAGGCCGCCTCGATCACCTCCCACACCGACACCCCCCCCATCCGGTCGCACAGCCGYGCCAGCTCGTTCACCAGCGCAATGTTCACGCTCCGGAAAATGTTCTCCAGCAGCTTCTCCATCTCGGCCACCTTCGGGCTCGAGACCCGGTGCACGTGCGCCACGATCTGCGCCAGCGCCGTCGCCGCCACCTCCGTACAGGCGGCCGTCACCCCGCCCACGACCACCGGCGTGTTGGCCGTCGTGAACTGCCGGTTGCCCGGGTCGATGCGCTCCGGGCTGAAGGCCAGGAAGTAATCCCGGCCCAGCACCAGCCCCCGCTCCCGGGCGACCCGCTCCAGGATCGGCTGCACCAGCCCCTCGGTCGTGTTCGGGTACGTGGTCGACTTCAGCACGACGAGTTGCCCCCGGTGCAGGTGCGGTGCCAGCGCTTCGGTCGCCCTGCGGATGTAGGACGTGTCCGGGTCCTTGTGCTCGGTCACCGGCGTGGGCACGCAGATGAAGACCACGTCGGCCCCGGCGAGCCCCTCGACGTGGTCCGCCGCCCGCAGGCAGCCCGTCTCGACGAGACGGCGCACCAGGGCGTCGTCGAGGTCCGGGTTGTAGTTCTGTCCCGCATTGAGACGCAGGACGCGTTCCGAATCGAGATCGATCCCCAGGGTCCGGAAGCCGCGGCCGGCGTATTCCACCGCCAGCGGGAGCCCCACATACCCCAGACCAATCACCCCGATGACGGCCGTTTTCTCCGAGAGCCGCTGTTGCAGGGCCACCGCCGCCTCGGGAAGCGGGGGGGCTTCGGCGACGTCGAGCGGGGGGTTCCGGTGTTCCATGTGCGTCATTGGCGGTACCGGTTGAGCTTGCGGGGAAAGGTTCGCAGGAGGGGGTCATGCCCGGCGGCAAATCGTTTTCGCATGGGCGATGTTCCCTGCCGGCCTCACGCGAGCAGCCGGCGCAGGAGGCGGTCGCGAAGGCGATCGGGCAGGAGCCGCTGGAGCACCCAGCGCATCCGGGCCACCGGGCCGACCAGATAGCGGGTCTTCGGGCGCCGGGCCGTCAGCGCGTGGCGTACGGCGGCCGCCACGACCTCCGGGGGAGCGCCCCGCGTCTCGGCGGCGGCGACAACCCGCCGCATACGCTCCATCGCCTCCCGGTACAGGCTTACCACACCCGGATCGATCCGGGACAGGATCGCGTCGGCGGCTTCTTCTCCTTTGCGCCAGATGGGTGTCGTCACCGTACCCGGCTCGACGATCACCACCTCGATCCCCCACGGTGCCAGCTCCATGCGCAGCGCATCGCTGATCGCCTCCAGGGCAAACTTGGAGGCACAGTAGGCCCCGACGAAGGGAATCACGCTGATTCCACCGATGGAACCCATGTTCACGATGCGCCCGCGGGCCCGGCGAACGAGCGGCAGGAAAGCCTGTGTGACGGCCAGCTGCCCCGTGACGTTGACTTCGAGCTGCCGGCGGAAGGCGTCGAGCGGGATCGCTTCGAGCGGTGCAGCCAGCACGATGCCCGCGTTGTTGACCAGCCCCCACAATCCCGCCTCTCCGGTGGCCGTCCCCACCGTCCCGGCCGCAGCCGCGATGGCAGCGCCGTCGGTCACATCGAGGAAAAGCGGCCGCAGATGCGGGAGGCCTTCGGCTTCCAGGGCGCGGGCGTCCTCCGCGCGGCGCACGGTGGCGAAGACGGAAAAGCCGTGTGCGGCCAGGTCCAGGGCACAGGCGCGGCCGATGCCGGTGGAGGCTCCGGTGACGAGCACGAAGCGGGTGGTGGAAGCAGGCACGTCCGGGCTGCGCTGACGGTGCGCGTTGGCGGTTCCGGGATGTCGGGGTGTGGGCACCGGGCAAAGAACTCAGCCTTCGACGAGGATATCCGGCCCCGGCTCGGTGACGGACGTGCAGCCGCACAGCGCGAGCGTCAGGTCGAGGTCGGCCAGCAGGTTGAGCAGCACCCCGCGGACACCGTCTGCGCCGCCGAGGGCCAGGCCGTAGACGTAGGGACGCCCCACCAGGACGGCCTGCGCACCGAGGGCCAGGGCCTTCACCACGTCGGCGCCCCGGCGGATGCCGCTGTCGAAGAGCACGGGCACGCGGCCCCGTACCGCCTCTACGACCGGCGGCAGGGCATCGAGGGCGGCCACGGCGCCGTCCACCTGGCGCCCGCCGTGGTTCGAGACGATGATGCCGTCGACCCCGTGGTCGAGGGCCTGGCGGGCATCGTCCGGATGGAGGAGCCCTTTGACCAGGACCGGCAGGCGGGTGACCTCCCGGAGCCGGGCCAGCTCTCCCCAGGTGAGGGCCGGGTCCGAGAAGATGCCGGCAAAGAGGCGGACGGCGGCAACCGGGTCCTCTTCGGGAGGCGCCTCGAGGGCGGCCCGAAAGACCGGGTCGGTGAAGTAGTTGGCGAGCCCGTCGCCGTGGAGGAAAGGCAGGTAGGCGTGCTGGAGGTCGCGCTCGCGCCAGGCCAGCAGCCGGGTGTCCAGCGTGACGACGACGGCCTCATACCCGGCGGCTTCGGCCCGGCGGAGCAGGCTGGCCGTAACTTCGGGGTGCCGGCCCGGGTAGAGCTGGAACCAGCGCGGGGCCTCGCCCATGACCCCGGCCACGGCCTCGATCGGCTTCGAGGCCACGGTGCTGAGGAGGAAAGGGAGGCCCAGGTCGCGGGCGGCCCGGGCCACCGCCAGCTCGCCTTCCTCGTGAACGATGCCGAGTACCCCGACGGGGGCCAGCAGGACGGGGGCCGGCAGGCGACGCCCCAGCAGTTCGACGCTCAGGTCGCGCCGGGCCACGTCCCGCAGCATCCGGGGTACCAGGCGCCATCGCCGGAACGCCACCCGGTTCGCCCGCATCGTCTCCTCCCCGCCGGCCCCGCCGGCCACATAGGCAAACGCCTCCGGCTTCATCCGCTCGGCGGCCAGCCGCTCCAGTTCCTCGAAAGCAACCGGAAGCGGCGGCTTCTGGCCCTGCATCCCGGCCAGGTAGATCTGCAACTGTCGCTCCATCCCCGGCGAAGCGGGCGAAGTCTCCGGCATGATGCTCCTCCCGGCGTGTACGCGCCGGCCACAGGTGAGACGGACCCACGCCGGGAGGTTACAAAACGGCCGCTACAAGTACAAAAGGCCGGCGGGAACGGGGCTCATTCCGCCCCGCTTTGCGCCTGCAGCTTCTCCGTGAGCGCGGGCAGGTCCAACCCGAGCAGCCCGGCGATCTGCCGGCCGACGGCCGCATTGTCGTGGTTGCCGAAGAAGCGGGTGTGGCCCGGCCCGAAGGCGTAGAGGTTCACGTCGACGCCGGTGTGGCCTCCGGTGGTCCAGGCGATGACGGCCCTCCGGGCGATGAGGTCGTTGTAGTGCGAGAGGAAGGTGCGGGCGTCCCCGTCTTCGGCGGCTTCGAGCAGGGCCCGGCGGTCTGCGGGATCGAGCGTGGCGGGGTCGAGGCCGGCCTCCCGGAGCACCGTTTCCGGGTCCGCGCCCTCGCGCAGCATCCGGGCCAGGGCGTCGTTCGAGTGCCGGACGGGCGCCAGCACCCCGGGATACCAGGCATAGACGCCCCGGCCATCGAGGTTGCGGCCCAGCGTGAGGCCGCCCGTCTCGTGATCGGAGGTGACGACGACGAGCGTCTCGCCCTCCTGACGGGCGAAGTCGAGGGCGACGGCGACGGCCTCGTCGAAAGCCAGGATGTCGTGCAGGTGGGCGGCGGCGTCGTTGGCGTGGCCGGCGTGATCGATGCGGCTCCCTTCGACCATGAGAAAGAAGCCGTCGGGGTCGTTTCGGAGCAGGTCGAGGGCCTTGCGGGTCATCTCCGCCAGGGAGGGTTGTTCGGCCGGGTCCCGGTCGAGTTCGTAGTCCAGGTGGCTGCCGGCAAAGAGGCCGAGGACGGGCGGGGCCGTCACGCTGTCGAAAGCCGCCCGGGTAAGGGCGACGTGATAGCCGGCGGCACGTGCCTCCTCGAGCAGGTTGCGCCCGTCGGTGCGGCGCCCGCCCGCGCTTTCGGGCAGGAAGTCGGCACGCCCGCCGCCGAAAAGCACCTCGATGCCTTTCGTGATCTGCTGCGCCGCGATCTCCGCCGCCATGCCGCGGTTCGGAACGTGGGCCGAGAAGGCGGCGGGGGTGGCATGCGTGAGGGTGCTCGTGGCCACCAGGCCCGTGGCCATGCCCCGTGCCTCGGCCGCTTCGAGTACCGTGGCGACGGGCCGGCGGAGCGTGTCGACGGCGATGGCGCCGTTGTACGTCTTGACGCCGCAGGCATAGGCCGTGGCCCCGGCCGCCGAGTCGGTCACGCGGGAGTCCGTCGCGTGGGTCTGCACGGTGCCGACCAGGTGGGGATCGACGGCCAGCCCGCCCGCCTGCCCCAGCACGTCCCGGCGATAGGTGCGGGCCAGGGTGAAGCTGGCCGGACCGCACCCGTCGGCGATGAGCAGGATGACGTTCTTCGGCCGGCTCGTCTCCTCCGGCTGCCCCGAACAGGCCCCGACGACCACGCTGAGAAAAACCGACAGGACAAGACAAAAAAACGCGGTTAAAGCTCGGCTGAAGCGCATGGGATCAACGGTTTTGAAGGCTGGTAAAGGCCCGGACACGGTTCCGGCCGGGGAGCCCCGCCCTAACGCCCGTCCGGGCACCGGCGTTTCCGGGGTGTCAGATTAACGCATGAGGAGCAATGACACCTTGCCCCGGGGACGAAACCGGCATATTTTGTCGAATATTGGCAGACAGCAAGGCCCTGTCGTATTTACTTGCGGGAGTGGCCCATCGCTCGATCAAAGAACGCATCATCCTGGAGGATACCATGAAAATCACGGTTGTGGGTGCCGGCAACGTCGGAGCGACGGTGGCGGACTGCATCGCCCGGAAGGATATGGTCAAGGAGGTGGTCCTCGTCGACATCGTCGAGGGGCTGCCGCAGGGCAAGGCGCTCGACATGTGGGAGGCCGCGCCCATCCACGGCTACGACACGCGCGTCATCGGCACGAATGACTATGCCGATACGGCCGGCTCGGACCTCTGCATCATCACGGCAGGGCTGGCCCGCAAGCCCGGCATGAGCCGGGACGACCTGCTCGTGAAGAACGCGGCTATCGTCAAGTCGGTCACCGAGCAGTTCGTGGCGCAGAGCCCGAACGCCATCCTCATCGTCGTCTCGAACCCGCTCGACGTGATGACCTACGTGGCCTACCTGACGAGCGGTTTCCCCAGCCGGCGCGTCATGGGCATGGCCGGCGTGCTGGACACGGCCCGGTACCGGGCCTTCATCGCCATGGAGCTGGGCGTTTCCGTGCGGGACATCCAGGCGCTGCTCATGGGCGGGCACGGCGACACGATGGTGCCGCTGCCGCGCTACACCACCGTCGCCGGCATCCCGCTGACCCAGCTCCTGCCCAAAGAAAAGATCGACGCCATCGTGGAACGCACGAAGTTCGGCGGCGGCGAGATCGTCAAACTGATGGGTACCTCGGCCTGGTACGCGCCCGGGGCGGCGGCCGCCGAGATGGCCGAGGCCATCATCAAAGACTCGGGCCGGGTGCTCCCGTGCGCCGTCTGGCTCAACGGGCAATACGGCCTGCACGAGCTGTTCATCGGCGCACCGGCCCGCCTCGGCCGTAACGGCGTCGAGGAGATCATCGAGGTGGAACTGAACGACGAGGAAAAGGCCCTGCTCGACGCCTCCGCCGAGCACGTCCGCGCCAACGTCGCCAAGCTCGAAGCGCTGCAGGCGGCCGGCTGATACCCGCCTGTCTTTCACCGGCGCCGTCGCCCGGCCGGGCGGCGGCGTCTCTTTTTGCCGCAGCCGGGCATCCGGCATCATCCCCCGCTTATTGCCCTGAACGGCCCGAACAAAACCGGGAGCCGGGCTGTTCACCCGTACGTCCGGTTCCTGTGCCACGTCATCTTATCGATGGGAGAAATGAAGTTTCGCTTCGCGAGTACGCTGGGTGTTGCCCTGTTCGTCTCCGGCCTGTTGCTTGCCGGTTGTGATGCGAACGGCGAGCCGGAAGGCGAGCTTTTGATCGAAGACCTGCAGGAAGGCGACGGCCCGGCCGTCAAGGCCGGCGATCCGATCATGGTCAGCTACGTGGGCAGGCTGGAAGACGGCACGGTCTTCGACACCTCGGAGGACGACGAGCTCCCGCTGGCTTTCACCCTGGGGGTGGGGCAGGTCATCGAAGGCTGGGATCAGGGCATCGCCGGGATGCGGCCGGGCGGCACCCGGCGGCTGACCATCCCCCCCCACCTCGCCTTCGGGCGGCGCGGCTTCGGCGACGCAGTGCCCGGCAATGCCACCGTCATCTTCGACATCACGCTCGACCGGATCCTGGACGACGTGTACATCGAAGACAGGGTCGACGGCGAAGGCGCCACGGCCAAGACCGGCAAGATCCTGACCGTCAACTACACCGGCACGTTGCTCGGCGACATCGAGTTCGACAGCGCCGAAGGCTTCACCTTCGAACTGGGCAGCACCGGGTTCATCGAAGGATGGCACCGGGGCCTGGAAGGGATGCGTGCCGGCGGGGAGCGCATGGTCGTCATTCCCTACCACCTCGCCTACGGACAGGCCGGCAACGGCATCATCCCCCCGTTCTCCGTTCTCACCTTCGTCGTCGAACTGCTCGAAGTGCGGGAACCGTAGAGGCCCGCCTCACCGGAGCACGTCGAGGAGGTGGGTGTACTTGACCGTCAGCCCCCGGTTGAGCGTCTCGTCGAAACCGAAGAAACGGTCCGCGGTGCTGGTCTGGTTGAAGACGATGAAAAGGCCCGTATTGGCGGCCCGGAGCCATCCCAGGCGCACGTTCATGGAGAAAACGCCGGCCTGATCGTTATACTGGACGAGGCTCTGTATGAAGACCCGCGGGGAGAAGGCATAGGAGAGGCGGGCGCGGAAGAGGTTCGTCGTGAAGTGGCCCCCGGGCAGCCGGACGTCGTTGTAGCTCAGGCTGAAGGCGGCATTGAGGGTCTCGCCGGCCCGGACGTTCAGCGTGGGGTCGATCGAGACGCGATCTCCCCCGAAGAAGCCGCCGATGGTGGCCCGGGCTTCCAGGCTGATCCAGTAGCCCCGGTTCGTGAAGCCGACCAGTTGCAGTTCGCGGTGATCATACGTCCCCGCCGGCACGAAGACCCCGTCGGCGATCTCGAAGGGCGCGCGCACGCCCTCGCGGGTCAGGTTGATGCCGGTGTGGATCTCATAGCCGCCCCGCCATTCCCAGTGGTTGTCGATGTGGAGAAAGCCCGTCTCCTGGAAGCCGTCGAGCCCCCAGTATCCCCGGTAGGAGACGTGCGGGCGTAGTTCGAGGAAGCCCAGCAAGTCCTCCGGGCGAAAGCGGTGGAAGATGAGGCCGGCAACCTTCCGGTAGCTGGTGCGCCGCAGGAAGCCCACCTCCGGGTTGAACCCGTCGCCCACCTGGGTGAAGGTGGCACTCAGCAGCCAGGCTTCCGCATCATACTGCGCGTCGAGGTTGAAGGCCTGCTGGCCGCCGTCGACGCCGGGGGTGAAGCTGCGCGCCACGAAGCCCGAGACCATCCCGTACGCGCCGAGCCCGAACCGTGCGTCGAAGGCCAGGAGGCGGTTGTAGTCCCGGTCGGGTGCCAGATCACCGGTGCCCTGCCGGTTGGTCAGCAACACCCCGACGGCCGAGCGGTTGGGCAACTCCCGCTGCAGCCGTACCACGGCAAAGTTGTTGGCCGGGAGGCTGTCGGCCCGGACGGCTTCGGTCTGCATCTCCAGCAAGCCGATGCGGGTGGCGCCGGCGGTGCCCGAGAGCCGCACGCCGCCGAGGATCGGCACGGTTGCCCCTGCCGAGAGACCGATGCGGCGGCTGAAGAACAGCTCCACCTCGCCCGTCTCCCCGACCGAGAACAGCCCGGCGTTTTCGAGAAAGAAGGGGCGTTTTTCGGGAAAAAAGAGGCTGAAACGATCCAGGTTGATCTGCTGCTCGTCCACCTCCACCTGCGCGAAATCGGTGTTGTAGGTGGCATCGAGGGTGAGCCCGGGCGTGAGGCTGTATTTGAGGTCGACGCCGAAGTCGGCCTCGGTGTGCGTGGTGCCGTGCACCTCGAAGTCCCGGATGGCCTGGCCGAGGACGTAGGGCATGACCTTGAGGTTACGCGGATCCGGCACGGCCAGCCCCGTCAGCGTACCGGCCAGCGAGACCCGGTTGAGGTTGAACTGCCGGGGCAGCGGCGCCCAGAAGGCGTGTTCGTTGCGCCGCCGGATCGTCCGCTGGAAGTTGATGCCCCAGGTCTGCTCACGCCCGGAAGGGAAGCGCAGGGTGCTGAACGGGATGGCAAACTCGGCGCTCCAGCCGAAATCGCCCGTGGCGGTGCGCACCTCCCAGGAGCCGTCCCAGTTGATGTTGAAGCCGCCCCCCGAGCCGGCCATCTGCCGGCCCCCGCCGAAGCTGCCCTGTCCTTCGTTGGTAACCTGCGCGTCGTACTCGATACCGGCCGGGTTGGTGCCGAAGACGAAACCGTTGCGCCCGTCGCGGTAGGTATCCAGGATGAAACGGAAGCTGTCGGTCTCGTCGAGCGAGGCATCGCGGCGGCTGTCCGCGACGATGATGCCGGAGGGATCGCGGTCGAAGCAGATCACACCCACGTAGAGGACCGCGTCGGTGAAGACCAGGCGGACCTCGGTCCGCTCGGAGGCGGGCGCTCCCTCCCGCGGCTCCGTCTGCCGGAAACCCGTCGCCGGCGGCACGGCCTGCCAGACCGGGTCGCCGAGCACCTCCCCGTCGAGCCGGGGCGGCTCCGGCACGGCCACCGCCTGCACGACCGGGCGTTGCGACACGGCCCGCTCCACCGGCTGCGCCCGCAGCGCATGGCCGCCCCCCAGCAGCAACAGCCCGATCCATCCCGCCACCAGCCGGCGGCCCCGGAAACCGGCACGAATCCCCATCATGTTTTCCGGCACGTTGAGTGGAGAAATCGAAGCCGCAATTTCCGAACGGGCCGTCGAAAATCCCAACCGTTCCCGGATTTTTCGCCCGCCGGCGGAGGCCCCTGGGCCCGCTCAGATGCCGAAGCTGAGGGTGAACGTGAACAGACTGCTGACCGGCTTGCCGTTCTGACGGGCCGGGCGAAACATCCAGCCTTCGGCGGCGGCCAGCGCGGCCTCTTCCAGACCGTAGCCCAGTCGTGGCACCGGCTGTTTGGGGTCCTCCGGCCTGTCCCCCAGCAGGTAGCGTTCGACGATGCGTGCCTGCTCCACCCGGCCCCGTTCGTTCACCAGCACCTCGACGACCACCTCGGCGCGCACTTTTTTCCGGCGGGCCTCCCGGGTGTACTCCGGCTCCACGATCCGCACGGGCTTGGGGCCGACGGTGGCGCTGACGGCCGTCGCCCGGGTCCCTTCAGGATCCCCCTCGACCTGCTCGGCATCGTCTCCCGGCGTGTCCACGGGCAGGTAGCTGTCCCGCACCTCCAGATCGTACTCATCCAGGACGACTTCGTCCGGCACCACGACGGGCACAAGGGGCGCCGGCGGCGGGGGTCGGCGAAGCCGCTGCTGTGTCTGTACGATCTCCTCCATCACGATGAGCTCCTGCCCCCGCGGATCGTAGACGATCTCCGGCGGCTCCGCCGCACCGGGCGGAGGCCACCACCGGACGGCCGCCGTCACGACCGCCAGGCTGAGCGCCAGCGTCGCCATCATGCGGAGCACGTACCCCTGTTGCCGGTCGTATGTCTTCCCCCTGCGCGGCATGCGCCGTTCCCGAGGCTGTTCCCGGAACCAAGTTTACCTTATTTAGAGGCGGCGAAACGGAAGTTCCGCGCCGAGATGTGGCACGCGTCCCCTCACCGGTCGGTGCCGCCGGATCGACCGTCGCGGGTCCGGAACCGGCTTCTTGAACCCGCCCGGAGCCGCCCGGTTCGGCCGAGCCGGGACGGGATCTTCCCGCCCCGGCAGCTGTTTCAGTTTTCCCGGCGTTCTTCTTCTATGAAACCCCTGCAAAAGCGAGACCTGCGCTTGTGCAAACCCGCCCCGCCGCCGTATTTTGACAGAAATGTGTCGACGGCAGGGACCGTCCCCCTGACACAATCATCCTTCAGTAACAGGGAGAACGCACGCGGCCCGACCGGCTGCCCCGATAAAGCCTTGAACGACGCGATCTTTCCGCTCTTGTTCATACCAAGCACCCACCCGTGTTGTGTTCGACCTTCCCGGCGTCCTGGGAAGGTTTTTTTTTGCAGAAGCGGTTACGGTACGTCCGCTTCTGACCGCCTTGCCCGCTCAGATTCCCCGCTGAACCGCTTTGCCGTATGAACCAGACCATCGACCTTTCGACGAACGGGAACGCACCGCAACCTTGCAAGCTGGCCCTGGCCGACGGCACCGTCGTCACCGGCGTCGCCATCGGCCACCGGGGTGAGACCGGCGGCGAGCTCTGTTTCAACACGTCGATGACCGGCTACCAGGAGATCATGACGGACCCCTCGTACCACGGGCAGATCATGATGATGACCTACCCGCACATCGGCAACTACGGCGCCATGGACATCGACATGGAGGCCGAGCGCCCGATGATTGCGGGCCTGGTGGTGCGGTCGTTCACCCACCGCTACTCGAACCAGCTCGCCGACGAGTCGCTGCACAACTTCATGCTGCGACACCGGCTCGTGGGCATCTCCGGCGTCGACACGCGGCGGCTGGTGCGGCACATCCGCGCCAAAGGGGTCATGAACGCCGTCATCTCGTCGGTCGACCTGGACGACGAGCGCCTCGTCGAGAAGGCCCGGGCCTGGCCGTCGATGGAGGGGCTGGAGCTGGCCTCCCGCGTCACCTGCGAGGCGGCCTACGACTACAGCCTGGGCGAAGGCGCCCGCATCGCGGTCTATGACTACGGCGTCAAGCTGAACATCCTGCGCACCTTCGCCCGGCGGGGCTGCACGGTGCGTGTCTTCCCGGCTTCCACCCCCCTGGAGACGGTGCTCGCCTGGAACCCGGACGGTCTCTTCTTCTCGAACGGTCCCGGCGATCCCCGCGCCATGCCCGAGGCCATCGAAACCGTCCGCCGTGCCATGGAGACGGGGCTACCCCTCTTCGGCATCTGCCTCGGCCACCAGCTCATGGCCCTGGCCCTGGGCCTGACGGTCTACAAGATGTTCGTCGGGCACCGGGGCGCCAACCACCCGGTGAAGAACCTCCAGACGGGCCGTGTGGAAGTGACGACGCAGAACCACGGCTTCGCCGTCGATCCGGCCTCGCTCGACCCGGCCAAGGTCGAGTGGACCCATGTGAACCTGAACGACAAAACCGTCGAGGGCCTGCGCTTCAAGACGTTCGTGGGCCTCTCGGTGCAGTACCACCCGGAAGCCTCGCCCGGCCCGCACGACAGCCGCTACCTCTTCGACGCCTTCCTGCGCGACATCGCCGAGGTGCGCGGCGTGCCCGTCGTCCGGCACGCAAAAGAAGACGGCGAACGCCGATGACCCGGTGACGACCATGACCGACACGCAGGCCCATCGGCCCGAACCGGCCGAATCGATCCGTAAACAGGTCGGGCAACACCAGCCAAAGCGCCCGCTCGAACTGGCCTGGGAGCTACGGCAACGCACCCTGGCGCTGACCGGCGGCACCTGGCCCCGGAACGACGACCATGACCGCATTCGAAAAGTTGTTGGTGGACCTCAGCCGGAGTGACGTTGCCTACATCCTCGTCGGTGGGCTGGCCGTCACCCTGAACGGCTACGCCCGCGCCACGGAAGATGTCGACATCCTGGTTCAAGCCTCCCCGCTTAACCTGCAACGCCTGCTCAACGTGCTCGCCGACTTCGGAGAAGGCCATGCTCGTCAACTCACGATCGATGATTTCACCCTCGAAGAGGGTTGTATCCGGATCATCGAGTCGTTCCCGCTGGACATCTTCACCCTGATGAGCGGGCACACGTATGAAGATCTCCTGCCTTATACCGCCCTGCACCATGTACAGGATGTTCCGATTCGCTACCTGACGGCCGAGGGACTGATCCGGCTCAAGTCCGGGTCGCTTCGTCCCAAGGACCAGCTCGACGTCCAGGCGCTCCGGGATATCCAGCGCCGCCACGATCCCTGACATCATCCCGTAACCGACATCCCGTCATGCCCAAGCGCACCGACATCAAAAAGATTCTGCTCATCGGCTCCGGTCCGATCGTCATCGGGCAGGCCTGTGAATTCGACTACAGCGGCAGCCAGGCCGCCCGGGCCCTCCGGGCCGAAGGGTACGAAGTCATCCTGGTCAATTCGAACCCCGCCACCATCATGACCGACCCGGTCACGGCGGACAAGATCTACCTGCAGGCGCTGACGCCCCGTTCGATCAAGGAGATCGTCGAGCGGGAGCAGCCCGACGCCGTGCTGCCGACGATGGGCGGGCAGACGGCCCTCAACCTGGCCGACCGGCTCCACCAGGAGGGTTTCTGGGAAGAGAAAGGCGTCGAGGTCATCGGCGTGGACATCGACGCGATCCATATCACCGAGGACCGCCAGCGCTTCCGGGACCGAATGGAGGAGATCGGCCTGGACCAGGCCCGCAGCCACACGGCCAAGAGCCTGCTCGAAGCCAAGGAGATCGCCCAGGAGCTCGGCGGTCTCCCGGTGGTCATCCGGCCGTCGTTCACGCTGGGCGGCTCCGGCGGCGGCATCGTCTGGACGCCCGACGAGTTCGACCGCAAGGTCACGCGCGGCCTGGAGATCTCGCCCGTGCACCAGGTCCTCATCGAGGAATGCCTCTTCGGATGGAAAGAGTACGAGCTGGAGTTGCTGCGCGACGCCAACGACAACGTCATCATCATCTGTTCCATCGAGAACGTGGATCCGATGGGCGTGCACACCGGCGACTCGGTGACGGTGGCCCCGGCGCAGACGCTCACCGACAAGCAGTTCCAGCAGATGCGTGACGCCGCCATCCGCGCCATGCGCTCCATCGGCACCTTCGCCGGCGGGTGCAACATCCAGTTCGCCTTCGAACCCTCGACGGGGCGGATGATCGTCATCGAGATCAACCCGCGCGTGAGCCGTTCGTCGGCCCTGGCCTCGAAGGCCACCGGCTACCCCATCGCCAAGGTCGCCGCCCGCCTGGCCGTCGGCTACACGCTCGACGAGCTGCCCAACGACGTCACCGGCACCACCAGCGCCTGCTTCGAGCCCGCCATCGACTACGTCGTCACCAAGATCCCCCGCTGGAATTTCGACAAGTTCGAGGGCGTCGACGAAGAGCTGACCACCCAGATGAAGGCCGTCGGTGAGGTGATGGCCATCGGCCGGACGTTCCCCGAGAGCCTCCAGAAGGCCTGGCAGAGCCTGGAGATCGGCTATGCCGGCCTGGGCGCCGACCGCGAAGACGCCACGCGCGAGGAGGTGCGCGAGCGCCTGAAGAAGCCCTACTGGGACCGCACCCTGCAGATCCGCAACGCCTTCAAGCTCGGCGCCTCCGTCGAGGAGGTGGCCGACATCACCCGCGTCGACCCCTGGTTCCTCTACCAGATCCGGGCCCTGGTCGACCTGGAGGCCGCCCTCACCCGGCGCACCCTCGACCAGATCGACCGGGACTTCCTGTTCGAGGTCAAGCGCCACGGCTTCTCCGACGCCCAGATCGCCTACCTGGTGCAGGACCATGTAACCGAGGACGACGTTCGCGCCCACCGCAAGCGCCTGGGCGTGCTGCCCACCTACCAGCTCGTCGACACCTGCGCCGGCGAGTTTCCCGCCCAGACACCCTACTTCTATTCGTCCTACGAGACGGCCAACGAGAGCGAGGTCACCGACCGGAAGAAGGTGCTCATCCTGGGCAGCGGCCCCAACCGCATCGGGCAGGGCATCGAGTTCGACTACTCGTGCGTGCACGGCGTGCTGGCCGCCCGCGAGCTGGGCTACGAAGCCATCATGATCAACTGCAACCCGGAGACCGTCTCGACCGACTTCGACGTGGCGGACAAGCTCTACTTCGAGCCGGTCTTCTGGGAGCACGTCCTCAACGTCATCGAGCACGAGCGGCCCGAGGGCGTCATCGTGCAGCTCGGCGGCCAGACCGCGCTGAAGCTGGCCCGTCGCCTGGCCGAGCACGGCATCCGCATCTTCGGCACGTCGTTCGAAAACATGGACCTGGCCGAAGACCGCGGCAAGTTCTCCGACGTGCTCAAGGAGCTGGAGATCCCCTACCCGCCCTACGGCGTGGCCTACGATGCGGCCGAAGCCGCCGAGGTGGCCGAGCGCATCGGTTACCCGATCCTGGTGCGGCCCAGCTACGTGCTCGGCGGCCAGGGCATGCGCATCGCCATCAACCGCGACGAGGTGGCCCGCTACGTGCGCATGATCCACAAGCTGCTGCCGGAGAACCAGATCCTGCTCGACCTCTTCCTCGAAAATGGCATCGAGGTGGACGTGGACGCCATCTCGGACGGCGAGGAGGTCTGGATCGCCGGCATCATGCAGCACATCGAGCCCGCCGGCGTGCACTCGGGCGACTCGACGGCCGTCCTCCCGCCCTACTCCCTCTCGCACACCGTACAGCAGACCATCCGGCGCTACGTCACCGAGATCGCCCGGCGCCTGGAGGTCGTCGGCCTGATCAACGTGCAGATGGTCATCAAGGACGAGGTGGTCTACGTGATCGAGGCCAACCCCCGTGCCTCGCGGACGGTGCCGTTCGTGGCCAAGGCCACGGGCATCCCCATCTCGAACATCGCCACGAAGGTGATGCTCGGCCACAAGCTCGCCGAGTTCCGCGAAAAAGGACTGCTGGAGTCGAAGCTGCGCGGCTTCGCCCTCAAGGAGCCGGTCTTCTCGTGGGACAAGTTCCCCGAGGTGCCCAAAGAGCTCGGCCCGGAGATGAAGTCCACCGGCGAGGCCATCGCCTTCATCGACGAGCTGACCGACGAGCACTTCCGCCGGCCCTACGAGATGCGCAACCTGTACCTGTCGCGCTAAGGCGCGGCGACGTAAACAGACCGAGGGACGAGCGCAACCCGCCGTCCCTTCGTCGTTCGCCTCCGGGCAACCCGTACCCGGCAGGGGCATTGGAACGGGGACCTGATCCGGCGCGCCATGTCCCCGTTCCCGCAAGATGCCCTCGCCCGGTTTTGCCGCCGGCATCACATCATCCGGCTCTCGCTGTTCGGGTCGGTGCTTCACGGCACCGCCGGCCCCGACAGCGACCTGGACCTGCTCGTTGAATTCGATCCGGATCACGTGCCCGGCTTCATCGGACTCTCGGCGATCGAGCAGGCCCTGTCCGAGGCGGTCGGACGCCGGGTAGATCTGCGTACGCCGAAGGACCTGAGCCCCTGGTTCCGGGAGGCTGTTCGGGCGGAAGCCAGCGTGCTCTATGACGCCACAGGATGAGATACGGCTTCGGCACATGCTGGAGGCCGCCCGCGAAGCACGCACGTCGTGAAAGGACACGCCCGATCCGATCTCGACGGCAACCGTATGCTCGTCCTGGCGCTCCTCAAATCGATCGAGATCATCGGGGAAGCCGTCCCGGGTCACCGCCGAAACACGGGTCACATGTCCCTCCATTCCCTGGACGGCGATCGTAGGGATGCGAAACCGCCTGGTACACGGCTACTTCGACGTCGATCTCGCCATCGCCTGGGCCACCGTGGATCAGGAATTGCCGGATTTGATCCGAGAACTGGAGCAGCTCCTCTGATGCGCACACCCACCGGCGAGGCCATCGCCTTCATCGACGAGCTGACCGACGTTTCGGGGCGTCACCAGGAGACGCGGGCGGCAAAGGCCACGAAACGCGGGGGCAACAGGCGGGGGGCTGTCGACAGGCCGTCTCCGTCGAAGACGAGGCGCCGGTCGGCCACGTTGGCCCGGTTGAGCAGGTTGAGCACGTCGAGACGGAGCTGGAGCCGTGCGGGACCGAGGGGATGGGTGTAGGCAGCGCCCAGGTCGAGGCCGTAGCGGTCCGGCAGGCGATGGGCATCGGGATCTCCCAGGTCGTAGGGCGGGTGGTAGCGGGTACGCGGGCTGTGCCCGAAATAGTCGTAGTAGGCCCGGCGGAGCGCCCAGGTCTGCCCCCGGACGCCGTAGGCGCGGAGGCTCAGCGTGAACCGCTCGGCCGGCAGCCAGTCGACCCCCAGGTCGAGGCGGTGGGGTTCGTTCCAGGGAAAAGACACCCGGCGACCGTCGAAGAGGTCGTCACTGTGCCACCGGGCGACGCTGCGCGTATAGGCGGCGCGGACGCGCAGGCGTTCGCCCTTGCGTTCCAGGGCGACCGAGCCGCCGTAGTACCGGGCCCGGAATGACGTCAGGAAGGCGTTCTGTGGCCCCTTGCCGTCGGCCGGCAGGCCGGCCGGGTCGGCAGCGTAGTTGATCGTGAGGCCGTGCGGCTGGTGCTTCAGGTAGCCGTCCAGGCGCACCGTCCAGCCGCGCCCGGGCGTGAGTGTGACGGCCGGGGCGAGGTGATAGACCTTCGGCGGGCGGACGGAGGCGTCGAGCGGCAACCAGATGCGGGCTGTGGACAGGAGCGCCCCGGCATTGAGCACGCTCAGGTCGAACTGGCTCACGAACTGCCGGTAGAGGCCGGCCGCCAGGCGAACCGTGACCGGCCCGAGGCCACCGACCGCCCGGGTGTACGTGGCCGCCAGGCGGGGCTCGGCGTAGACAGTCTGACGGCCGGGCCGGTAGGTGAGGCGCACCCCGGCCTCTACCGAAACCGCCGCGCCGAGCCGGATCCGGTCCCGGGCGAAGGCGGCCACCCGGGTGGCGCGGGCGGCATGGCGTACCTGCCGGTGCACCATGGTAAAGGTCGCCGTCGAATCCAGGTCGAGGGGCGCGTTGCCTTCCAGCACCGGACGTACCTGGAGCGACATGGTCCCCTCTGCGACGCTGGCCAGGCGCAGGTCGAAGCGGCTGTCGGTGACGGTTCCTTCGAGGCCCAGTTGCACGTGGTGGGCGCCGCGGGTGTGATCGAGGGAGGCGGCCAGTCCCAGCTCGGTGACCCGGTTGCCGTCCCGTGTCCGGCGCGTCGCGGGCCCGCCCAGTTGCACCCGGGCCTCATCGATGTCGAGCGCAAGGGCTTCGAAGAACTGGTAGTCGTGATCGAAGCGGTAGTGGCCGGCACGAGCCTGTACACTCCACAGCGTAGGCCCACCGAGGACGGCGTCGTAGCGTACCTGTCCGGTGCCACCTGCCCAGTCGTACGTGTCTTCCACCGTGACCAGTCCCTGCGTATTGACCAGAGCGAAACTTTTGCGCAGGGCGGCGTCGGGAAAGAGGTCACCGGCCAGGCGTTTGCGTCCCCGGTAGAACGAGGCATAGAGCGTCCGCAGCGGCGCCGGGTGCCAGCGCAGGGCGGCATGCAGGTCGGAGAAGGCCAGTCTGGGTTCGGGATCGGGATCGAGCAGGAGCGTCTCGCGGAAAAAGTCGGGGTCGATGTCCTGATAGCGGCGCAGGGGCGCCAGCAGGACGAAGGGGTCGGGGGTGCTCCAGCGGCGGAGCGTCCGGCGCAGGGCGGCGGGCTGGTAGGCCGCCCAGGGGCCGGCCCGTACGGCGGCCATCAGGGCCACGCGCGGGGCTTCCTCCGGCCCCGTACGAAGCGACAGACGCGCATTCAGGCTGAGCGGATCGACCTGGGCCTCGAAGCCGTCGCCGGATTCGACCAGGTGCTCGGCCTCGAGCACACCGGCGGTCTGGCTCCCGGCCTCGGCCCCGAAACCGGCACGATGCACGGTGATGCGTGCCAGCGCCAGCGGGCTGAACGGCCCGATGAAGCCGACCGTCTGGCGGGGCATGAAGACGGGTACCCCGTCGAGGCGGAGCAGGTGGTCGCCGGCCGCTCCGCCCTGCACGTGCACGTCGGCCGTGGCATCACTGAGGCGTACCCCGGCCAGGGCCTGCAGTGGCAGGAACGAGGTCGTCCCCGTCTCCGTGGCAAACCCGACGGGCGGCTCCTGCCGGTCCACCCGCGCCCGGACGCCGTCCCCCGGCTCCACGTCCGACGCATCGACGACGATGGGCGTGATCGGCACCGGCTCCGCCGCCAGGGCCGCCCGCACGTAGGCGCTGCCTCCGGCGTCGAGCACGAGCGTATCCTGCCACACCCGGTAGCCGAGGTGGGAAACCGCCACGGCATAGCGCCCCGGCAACAGCTGCGGAAAGGCGAACTGCCCCGCTCCATTGGTCGTCGTGCCGAGGCCCCGGTCGGCCAGCACCACATGGGCATAGGGCAGCGGCGCCCGCGTCCGTGCATCGACGACGGCACCGGCCAGCACGGCATACTGCGGCGGCAGCGCCACGGGCCGGGTCAGCACATAGGTGCCCGAAGAGCGACGGTAGAAGTCCAGCCCGGTGCCGTCGAGCAGGCAACGGAGGATGCCCTCCGCCGTCTCGTCCTGCACGACGCAATAGACCCGCCGCCCCCCGACAAGCGCGGGGTCGTAGGCCAGCGCCACCCCCGTGACCGCCACGAAGCGGGCCAGGGCCTCCTCCAGCGGCACCCCCCGCATCGCCAGCGCGTAACGTTCCGCCTGCCCGTAGGCCGTACCGGCCGCCTGCATCCCCCACAGGAGCACGGCCACGACGACCCACCGACGACAAGCAAGGCAGGACACCATGGTTGGAAGGTTCGGCTTGTTCAACGGCCAGCTGCCGGTTCTCGCGGATTTCAGGTCCCTTTTCACCGGACCCACGGCCCGCCCATCACCACGCCGCGAAGCGCCTCAGCGCACCGACAGGCCGTGGATTTCGTACCGGATCTCATCGTCGAAGACATGTTCCACCCAGTCGATCACGATCCGGGTGGGCACGCCCCACACGGGATCATAGAGGACCATCAGGCTGTCGGCCCCGGCCTGCGCCTGCGCCACCAGGTCAAAGAAACCGTCGATCGTGGGAAAGATCCGGCGCTGCTCCGGATCCAGCACGGCACCCGAAGCCTCGGACACGACGGCCCGCACGGTGTCGGCCCGCACGAAGACGGTGAACGTCCCTGCCGGATAGCAGAAACAGAGGCGCGAAAGAAGGACATCGTAATCGCTGAGGCGCTGCCGCTCCCACCGTTGCCGGGCCTCTTCGAGACGGAGCGGGATCCCCTCCGGGAGGGTTTCGTCCCGGGCCTCGAGGAAAGCACAGCCGCCGGTCAGGAACAGCGTTCCCAGCAGCAGGATCGCCGGCCAACCATCGATGCATGCCGCGGGGATTCGCATGGTCGTCACTCAGGAGGCCAGCGACAGCACCTTCCCCATGAACAGGATCGTGCCCGAGTGTCGTTCCCGGATGAAAAAGAGGAACGGCCGGTTCACCTCGATCACCGTCGTGCGTGGCATGGATGTCACTTCGATGATGACCCCCGTAACCGCTGCGGCTTCGGTGCCTTCCTCGTTCACCTCCACGAACGTTTTGTGGAGCACGTCGCTGATCCGGACCCGTTCGGGCGTCATCCGGCTGAAGTCGGCATCGTCGGTGAAGGCCACCTCCATTCCCATCTTCGCCAGCGCCTGTTTGAGGGAGGCGTCGTATGTGAGCTTGAAGCGCGGCAGGAGCAGCTTCACCTTCTGCGGGGCGAGCTGCCGGATCCATGCCTCCCACGTTGCCCCGTCGAGCGAGGCGGCCAGGGCGTTCACGTCCCGTTCCGCTCCCACGGCCGGCAGCACGATGGTCATTGAGAAGAGGCTGTCCCCATAAGGAAGGTCAACGGCCGAGAATCCTTCGGCCCCGTAGACGGGCAGGGTCCCTTCGAGCGTCATCATCGGGACGGTCGTGCTCGTTCCGTCGAGGTTATGGAAAGGTGCATCCCGCGTGGCGTTGCGGTCGAAGGCATACTGCCAGGCTCCTTTGAAATAGATCGCGTTGATCAGGTACATCATATGATCGGGGGCGACCTGCTCGATGATCCGGTCGATCTTGCCCTGTGTCTTCTCTTTGACCCAGTTGTTGATGACGCGGACGGTGGCCGGATCCCGGAAGTCGAGTCCCCGCACCTCGGCGTCGAAGTAGGTCCGGTTCAGGTCGAGGAAGCCGGGGAGCACGTTGAAGCCCTGCCGGTACCAGATCGAGTTGGCGATGTCGAGGCGGACCTCCGGGTCGAGCCGGGTGAGCAGGTCGATGAGGTCTCGGTAGGCGGCGTTGATGGCTTCTTCGGAGAGGCCGGTCTTGCCGAGCGTGGCTTCCATGGCGGCGCGCGTCTCGCCGGCGGCGCCGTTGAGCGTCATGCCGAGGGCCATGGAGACACTCAACGGGGAGATGAAGAGGTTTTGCCCGGGTTCGGCTTCGTGCAGGGTGCGAAAGAGCCGGAGGCCGAAGCCGTTGTCGGCCTCGATGACGGCCTGCTCGGTGGAGGTCAGCGGGCGCAGTTCGGCCCGCTCGAAGGGCGGTGCGTCCTCGGAAGCGAGGAAGGAGCAGCCGCCGAGGGCCACCAGCAAGGCAAGACAGGGGAAAAGGCGTATCCGCATGGTTCGTTCAGGCACGGTTCAGGGATCCGGGGTGGATGGAACGATGATCTCGTAGCCGTCGGCGGTGCGGCGATAGCGCAGGTCGAGCGAGAAGCAGAGATCACCCAGGGCGTCTTCGAGCGAGGTCGGACGCGGGTTGAGGTAGGTAACCGGGCGATGGGCCACCTCGTCGGCCACCGTCAACTCGACGGCGTAGCGTCGTTCGAGGGCGCGGAGCACGTCGGCCAGGGGCCGGCCCGAGAAGGAGAGCCCGCCGGTCCGCCAGGCCATCGGCCGTTCGTATTCGGGCACCGCGGGGGGGGAGGGGCCGGCCCCCGCCGCCACGCGCGTCGTCTGCCCCGGTGCCAGGCGGACGGTGCCGGTACCCGACCGGCCGGCCACCTCTACGGCGCCTTCCTCGAGCGTCACGACGGTCTCCGGCGCCAGGTCGTCCGGCCAGGCCCGTACGTTGAAGCGCGTCCCCCGGACCGTCACCCGGGCGTTGAACGTCTCGACGACGAACGGTTTCTCATCCGCAGCCACCACGAAGAACGCCTCGCCCGTGAGGATCACGTGCCGGACGGAACGGGCGAGGAAGGGCCGGTACCGGAGCCGGGCGCCACTGCCCAGCGTGACGGCCGAGCCGTCCGGCAAGAGGACGGTCTCGACGGCCCCGTAGGGCACCGTCACGAGCGTGGGGCGGTACCACAGCCAGAGCACGGCGAAGACCACGACGACCGCCAGGAGGCCGCCCCAGCGCAGGGCAACGGGCACACGCAGGGGATGCCACCCACCCGGAGGCACGACACGTCCCAGGATGCTGCGTGCCTTCGCGGCGAGGGCCCGCGGCCGCTGCTGCCGGGCCACGCGTTGCATCACCCGGTCGGCGAAATGCGGCCCGAAGGTATCGTTGCGTGCCGTGGCGACGGCCTCCCGGACGGCCCGGTGGGCCTGCCAGACGGCCCGTGCCTCCGCCGACGTGGCCAGCAACCGCTCGAAGCGCGCCTGCTCGCCGGGCGAGAGGGCCTCGTCCAGGGCACGCAGGAGGAGCAGATGGTCGTCAGGTTTCATCATCGAAGTAGGGTGTCAGGAGCACCTTGAGCTTCTGCTGCGCGCGGGCCAGTCGCGAGAGCACCGTACCGAGCGGCAGGTCAAGGATCTCGGCCGTTTCCCGCGTCGAATATCCCTCGATCATGCGGAGCACGACCACAACCCGGAACGGCGGCGCCAGGCGTTCGAGGGCCGCCCGCACGAGGGCCGCACGGTCCCGGGCTTCGACATCGGGCTCGTACGTCGCATCTTCCAGATCCTCGAAGCGATCCTCCGGCAAGAAGCGGGCCCAGAAGCGACGCCGGCGCCTGAGCGCATTGAGCGACAGGTTGACGGCAATCCGCGTCAGGTAGGTCTTCAGGCTCGCCTCCCCCCGAAAGCGATCCAGGCTCCGGTAGAACCGGACGAAGACTTCCTGTCCGACGTCTTCCGCGTCGGCCCCGTTGCCGAGCAGGCCATGCACGGTGGCCGCGACCGTTCCCTCGTACCGTTCCACCAGCAGGCGGAAGGCAAGCGCCTCCCCGCCTCGCGCGCGGGCGAGTAGCTCGTCATCGGTCAGCGACGTATCGGCGTGCGTCTTTTCGGTCAACGTCGGGTTCGCATCCTGGCCCCGGGTCCCGTCCCGGAGCGTTTTGCCGTAATAGACAACGGGGATCGCGGCTTTATTCCCGCCGGCGCGCATCCGTCCAGCCCGCACCGGAGAACCGCCACGGCCTATATACGAAAAACGCCCGCTTCGGAGAGAAGCAGGCGCAGGGAAAAGTACCCCCGGCAGGAATCGAACCTGCGACACTCGGTTTAGGAAACCGATGCTCTATCCACTGAGCTACGGGGGCAAAACGGGTTGGGTAAAACCGACGCTTGCAATAAGTTCCCCGCACGATCCCGGCCAACCGGCCGTTTGCTATGCTGGCACACCCGTTGGACCCGACCCTTCCCGATCATGACGATAGACGTTGCCCGTGCCCGGCAGGATACCCCCGGCTGCGAGAGGGTGCTTCACTTCAACAACGCAGGGATGGCCCTGCCGCCCCGGCCCGTGCTCGAGGCCCAGATAGCCCACCTTCGCCGTGAGGCGGAGACGGGCGGCTACGAAGCCGCCGCCGAAGCACACGAGGCCCTCGAACACACCTACGACGCCCTGGCCCGCCTGCTCGGTTGCCGGCGCGACGAGATCGCCCTCGTCGAGAACGCCACGCGGGCCTGGGACCTGGCCTTCTATGCCCTGCCGTTCCGCCCGGGCGACCGCATCCTGACCGCCCGGGCCGCCTATGCGAGCAACTTCATCGCCTTCCTGCAGGTCGCCCGGCGCACCGGCGCCACGGTCGAGGTCGTCCCGAGCGACGAGCACGGCCAGGTCTCGGTCGAGGCGCTGCGCGAGCTGCTCGACGAGCGGGTCAGGCTCGTGGCCCTGACGCACGTGCCCACGAACGGGGGCCTCGTCAACCCCGCGGCCGAGGTCGGCCGCGTGACCCGCGCGGCCGGCATCCCGTTCCTGCTCGATGCCTGCCAGTCCGCCGGCCAGCTACCGCTCGACGTGGAAACCATCGGGTGCGACATGCTCTCGGCCACCGGGCGCAAGTACCTCCGCGGCCCGCGCGGCACCGGCTTCCTGTACGTCCGCCGCGCCTGGCTCGAACGCCTGGAACCGCCGATGCTCGACCTGCACGCCGCCACCTGGGTGAGCCGCGACCGCTACGAAATCCGCCCCGACGCCCGCCGGTTCGAAACCTGGGAAGGCAACGTCGCCGGCAAGATCGCGCTCGGCGTGGCCGTGGACTATGCGCTGCACTGGGGCCTGGAGGCCATACGGGACCGCGTCCAGCGGCTGGCCGAACGCCTGCGGCACCGCCTGGCCGAACTGCCCGGCATCACCGTCCGCGACCTCGGGCGGACGCGCTGCGGCCTCGTCACCTTCACCTCCAGCCTTATGGAAGCCGACGAAATCCACCGGCACCTCCGCGCCCGCGGCATCAACGTTTCCGTGACCACGCCCGCCTCGACCCGCCTCGACGCCGAGGCCCGCAACCTGCCGCCGATGGTGCGCGCCTCCGTGCATTACTACAATACCGAAAACGAAATTGAACGCTTCTGTGACGTCCTCGCCGGTTTAAGCGGCGTTACATAGGAAATTCACGACATCGCCGGTTAGATCCGGGGGCCTGCGGTGTCTTTAAGAAACGGGGCGGTCCTGCAAACCGCATCCCGACCGGCCGGATGCCGTATGGACCTGCAAGCGACCCGCCGACCCGCAACGGCTCGCCTCCTTTCTCACAACACCGGCTTAACTGTTCCTTCTCGAGAGACGATGATAACCCCGGGGCAGGAACTCCGGTATCCGCTTATGAAACAACCGCCTGCCGCCGTCCCGTAACACACCAGAAAAAAAGCGCTTTCTTCCGGCAAATGTGGGTATGCACCCCGGGCCGTGTGTACCATGAATAGAGCGATCTGAAGCATTGCGAGGGGATCATGTATTCATCAGCCTATCATCACAAGATCGTACTGCTCACGTCGAGCTTTCAGTATCCGCCGCGCCGCCTGCTCTTCGGCCGCGCCCGTCTCTATCTGGATCGCATCGAGCTGACCGGCTGGCACGTCGGGGAAAAGTTTCACGCGCTGATTCCGCTGGATGAGGTCTGCCGCATCGAATGGCATCTGGAGGGCGGAGCGGGACCGAACGCCGTCTTTCATCTGGAAGACGGTCGTGTCATCGAACTCGTGCTGAAGCAGGGGTCGTTGTGGAAGCACACACTGGAGGAGCGCATGCGCTGGAGCTCCCCGGGGCGCTATCGCCTGGCACCTGCCCGCCCGCCAGTCGACCTGCCGCTGAGCGAGCTGATCACCTACTCGACCGGCATGGGCTGAACCCCTGTGCCCCGGCCCCGACCCGCGCCGTCGCCGCCCGACGGCGCTTTTTTTTTAACGTCCCACAGGCCGGGAAGCCCGTTCCAAGCCTCCCCCGTTTTTGCTACCTTGTGCGGCGTGCTGCGTCCCTCGAATCAGCCCTGCCGCCCCTTGCCCGCTTCCGACCTCGTCTACGACCGCCGCGCCGTCCTCGCCTGGAGCCTCTACGACTTCGCCAACTCGGCCTTCACCACGCTCGTCGTCACCTTCATCTATGCGACGTACTTCACCGTCGGCATCGCCCCGAACGAGGTCGAAGGCACGAGCCTGTGGTCCCTGGGCGTGACGACCACCGGGCTGGTGGTGGCACTGCTTTCCCCTTATGCCGGTGCCATCGCCGACCGCGGCGCCTACCGCAAGCGGTTTCTCCTGCTCTCGACGGGGATCTGCGTGGCCGCCACCGCCGTGCTCTTCTTTCCCACCCCGGGCCAGGTACGCTTCGCCCTCACGACCTTCGTCGTCGCCAACATCGCCTTCGAGATGGCGAACGTCTTCTACAACGCCTTCCTGCCGGACCTGGCCCCGCGGGAGAAGATCGGCCGCATCTCCGGCTACGGCTGGGCGCTCGGCTACGTGGGCGGGCTCCTCTGCATGGTGACGGCGCTCTTCGTCTTCGTCAACCCCGAGACGCCACCCTTCGGGCTGTCGAAGGAGACCGGCGCGCACGTCCGTGCCACGAACCTGCTGGTAGCCGTCTGGTTCGCCCTCTTCAGCCTTCCGATGTTTCTCCTGGTGAAGGAGAAGAAGCAGCCGCCGCTGCCGCCCGGCACGGGCCTCATTCGTTCGGCCAACCGGCAACTCGCCGCCACCTTCCGCCAGATCCGCCGGTTCCGGCAGGTGTTCCGGCTGCTGCTGGCCCGGCTCATCTACAACGACGGGCTGATCACGATCTTCGCCTTCGGAGGCATCTATGCGGCCGGCACGTTCGGCTTCACCACCGAGGAGATCATCGTCTTCGGCATCGTGCTGAACGTGGCGGCCGGACTCGGGGCCTACGCCTTCGGCTTCCTGGACGACCGGCTCGGGGGCAAAACGACCGTCATGATCTCGCTCGCCGGCCTGGCCGGGGCCAGCCTGCTGGCCGTGCTGACGACGAGCCGCCTCGGGTTCTGGGTGGCCGGCATCCTCATCGGCCTGCTCGCCGGCCCCAACCAGTCCGCCAGCCGTTCCCTGCTCGGGCGCTTCGTACCGCCCGGCCTGGAAAACGAGTTCTACGGCTTCTTCGCCTTTTCGGGCAAACTGACCGCCTTCCTCGGCCCCTTTTTGCTGGGCCGCCTCACGGACCTCTTCGAGAGCCAGCGCCTGGGGGTGGCCTCGGTGCTGCTGTTCTTCATCCTCGGCGGGATCCTGCTGCTGCGTGTCGATGAAAAAGAGGGGGTGGCCGTGGCCGGGCGCCCGGCCCGTACGGCCCCGCTGGCAACGGAATGACCGGGAGCCTGCAAAAGCGACAGCACCGGCGCAACCGGCAACCTTTCCACCTTCAACCCGACCGTACCATGCCTGACCCTGCGTTTCCGACCATCCGAGAGATTGCGGCCGCCCTCGAAGCATGGGCACCACCGGGCTCGGCCCAGTCGTACGACAACGTCGGGCTTCAGGTGGGCGACGCCGGGCAACGGGTCCGGCACGCCCTCGTCGCCCTGGACCTGACCCCCGCCGTGCTGGAGGAGGCCAGGAGCACCGGGGCCACGCTCATCATCACACACCATCCCCTGCTGTTCCACCCGCTCCGCCGCCTCACACCGGACGACCTGGCCGGCGGGCTGGCCCTGCGCCTGGCCGAGGCCGGCATCGCGCTCTACAGCCTCCACACCAACCTCGACGCGGCGCCGGGCGGCGTCTCCTTCGCCCTGGCCGAACGCCTGGGCCTGACCGACGTGCGCTTCCTCGATCCCCTGCCGGAAACCCTCTGCAAGCTCGTCACCTTCGTCCCTTCCTCCCACTTCGACGCCGTGCGGGCGGCCCTGGCCGAGGCCGGCGCCGGGCGCATCGGCGATTACGACGCGTGCGCCTTCGCGCTCGAAGGCACCGGCTTCTTCCGCCCGGGTGCGGAAGCCGACCCCTTCATCGGCCGCGCCGGCGCCCTCGAGTCCGTCCGGGAAATGCGGCTGGAGGTGGAAGTGGCGCGGTGGGACCTCGAGCGCGTCATACGGGCCATGAAGACCGCCCACCCCTACGAGGAAGTCGCCTACGATGTGTACCCGGTGCAGCAGCCCGCCACCCGGGCCGGGCTCGGCGCCCTCGGCCGGCTGCCCGAGCCGGAACCCCTTACGGCCTTTCTCCGGCGCGTCGCCGAACGGCTCGAGGCCGGCAGCCTGCGCTATGCCGGCAACCCGGCGGCCCGCATCGAGACCGTCGCCGTCTGCGGGGGGGCCGGCAGCCACCTCACCCGCACCGCCCTCCGCGCCGGCGCCGACGCCTTCGTCACGGCCGACGTCTCCTACCACCGCTTCTTCGACGTGCTCGATCCGGACGGCCACCCGCGCATGGCCCTCATCGACGCCGGCCACTATGAAACCGAAGCCGTCACCGAAACGCTGCTGTGCGAATGGCTCGGCCGGCGGTTCCCCGGCGTCACCTGGCAGCGTACCCGCACCCGCACCAGCCCCATGCACACCTTCACCCCCTGACCGACTCTTCGCACGAAATATATCGAACCTAAACCCTTCTGAAACGTTACCCTGTGCTCGACGGGTGCGTGTTCCTCAACTACGACAAGCGCGATTCCTATGTCTCAGGAGACCAGCATTGGCGAACAGCTCAAAGCCCTGATCCGGCTGCAGCACATCGACAGCCGGATCGACCAGATCAAAAAGCTGCGCGGTGACCTTCCGGAGGAGATCCGGGACCTCGAAGACGAGAAGGCGGGGCTGGAGACCCGGATCGAGAACTACAAGCGCGAGCAGCAGAACATCGAGACGGCCCGGCGCCAGGCGGAGCTCGACATCAAGGAGAGCGAAACCCTGATCGGGCGCTACGAAGAGCAGCAACTCCAGGTGCGCAACAACCGTGAGTACGACGCACTGACGAAGGAAATCGAAGCACAGAAACAGCGGATCCTGAACGCGAAGGCCAAGATCGAGGAGATCGACGGCTCGGCCGAGGCCCGCGCCGCGGCCATGGCCGAGGCCCAGGAACGGCTTCAGGCCCTCGACGAGATCCTGGTCGCCAAGCGGAAGGAACTGCAGGAAGTGCTGGAAGACACCAAGCACGAGCAGGCCGACCTGGAGACCGCCCGCCAGCAGGCTGAAGAAGCCGTCGACAAGCGGTACCTCCGGGCCTACAAGCGCCTGCGCGGCCGCGTCCGCGACGGGCGCGCCGTGGTCCCCCTCATCCGGGGTGCCGCCGCCGGCTTTGCCGTCCCGCCCCAGCGCCAGGTCGAGATCCGGCAGCGCAACCGGATCATCGTCTGCGAGCACACCGGCCGCATCATCGTCGACCAGGAGCTTTTCGAGGAAACCATCGAAGAGATGCAACTCGGCGAGACGCGCGTCGAGTGAAACCCGGCCGGCACGGTGCCGGTTCAACACCGCAGAAGGTTCGTTTGCGCCGGCCGGATCATCGCGCCCCGACTCCGGTCGGGGTGAGGAAAGTCCGAACACCACAGGGCACCGTGCCCCGCGTCAAGCGGGGGCTCCGTCCGGGTAACCGGGCGGAGACGGCACGTGCAACAGAGAGCAGACCAGCCGATGGCCCCGGCGGAAAATGGCCGCGCCATTGCTCGCCGGGGCACAGGTGATGGGTGAAACGGTGGGGTAAGAGCCCACCGGCGTCCCGGGTAACCGGGGCGGCCAGGCAAACCCCACGGGGTGCAAGGCCAAGCAGCGCCGCCTCCCGACGCCGTCGGGAATAAGGTGGCCCGCCGAAACGCGGCGCGGGTAGGCCGCCTAGATAAATGATGATCTCCCCGGTCCGGGTGCCGCGGCCACCCGCCGGGCAGACAGAATTCGGCTTACAGGCCGGCGCAGGCCGCACCTTTCCGAAAGGCAGTCCCTCCCGCAGGGGGCTGCCTTTTTTGTATGCCCCTCCCCTCCGGCAACACCGGCCTCAAAAAAAACGGCCGGGTGATCCGAACGTGGACTTTTTTTCCTATTGTGATCAAGAGAAAAACAGCGGCCGGAGTGCAGGCCGGCTCTCGCCCCCGATGATCGTCCCTCCGCATGTTGAAAACAGGCCTCTGGACCCTGCTGGTTCTTCTGACCGGCTGTACCGCCCCACGCGATGAACCCGCCCCTGCCGCCCCCTGGCCGGCAGACTGGCGGCTGGTGTGCGGCCAGGGCGGCGGGGTGGCCGGTCGCTGGACCGGTTACACGATCACGGCCGACGGCACCGTGACGGCCTGGTCCGGGCGCTATGCCGAAGAACGGGTGGAGGCTACGGGCGCACTGGACCGGGCAGCCCTGCAGGCGCTGTGGACCCGGTTCGAGGCGCTCGACTTCTTCGCCCGGGTCCTCGATGAGCCTGGAAACCTGACGGCCGTGCTGGAAGCCACGGCCGACGGCCGCCGGCACCGGGTCGCCTGGATACCGCGTGTAGAGGGGATCGAGCCGGCCGAAACACCCCTGGAAACCTTCTTCGACACGTGCCTGGCCACGGGCCGGGCCGCATTCCAAACCCGCTGATCCCGCACTCTGCCGCGCCGGCCCCTGCCCCGTCGACCGGCGTCGGCGCGCCATGCCGAAGGATTTGCCATGATTGCCCTGTTACGCGCCTCCGGATGGGTCCTGCTGCTTGCCCTCATCCTCGTGCCGGAGAGCCCGGCTCAGAAAAGCCCGGTCGATCCGCGGCCGCTCACCGGCCTGTCCCCCGAGGCTGTGCCCCGGTATGCCTCGGTGGAGGCATTCCTTGCCGCCCATCCCGGCCGGCAAGACCTGCGGGCCGGGGCCACCCTTGCCGGCACCGCCGTGCTGGACCGGCAGGTGCTGGGAAGCCTGTCCCTGCACACCGGAAGCAACCTGCGAGCCGCCCTCCCCACCCACCCGAACGGGCTCACCGGCCTGCACCTCGAACGCAGCCCCAACGGCACGCTGCGCTGGCTGCGGGGATCGCTAGGACAGGTGAACCTGCCACCGGCGGGTGCCGGTAAACAGACGGCAACCCGCTACACCGAGGCGGCCCATGAATTATTACAACGCCACGCCCCGCTTCTCGGGCTGGACGAGCCGCGCGACGAGCTCCGGCCGATCCGCACCGTGGTGGACGAACTCGGCTACACCCACGTCCGGTTCGAGCAGCAGTATGAAGGGCTGCCCGTATGGGGCCGCGACCTCTACGTCCACTTCGACGAGACAGGAACCGCGTATGCCCTCAACGGCACCTACGAACCCACCCCGCGCAACGTAACCACCCGGCCGACACTCTCCCCGGCCGACGCGGAACGGGTCGTCGTCCAGGATCTGAAAACGCGGAAACGCTGGGCACCCGTGCGGGGCCGGCTCGCCGCAGAACTGGGGCTGGACGCCATGGAGACACGCCTCGTCCTCTACCCCGACGCCGGCGGCACGATCCACCTGGCCTATGAGATCAGCCTGCACCCCAACTTCATGGAGTGGTACACCTACCTCGTCGACGCCCGCCGCGGCACCGTGCTGAACCGTATCCAGCGCCACTGCACCCTCCTGCAACACCCGCACGACGCCCCGCTGCCGGATACCCCGGTCTTTCTGCAGGTGGAAAGCCGCACCGGAGCCGGTTCGTTCGTCGACGCCACCGGCGTGGACCTCAACGGCACCACCCAGTCTTTCCGCGTCTTTCTGAACGACGACGGCACCTACGTCGCCCTCTCCGACCTGGACAACCTGACGGCGGAAAACGTCAAGCTGCCCCTCCCCGACCGGGGCGGCGCCGTCACATTCACGGCCAACGGGCAGGATCTGAGCGAGCAAAACCCGCCCGTCGTCGTGACCTCCCCGAACAACGCCTGGACGGACCCCTCCGCGGTCTCGGCGCACGTCAATCAGGAACGGGCGTACCGGTACTACAAGGACGTCCACGGCCGGAACGCCATCGACGGGCAGGATCAACCGCTCGTGTCCGTCATCCGCGTGACACAGGGCGGGCAACCGATGGACAACGCCTTCTGGAACGGCCGCATCATGGCCTACGGCGACGGTGACCAGATCTTCACCCCGCTGGCCGGTGCCCTCGACGTGGCCGGCCACGAGATGTCCCACGGCGTGATCCAGCACACGGCCAACCTCGTCTACCAGTTCCAACCCGGTGCGCTGAACGAATCCTTCGCCGACGTCTTCGGCATCATGGTGGACCCCGAGGACTTTCTGATCGGCGAGGACGTCATGCGCCCGGGGAAAGGCCCGGCCCTGCGCGACTTCCTCAACCCGGACAACGCGCAGCTCCTGCAACCGCAGCCGGCCCACATGAACCAGTACCAGAACCTGGGTGCCGAGCAGGACAACGGCGGGGTCCACATCAACAGCGGCATTCCAAACCGGGCCGCCGCGCTCGTCATCCAGGCCCTGGGCCATGCCAGAACCGAGCGGATCTACTACCGCGCCCTCACCACCTACCTGACGCGCAACAGCCAGTTCGGAGATGCCCGCAACGCCCTCATCCAGGCCGCCACCGACCTCTACGGCGCGGGAAGCGCCGAGGTCGACGCCGTCACGGCGGCCTTCGATGCCGTCGGCATCACCGCCAGTACGGGCACGGGCGGTGGAGCGGGCAACGACATCCCGGTGCAGCAGGGCGGCTCCTCCCTCATCACCTTCCTGCTGGACGACGGCTCTATCGGCCTCATCGACGTGACTGACCCGCAGAACATCACCGGGGGCGTCTTCAACCACCCGAACGCCGTAGCCCGCGTCGACCCCGGCACCGGCGACTACGCCCAGCTCACCACCACGCGCGACGGCCGCACAATCTGGTTCGTCGATCCCCAGGGCCGGCTCGCCTTCCTCGAAGTCGAAACCGGCAACGTAAGCGTCTTTCAGGATCTCTACCTGCAACAGCCCGGGGACCTGTGGAACGCCTCCATCGCGCCGGACGGCAACCTGGTGGCGCTGGTCTCGGCCTATGCGAACGACCCGACCCTCTACCTGTTCGACGGCACACAGATCGGAGCCATCCCCCTGGAGCCCGAAAGCACCCAGGAAGGCATCAAGGTGAACACAATCCAGTTCCCGGACGTCGTCGCCTGGTCCCCCAACCCGCAGGTGCCCCGCCTGGCCTTCGACGCCTTCAACGCGGTGACGTTCGCCGGCAGCCGCTCGGAGTTCTGGAGCATGTACGAGATCGACTTTGCCAGCGGCCGGATCTATAACCTGCTGCCGGCCCAGCCCCCCGCGCTGAGCGTCGGCAACATCACCTACAGCAGTGGAGACCCGGACTTCGTCGCCTTCAACGTCATCGACAACGCGAGCGGCGTATGGGATGTGGCCCTGGGCAATTTCGAGACGGGCGAGCTGTACACGCTGAACGTTCCGGGCACGCCCATCAGCGGGGTCACCATCACCGACGGCCGGCGTCCCTCCTTTGCCCCGGACGACACGCAGCTCGTGTTCAGCACCGCACAGTACGGGGCCCTCATCTTTTTCGACGGCCAGAACTTCGGCGCGCTGGAGGTGGCCTCGTTCTTCGGAAGCGCCGTGCACAACCCGAAGTGGTTCGCACTGGGAGCTTCCGGCGGAGCGAACAACCAGGCCCCGACGGCCCACATCCAGGCGTCGACCACCTCCGGCACGCGGCCCCTGACCGTCACGCTGGATGCGTCCGGCTCCAGCGACCCCGAAGGGGGCGAGCTGGCCTACCGGTGGGAGCTGGGCGACGGTGCGGTGAGCGGAGGACGGGTGATCACCCACACCTACAACCTCGCCGGCACCTTCACCGTGCGCCTGACGGTGACCGATGCCGGCGGCCTCAGCGGAACGGCCGAGGTACGAATCACCGTGACGGCCCCCGGCGGCGTCCCGGTGGAAGCGAGCGAGACGCTGCCGGCCGAGGTGACCCTCTTTCCCAACTACCCGAACCCGTTCAGCCGGCTCACGACCCTGCGTATCGGCCTGCCCGCTGCGGGTCCCACCCGGCTCGAAGTCGTGGACCTGCTCGGCCGCACCGTACGCATGCTGGTGAACACGTCGCTGCCGGCCGGGATGCACACGTTCACCTTCGAGGCGGAAGACCTGCCTCCCGGGCTCTACCTGGTCCGGCTCACCACCGGCGGTGTCGTGCGCACACACCGCATGCTACACCTGCGCTAGCCTGCCCGGCACCTGCTTAGCGGCAATGTTCCATCGCCATCAACGTCACGAAGCGATTGCCATGCGACGTCTGATGCTGCCCGCCCTGCTGGTCCTGTGGCTGCCGGCAACGCCCGCGCCCGCCCAGCAGATCCTCGATGTCTACGGGCCTCGCCTCGCCGTGGCCACCGACGGCTCGTACGCCCTGGCCTACGTGGCCCGCGTCCAGCGCACCACCACGGCCGACAACGTGGCCGTCCAGCGCTACGCGGCCGACGGAACCCCCCTCGGCCCGCTTCACCTCTTCGAAGGCGAATCCTGCAGCAGCCTCTCCCTCTGGTCTAGCGACTTTATGTACCATCCGGAGCCCGCTTTCCTGTCGGACGGAACCCTGCTGGTCGCCATGACGCACGAGGGCTGGTTATCCCTCGTCGGCACCGACGACGTCTACACGTCCGAAACCACCCTGGGCGCCGTCGATCCGAGCGGGCAGCTGATCGACCTGAACGACTCCGGAAACTGCGTGCAGTACGAGCTCATCTTCCCCGGCGGCGGCAGGCAAACACGCCCCCGGATCGCCATCGGCCCGGACGACACGATCCTGATCACGCACCAGGGCTTCTTCCAGGACGCCGACTTCAACAACGTGGCTATCCGCATCCTGGACACCGGCGGCAATGAAATCGTCGAGGAAGGCATCCCCCACGACGACCCCCTGTCCCGGGCCGCCTTTCACCAGTTTCCCGACATCGCGGCCAGCTCCGCCATCCTGCTCGCGGTATGGCACGAATGCGCGCTGCTCGACAACCGGGGCAACACGAACGACTGCGACATCGGCGCCCAGTTCTTCGACCCGCAGACGCTCGCATTCGTCGGCGGCAACCTCAAGGTGAACGACGCCGGGGTGAACCAGCCCGGCAGCTACAGCCTCTGGCCGTCGGCGGCCATGAACGCCTCCGGGCAGAGCGTGGTGGTGTGGGCCGACACCCGGACAGGCTTCCAGGGCGACGTCTTCGCACAGCGCTTCGACGCAGGCGGGCGGCGCCTCGGAACCAACCTCCAGGTCAGCACCGGCCACGGCGAGATCGTAAGCCGCCCGGAAGTGGCCCTGCTGCCGGACGGCCGGTTCATGGTCGTCTGGGGCGACAGTTCGGCGGTCGGTTTCAGAGCGTGGAGCCGGCTTTTCAGCGCCGCCGGCGAGCCGCTGGGCGCGCCGGTCCTGCTGGCCGAAGGCGACGCCGGCATGCCGGCGGTGGCGGCCGGGCCGTCGGGCTTTCTCACGGCCTGGGTGGAGCTGGAAGGCCCGGGCCGTACCATCCGGACCGGTGCGCCCGGCCTGCCCATCCGGAACGAGCCGCGCGACGAGCCGCTCCCGCAGCTTCCGACGCTGGAAGCCGTCTATCCCCATCCGTTCACGGAGCGTGCCATGCTGCAATACACCCTGCCGCGCGCCGGTCCGGTACAGCTTCGCGTGTATGACCTGCTCGGGCGCGAGGTCCGGCGCCTCGTCGACGCCGTGCAGGGGCCCGGGCGTCACACGGTGCAACTGCCGGCCGAGGGCCTGCCGCCCGGCGCCTACCTGGTCCGGCTGCAACAGGCCGGCCACACCGCGCTCCGCATCATCCTGCGCGCTCCGTAAAAAAGCCCCGGAACGGCTTTTTCAGCACATTCCGGGGCGTCGTTTCGAAAGGGCCGCGCCGATACGCTTAGTTGTTCCCGCCTTCCGGGGCGTTCTGCTGCGCTCCGCCATCGGCAGGTGGCGGCAGGACCGGCTGTTCGGTCCGGGCTCCCTGCGCCTGCTGCTGGATGACGCTCTCCTGCTGCTCGCCCCGGTCGACGGCAAAGTTGGTCAGGATGCACAACACGATGAACGCCGTGGCCAGCGTCCACGTAGCCTTCTCCAGAATGTCGGGTGCCTGCCGGGTACCCAGGATCTGCGTGGTCGCCCCACCGGCGGCGATACCGGCCAGCCCCCCACCCTTGCCGCTCTGCACCAGCACCACCAGCATCAGCAACACGGCGATGAGGGTGATGAGAACGATCAGGAAGATAAACATGGGAACGTGTCGTTTCTGTTTGCGGAAGAGTGAAAGATACGGTGCATGTTCCGGGCGGACAACGTGTTCCAGAGAAGTTCACGGTTTCGATGCCCGTCCGGCCAGATGGGCCTCGGCGAGCAGCAGGGCGGCGACCGTCTTCATGTCGTGCAGCTCGCCGCGCCGGGCCTGTGCGACGGCCTCGGCCAAGAGGACCGGTACGGGTTCGAGAAACTCGCCGTCGCTCAGGTCGCGTTCCCCGGCGGTCAGGTCTTCGGCCAGAAAGAAGTGGATGACCTCGTTGCTGTAGCCGATGCACGGATAGAGCGCTCCCAGGGCCGTGAGGCGGCCCGCCCGGTAGCCCGTCTCCTCCTCGAGCTCGCGCCGGGCTACGGTGGCCGGATCTTCTCCGGCCACGTCGAGCTTGCCGGCGGGCACTTCGAGAAACGTCCGGCGCGGGGGATACCGGAACTGCCGGACGAGCAGGGTCGTCCCGTCCGGGAACAGGGGGACCACGGCCGCCGCACCCGGATGATCAATCCATTCCCGCACCGACGTGCCGCCGTCGGGCAGGCGCACCTCGTCCCGCCGGACCTTGAGCAACACCCCGTCATAGACGGGCGTGGACGAAAGCGGCTTCTCCTGCAGGTCGGTCATGTCGCTGCGCCCTCCTGTCTGTCCTGTCCCAGCCGTCCCGGCGATGGGCGTTTGCAGCAAATTGACATACTCCCACGGCTGAAGCACGTGGGATTCTGGGATCCCGGCTATTTGGACGCAAGGGCCGTCCGGCCGCGTTGGCCGTGTTACACGGCCCTTGCGGCCCTACACGGCCAACGCGTCCTCACGAGATAGCCTTCAGCGACAGCCGTCCCACCCCACCGAGGGGGGTGGTAGACGGTCTTACGTCGCCTACCCCAGGGGAAGATGCCCCTTCCCTGCGCATCGTTTAGCGAGTATCTACAAACCTATTATGTGTCTAAAGTTAACACAAGCCAACGACATTGGACGCGTTCCGCGTCCTAGTGTGTCACACTCTGCTGGCGATTTCATCCCACATGGGCTATCTCATGAGATAGCCCTGAAGCCGTGGGCTTTCATCGCTCCCCACCTCACCCTTAAATCGTAACGGCACACGGGATTTGCTGCCCGGCCGGGGGGGGTTCTTCGCCGACACTTCATACGAAATCGTGAGGCCGGGCGAGCATGACGGCCGCGGCGGCCACGAGGCCGGCGGTTTCGGCCCGCAGCCGCCGGGGTCCCAGCGACACCGGGTGGTAGCCGGCCTCCCGGGCCCCGGCCACCTCGTCCTCGGTGAACCCGCCCTCGGGCCCGACGAGCACCACGACCCGCCGGGCCCCGGCATACCGCCGGAGCATGGCATCGAGGGTGCATGCCGGATCCGCTTGCTCATGGCAGAGAAACCCCAGGTCGGGCGAAGCACCCCGCAACAGGTCGGGCAGGGCCTGCGGCGGATCCAGCCGCACGAGCCGGCTCCGCCCGCACTGCTTCATCGCCGCCACCAGGATACGCCGGGCACGGGCCGGCTTGATGCGCTCCTTCTCCGTACGGCCGGTGTGCAGCGGCACCACGGCCGAGACCCCCAGCTCGGCGGCCTTCTCCAGAAACGTCTCGAACCGGCCGGGGTTTTTGAGCACCGCCATCCCGATCGTCAGATCGTAGGGAGGCTCGCCTACACCCTGGCGCCGTTCCAGGATCGTCCCGGCAGCCCGGGTGCGGTTCGCTTCGTCCAGGCGCACACGATACCATCCCCCCTCGCCGTCGACCACGGTGATCTCGTCGCCCACACGGCGCCGTAGCACCCGGACGACGTGATGGGCCTCTTCCTCGGGCAGAATCACCGTCTCGCCCTCAATACAGGCCGGTGGTGCGTAATGAGCCGTGATCAGGTTCGCCACGTGCGAATCTCTTGCCGAAGGGTTGAACGTCACCGAACCCGTGCCCCCGGCCTGCTCCGGATGGGCCGGCAACGGTTCAGGGCTGGGTTCGAAGTTGTTGCAGCAACCGCCGGTACAGGCCGGCAAAGCGCGCCTGGTCCAGCACGTCCGTATGATTCCAGGTAGCGCTGATGCAATGGTGCCGGTTCTGGTGATCGACCAGATAGGTGGTCAGGTTCAGCACGCCGGGCTCCGAGCCCCCCTTGAAGGCCACGAGCTGCCAGTCTTCGCGACGCGCCAGGCCCGGATTGATCTGCATGACCGGCAGGTCGTAGACCGCCGAGATCAGCGTGCAGAGCTCCCGCGCAGAGAAGAACCACTCGACTTCGGGCCGCACCGGGCCGTCGGCAAACAGGCTTTCGTCGGGCAGGGGAAGGGCCTGCAAACCGGGCAACAGGGACGTCCGCTCGGCCAGACCGGCTTCGAGGAAGTGCTGCGCCCGGGCATGGTTGGCCGGATTTTTCAGGACGAATGCTTCCCGCGTGGTGAGGAAGGGGCGATTACGGGGCGCAAGGGCTTCGATGGGGGCACGTCCCAGCAGATGGATGAGCGCGTCGGTCGCCGTATTGTCGCTCTGCGAAATCATCAACGCCGCCAGCGTGTGCAGCGTCAGCGGCGACGCCTCCGGCCAGGTGTGGAGAAAGCCGGAAGGCAGGCTTTTCCATTCCGGTCGGAGCCGGACGACCTCGTCCCAGCGATGGCGACCGGCCTCGAGTGCCCGGCGAAGCGCCAGCAGCACCGCCAGCTTGAACGCCGAGCCGACGGCCAGGGCGGTGTCCGGCTGAAGCGCCATGGCATCCCGGCCCTCCTGTTGCACGAACAGGCTGACCGTGCCGGGCAGTTGCCGGAGGGAATCCAGGAGCGCCTCGCGGCTGGCGATCAGCGGAACGGGAGGTCCAAAAAAGAGCCCGGCGATCCGGCCACGCGCGTCCAGCACGATGCGGGTGGGAATGTTCGCGCGTTCCAGCGATACGTCGTATTCGATGCCCCGGCCCGTCGCTCCCACCCATTCCCCGTAGTCCTGCCGGAGTTGCCGCACGATCCGGGCTACCTGTTCCGCCGGGACCTGCTCCAGAAAGGGGGGGGCAAACCACTCGGCCCGGGTCGTATCCTGGGTAAAGAGCAGTTCCAGCCGTTCGGTCGGGGACTGGCCCGGGGCCCTGGAGGCGAGCAGGCCCGTTGCCAGCAGGAAAAACAGAAGGCGGCGCATGGTGCAGGGGAATGGTTGAACGTTCGGGCCCGCTGCGAGAGCAGGGGCTTCCCTTTGCTCTAAAAATAACCGGGGGCGTGTGCCCGTTGCAACGTGCGGCCGGGGGCGACGCCCCTTATGTGCGGGCCGGCTTCGTACCGTTTTGCAATCCCGGGCGGCCCCGATCTTTCCGCCGCTCCGGGACGCGTTCACCGGTTTCCCGAAGCCAGCCTGCGGGCTTCGGGCAGGCCGCGAAGCCGGATCATGCCGGCCATGCCGAAGAGGGGACCCGGCACGAGCAGGGCAAAGGCCCACGTCCACCCGGCGAGTTCGACGATCGGCGGGATGAGGCGGATCGAAACCAGGGTGATGAGGAAGCCGATGCACGTCTGCACGGTAAGCGCGGTGCCCACGTAGCGCGGGTTGGCCAGCTCGCTGACGGCAGCGCTGAACTGGGCGCTGTCGGCCACGACGGCAAAGCCCCACACGAGGCAGAGACCGGTGAGCACGGCGGGCTGCGAGAAAAAGAGTCCGGCGGAGACGGAGCATGTTCCCGAGACGGCCAGGCTGGCGATCGTGATGGTGGTGCGCCCGTACCGGTCGGCCAGGCGACCGGCCAGGACGCACCCGAGCCCGCCCACGGCGATGGCGGCGAAGCCGGCCAGGCGGGCGGCCTGTTCGCCCCAGCCGGCCTGCTCGTAGGCGGCCAGCAACATCATCGGCACCCAGGCCCACATGGCGTAGAGCTCCCACATGTGGCCGAAGTAGCCGAAGTTGGCCAGGCGGGCGGGCCGGGCACGCAGGCCGGCGGCGGCGTGCCGCCAGTCGAAGCGACGGGCCTGCCCCAGCAGGGGCCCCGGCCGCACGAAGCCCCCCACCAGCACCGCCCCGGCCACCGCCAGCACCGAGCTGGCCAGCAGCACCGTGCGCCAGGGAGGCAACCCCTCCGTCCCGAAGAGCGGCAGCGCATTGAGCAGGTGGGGAACCGCCGATCCGGCGGTCAGGGCACCGACGAGCACACCGATCCAGAAGCCCCGGTCTGCCCGGCACCAGGAGGCGACCAGTTTCATCGCAGGCGGGTAGACCCCGGCCAGCGTCATGCCGGTCAGAAAGCGCAAGGCGAGCGCCGGCGCCGGGGCATCCACCCAGAGCGCGATGGCGGCATTGCACAGCGCACCGGCCAGCGCGCTCAGCGCCACCAGGCGCGGCGCCGGGACACGGTCGGCCAGGTTCAGCACCGCACTCCCCAGCGCCCCGGCGACGAAGCCGACCTGCACGCTCATCGTCAGCCAGGCCTGGGTCGCACCCGAGAGTCCCCAGGCCACCGTGAGCTGCGGGACGATCGCCGAGGCGGAGAACCACAACGCCATGGCCAGCAACTCGGCCACGGCCAGCACCACCAGATGCCGTACCTTCCGCGGAGGTCGTTCTGTCGTCATGCCGTCTGCCTGCTTGCCTGCCACAGCCGGTCGCCTCACCGAAAGCCGGGTGCCCGGCTGCCCCAGCATACGACCGCTGGCACCTTTGAGGCAAAAGTGTTATCTTGACACTCCCACGGCTGAAGCTCGTGGGATTCTTGCTTCATCGACAGTCGCCGCCGCTAACCAGAGCTAGCGCCGGTCTTACACCGTCTCCACAAGCTTTGCCGAACGATCGTTCGGCTACGGTCTGCCCGACCGCCTGAATGTTCCTAGCCGCGTTTACGTCGCGGTCGTGCTCTGCCTCGCACCGAGGGCACACCCATGCCCGCACACCCAGCGGAAGGGTTTCCATCGTATAACTACAATCCGAACACGTCTTGCTGCTTGGATACCAGCGGTTGATCTGCACCAGCTGCTTGCAGTACAGGTTCGCCTTGTACGAGAGCATTCCGACGAAGGCACTCCAACCGGCATCGCTGATGGCGCGGGCAAGGCTGTGGTTCTTGACCATGCCCTTCACATTCAGCGATTCCACGTAGACGGCATCATAACGCCGTACGAGCCGCGTCGAAACCTGGTGCAGGAAGTCGGTGCGTTGGTTCCGCACCTTCGCGTGTAGCTTCGCCACCTTCCGGCGTTGCTTGTGCCAGTTCCTGGAACCCTTCTGCTTGCGAGCGAGCTTTCGCTGCTCGCGGGCAAGGCGATCCAGAGCGCGTTTGAGATGCTTCGGATTACCGCTACGCCAGCCGTCGGAGGTTACCACCACATCCTTCAAGCCGAGATCGATACCCACCTCTCTCTTGGTTTTCGGGAGAGGCTGATAATCCACCTCGACGACGAAGGAGATGTAGTACTTCCCATCAGGCTCCTGAACGACCGTCAGGCTCGACGGAGCGGACGGCAGCGGGCGGCTCCACCGGATCTTGAGCGGGGTGCTCATTTTGGCAAGCTTCACGACGGGCTGCCCCGGTACTCCGCTGTCTCTGAGCGAAAAGCCCTGTCTGGTGTACGTGGCGCTCTGACGGTGCTTCTTTGCCTTGAAGCGAGGGAACCGGGCGGCGCCCCGGAAGAACGCCGTGTACGCTTTGTCGAGATGTCGAAGGGCCTGCTGAAGCGGAACGCTGGAGACGTCGCGAAGCCATGCATGATCAGGCTCCCGCTTCAGCGCCGTCAGCCGCTTGTCCGTCTCGGCGTAGCCGATCTTCTCCGCCCGCTCGCGGAAGGCATCCCGCTTGAGCGCCAGCGCCCAGTTGTAGACGTACCGAACGCACCCGAACTGCCGGGCGAGCATCTGTCGCTGCTTGGCGTTGGGATAGAAGCGGTATCGGTAACGTACGGTGGGCATAAAGGTACTGGGATTTCACAAGCTATTATGTGTCGCCTGCGGAAGTTCCTGCTCTCAGGCTGAACGTTGTGCTCTGAGCAAAGGCGCATTCCTCCCACCCGTAAACGAGTGGGCTTCCTGCGCTCGCTATCCTGCATCCTTTCTCGTGAGATTCGCCCGGCATCGCGGCCGCCACGTCGTATCGCTTCCGCCAGACGGGTTGCACCCTTCCCTTCCCCGACAGCACCATGCCTCTCCTCAAATCCCGCTGCCAGAAACGCCTGGCCGTACTGTGGTTCACCGGTGGCGGTCTGATCTTCCTGCTGCTGCTGTTACAGACCTTCCTCGGGCGTTACGGCGATCAGGCCCGCGAGGCCTGGAGCTGGTTCCTCCCGACGATCATGCCGACGCTGTCCCTCATCGCCGGGGTGATTGCCTCGGATGCCCTCGGGCGCAGTGCCAGAGCAGCCCGGGTGGACCCCTTCACCTTCCGCCTGGCCTATGCGCTCTCGGTCGTCTACCTGGCCATCGTCAGCCTGACCCTGCTGTTGAGCCCGTTCTCTCCCCTCCCCCAGCTGGAACTGATGCGCCTGTCCAACCTCTGGCTGGGACCGCTGCAGGGCCTCGCCGGCGCCGTGCTCGGCTTCTTCTTCGTAGCAACAGACCGGCACCCCCGAACCGCCGCCTCCCCGGCTGCCCCACCTCCGGAAGAAAACCACCCCGATTCGGCCTAGATTTCGGTAAAAAAATTACTTAGATTAATCGAAGCACGGTATCAAAGACGCTATTTTCGTGCATCTCGCATCGCCCGCACGTCTTTCGCGCCCGCGTCGATGCCCTTCTCTGCGCCCTTTCCCCGGCAAGAGGCCACATACCATGAAACGCTCCCTGCTCCTCGCCGCGCTGCTCCTGGTGAGCGGCTTCCGCCCGGCCTCGTCTCAGGAATTGCTCGTCGTTCGCGAAGCCTGTAGCTATTACGGCGAATCCATTGCGGGAGAGATCTACGGGTTTTCCTCCGACCGGGAGGCCGAAACGGCCGTCGAGCGCATCATGCGCTACACCGGGTTGCCGCAAAACTTCACCATCAAGGCCGCCAACGTGCCCAACGCCGCCGCCGTCATCCGCGACAGCAAACGACTGATCCTGTACAACCAGACGTTCATGGAGCGGGTAAAGCGAACGACCCACACGGACTGGGCGGCCATCAGCATCCTGGCCCACGAGATCGGGCATCACCTCTCCGGACACACCCTCGAACCCGGCGGCAGCCGCCCCGAAACGGAACTGCAGGCCGACAAGTTTTCGGGCTACATCCTCTACAAGATGGAGGCCACACTCGAAGACGCACAGGCGGCCATGGAAGCGATGGCAGGGGAAGGCGGCAGCGAAACGCACCCGCCGAAGTCGGCGCGCCTGGCCGCCATCGCCAACGGCTGGATGGAGGCCCGTGACCAGAACCCGCGCACCGAACCCCGGGCGACTCCCGCCGAGAAGGACAGACGCCCCGTCCGGGAGCCCATCGCCGACGAGGAACGGGACGACCTGCCGCCCCCCGACCCCGTCCCCGGCAACACCATCGTGGCACAGTGCCTCTTCCAGGACGGCAGCGTGTCCTTCGTCACCCGCACGGGCGACATCTACATGAACTACATGGGCATGACGATCAGCGTCGGCCGGCGCGTCCCCTCCAACCAGGCCGGCGTCGCCTGGTTCTACGTCGTGCAGTCGAGCGATCCGACCGTCAAGTACTACCTGGATCTGATGGGCCTGACCGGCACCACCTATGCCGTCGACACGAGCGGGATCATCTGGGGGCGCAACGCCTGGGGACAGGCCGTTCGGATGGGCCACGTCACGTACAACGAGTGAGACAACCGCCCGGAGCCATGACGCCCCCTGCCTGCACGCGCCTCGCCCCGCTGCCCGGCCTGCTGCTTTCGACCCTGTTGCTCTCGGCCGGGCCGTCGGTCGCCCAGGAGCAGGTCACGTTCGAAGCCTTCTGCAACTACGATGGCACGGCCGTCCGGGAGGCGCTCTACGCGTTCCCGGCCGATCAGGAGGCCGAGGCGGCCATAGACCGCATCCTGCGGGAAGTGCGGCTGCCACGCAACTTCACCGTGCGCGCGGCCAACGTCCCCACGGTCGCCGCCGCCCGCGATGCAGACCGGCGGGTGCTGCTCTACAACCCTTTCTTCATCCGGAAAACACAGGGACGTGAGGACGAAGCGTGGGCGGCGCTCCGCGTGCTGGCCCATGAAACCGGCCACCACCTGCTGAACCATACCCTGAGCGAGGGCAAGCAACGGGTGTTCGAAGAACTGGAGGCGGACGACTTCTCCGGCTACGTGCTGGCCCGGCTTCGGGCCTCCGCACGACAGGCCACCGCCCTGATGGATTCCCTGGCCGCCCCGCAGGCACGCCCGACGCATCCGGCCTGGCCCCTTCGCCGGGCGGCCGTCCGGGAAGGCTGGGCCAAGGCCGCCACGTCGACGCAACACTACTACGGCTACACCAGTGATTCCGGAGCGACCCCGGCTTCCCCGGCCGAAGGGCCCACCTTCCCCTGGCCGCCGCCGAAGGCCTCCGCCTTCACCAACCTGCCGGCCGAGCGCCTGGCCGCCGGCATCGGCCCGCCCGCCACGCTGCAGGCCCTGGCCCAGCGGCTGGAGACCGCCCTCGAGGCCGTCGGCTACGGCGAACGCAGCTACTACGCCGTGCCGGACGGCTTCGCCCTCGTGGCCCGCCTCGAACAGATCTTCCCGGACGGCACCCCGAAGGACCCACCCGACCGCTGGTCTACGCGGGTGCGACCGATGACGCGCTTTTCACTCACCGAATACTTCCGGGCCCTGTTCACGGCCACGCCGGGCCATTATCGCATCGTCGTCTTCATCGTCTCACCCCATCCCTTCACGCAGGAGAACGTCGCCGTGAGCCTGGCCGAAGGACAGGCCTGGCTCAGCGGCGGGCTGAACGCGCTGCCGCCCGCCCTCGGCGCCCGTCCGCTGACCCCCACGCACCGCTGCACCGCCCTCATCTACGCCTTCGAACAACCGGCCGGCGATGCCGCTCCCGTCTTTCAAGACCCCAGTCCCCTCACCGGCCGCACCCACCTGGAGAAGGCGCGCCTGTGGAACGCCCTGGCACAATGAGCCCCGCCGGGCATCCTACCGGACGTACACCGTCTTGATGTTGACAAACTCCCGGATGCCGGCCTCGGAAAGCTCGCGGCCGTACCCGCTCTCCTTGACGCCCCCGAAGGGCAGGCGCGGGTCCGAGCGGACGAAAGCGTTGACGAAGCAGCAACCGGCCTCCAGCTCCTCCCGCGCGATGCGCCGCCCCTTCTCGACGTCCCGCGTGAAGACCGCCGCGCCGAGGCCGAAGGACGAATCGTTCGCCACGCGAAGGGCTTCCTGCTCGTTGCGCACGGGGATGATGGCGGCCACCGGGCCAAACAGTTCCTCCTCGTAGGCGGGCATGCCCGGCCGCACGTCGGTCAGCACGGTGGGCGGGTAGTAGGCGCCCGGCCCTTTCGGAATGTCGCCGCCGAGCAACCGGCGCGCCCCCTTCTCGATGCTTTCGAGCACCTGCCGGTGCAGGTCGTCGCGCAGGTCCACCCGCGCCTGCGGGCCCACGTCGGTGTCCTCTGCCATCGGGTCGCCCAGCTTCTTGGCCGCCATCAGCGCCACGAATCGCTCCTCGAACGCCTCGCGGACGGCCTCGACGACCACGAACCGCTTGGCCGCGATGCAGCTCTGCCCCGAGTTGATGAGCCGGCTCGTGACGCACGTTTCGACGGCTGCCTCCAGGTCGGCGTCTTCCAGGATGACGTACGGATCGCTGCCGCCGAGCTCGAGGACGGTCTTCTTGAGCACCGAGCCGGCTTTGCCCGCCACCGCCTGGCCCGCCGGGGTGCTGCCCGTCAGCGTGACGGCTTTCACCAGCGGGTGGGCGATGACGGCCTCCACCTTCCGGCTGGAGATGAGCAGCGTGCGGAACAGGTGCTTCGGAAAACCCGCGTCGCGGAAGACCTCCTCGATGGCGAGCGCACAGCCGAAAACGTTCGAGGCGTGCTTGAGCACCCCGGCGTTGCCCGCCATCAGGTTGGGCGCGGCGAAGCGAAAGACCTGCCAGAACGGGAAGTTCCACGGCATGACGGCCAGGACCACCCCCAGCGGCTGGTAGGTCACGAAGCTCTCGGAGGCGTCCGTCTCGATGGGTTCGTCGGCCAGGAAGCGGGCGGCGTTGTCGGCGTAGTAGTCGCACACCCAGGCGCATTTCTCCGCCTCGGCGCGCCCCTGGGCGACGGGCTTGCCCATCTCCTCGGCCATGAGGCGGGCGTAGCGGTCGGCGCGCTCACGCAGGAGCCGGGCGGCCTCGCGCATGTGGTCGGCCCGGGCCTCGAAAGGCACGCGGCGCCACGCCTGCTGCGCCGCGTCCACATCCTTCAGAATCAGCCGGATCTCTTCCTCGGTATGTTCTTCGTACGTTCGGAGAACCTCCCCCGTGGCCGGGTTGATCGATCGGATAGCCATCTTTCAGCTCCAGTACTGGTTCAACTTCTGGACGAGTTCGTGATTGACCGACGTATCGACGGGGACCTCGACGAGGCACAGCTCGCGCCGGGCCAGGGTGCCCTCGAGCGTGGCCCGCAGTTCGGCCACCGTCGCGGGGCGGTAGCCCGGGATGCCGAAGCTCTCGGCGAAGGCCTTGAAGTCCGGGTTGCCGATGCGGGTGCCGACGGAGGTGCCACGGGCCATTTCCTGCTTCCACGCGATGAGGCCGTAGTCGTTGTCGTTGAAGACCAGGCAGGTGAAGCCCACGTTCAGGCGGCGGGCCGTCTCCAGTTCCTGGGCGTTCATCAGGAACCCGCCGTCGCCCATGGCCGCCACGATGGGCCGGCCGGGATCGACGAGCGCCGCCGCGATGCCGCCGGGCAGGGCGATGCCCATGCTCGCCAGCCCGTTGCTGATGATGCACCCGTTCGGGCAGTAGGTGGGGAAGTTACGGGCGATCCACATCTTATGTGCCCCCACGTCGCTCAGGAGCAGCCCGTCCTCGGGAAGGATCGACCGGACGACGTTGAGCACGCCCGGCACGTGAAACGTGGTGGCGTCGCCGGGCAGGTCGTACGTCGCCAGGTCGTCGAGGATGCGCCGGCGGACCGCCCGGTGCCAGCCGCGCTCGGCGGCGAGGGCGTCCCCGTCGAGGCGTTCGTTGAGCGCCCAGAGCGCCCCGGAGATGTCGCTGACAAGCTCCACCTCGGGGGTGTAGTGGGTATAGACCTCGGCGGGCACGAAGTCGATGTGGACGATCGTCTTGTCGCCGTGCGGGTTCCACGCCTCGGGCGCATACTCGGCGATGTCGTAGCCGACGGTGACGATCAGATCCGCCTGCTCGACGGCCTCCATCACGTAATCCTTGAACCCCAGCCCGATGCTCAGCAGCGAGACGTCGAGCCGGTCGGAGACGGCGCCCTTGCCCATGAAGGTGCTCACGACCGGGATACCGTGCGTGGTGCAGAAGCGGGTCAGGTGGGTGCTGGCGAGCTTGCGGATGGCGCCGTTGCCGGCCAGCACGAGCGGGCGGCGGGCCTTTCGGAGCAGCGCCACGGCCCGTTCGAGTGCCTTGTAGTCGGGCGCGGGGCGACGGACCCCCCGGCGCGGCAGGGGCACGGCTCCCGCCGGCACCGTCTCCTTCGCCACGTCTTCGGGCAGCTCGACGTGCGTGGCGCCGGGCTTTTCGATCTCGGCCAGCTTGAAGGCCTTGCGCACCACCTCGGGCACCACGCGGGCATCGGCCACCGACGTGTTCCACTTCGTCACGGGCCGAAACATGTTCACCACATCGATATACTGGTGGCTCTCGTGATGCAGGCGGGTGGTGCTGCCCTGCCCGGTGACGGCCACGAGCGGGGCCTTGTCCAGGTTGGCATCGGCCACGCCCGTGAGCAGGTTCGTGGCGCCGGGGCCGAGCGTCGAGAGGCAGACCCCCGCCTCGCCGGTGAGCCTTCCCCACACGTTGGCGATGAAGGCCGCCCCCTGTTCGTGCCGCGTCGGGACGAACGTAACCGGAGAACCGGCCAGCGCGAAAAGCAAATCTTCGTTCTCCTCTCCCGGCACCCCGAAAACGTACTTCACGCCCTCCTGCGCCAGGCACCGGACAAACAGCTCGGCAACGGTCATACAATCCGAAACGGGTTGGTGGTGCAAAAAAAACCGGAGCCGGCCCGGCATCCTTGCCGGACTTCCCTTCGCCCGCTTCCTTCCTACCGGTCAGCAGTCGCGGCGTTTCTCCTCCTCGGTGGTGTTCCGGGCCGCCTCTCGCCCTTCCTCGATCTTCTGCCGGGCCTCCGCTTCGTCCCCGTCCTCCGGCGCCGGTGGCTCCTGCAAGAATCGTCCGGCCGGTTCGAAGCGCAGCTCGGCAAACATTGGAAAGTGGTCGGAGCCGAAGGCGGGCAGGCGGCGCAGCGCCCCGACCTGGAACACGCCGGCATGAAAGACGTGGTCGAGCGGGTAGCGGAGGAAGGGGTAGCTTGCGTGGAAAGTGTTGTACATGCCGCGTCCCTTGCGCGGGTCGAGCAGGCCGCTGAGACGTTGAAAGAGGCGGGTGGTGTGAGACCAGGCGACGTCGTTCAGGTCACCGGCGACGACGGCGGGTCGTCCCCGCTCGGCGACGATACGGGCCACCAGCAGCAGCTCGGCGTCGCGTTTGGTGGCGTCCTGCCCGATGTCGGGGCGCGGGGGGCGCGGGTGCACGCCGATCAGATCGAAACGGGCACCGGAAGGCAAGACCACTTCGGCCCACATCGAAGGCACGTCGTCTTCGACGAGAAAGCGCACCCCGGCGTTCTCGAGGGGCAGGCGAGAGAAAAGCAGCATGCCGTAGGTGTTGTCCTGCGGATAGCAAAGCCGGTACGGATAGGTTGTCTCCAGCGGGCGCAGGGCTTCCTGCCACCGCGCGTCCGTCTCCACGAGCAGCAGCAGGTCGGGATCGGCTTCCCGTATCCGTTCGCGCAGGGCTTCCGTGTTGCGGTTGGTCATCAGCACGTTGGCGATCATCAGGCGGAAGCGTTCACCGCCGGGCCGTGCGTCCCGCACTTCCTTCGCGGCCAGAGGGGTATAGGGAAAGATGCGGTAGAGTTGCAGCCCCAGGGCCAGGAACAGCAGGCCTGCCAGCAGCCGTCCTCCGGCCCCCATCGCCGGCCACGGCCACACCAGACCCGCCAGCACCATCCCCCCGAAGCAGACGATCTGCAGGCGGGGAAAGTCGAAGATGCGGATCCACCACGCCCCACCCCGGACGACCGGCAGCGCCGTTGCGACGAGGACCAGCACGGCCGCGCCGTAGAGAAAGGCCTTCATGCCGATGCCACCATAACCCGATCGATCGCCTGTTGCCATGCCGGAATATAGACAAGCCGGCTGAGAGGATACACCCATCGGGCGAATGTGTTTGAACCGTCCCGTGTCGCCTCGCTGATGGCGCATCCTCCCCGAACGACGAAGGCGCCCGCCTCTGCTCCGGCAAAGACGGGCGCCGCTTCCCATGCGGCACGACGCGTGGATTGTATTTCGTCATCCGGCAACATCACAACAGATACATCGTTTTACCTCGCACAAAAGCGATAACTGCCGCTTCCCATGTCCTCGTCCGAATCCTCCGACATCCGCCTGCGGCTGACACCCGAGCAGCGTCAGGCCCTCGAACGGCTGGCCCAACGTGCCCATCTTTCCGTTGAAGAAGCCCTCCTGCGGGCCGTTGAGCAGATCCTCGCCACCGAAGTCGGTACCTCTTCCTTTCCGGTGGGCACTCCCTTCCACGGGCTCGATGCACTGCTGGCCGACCTGGGAGAGGGGCCGGAAGACCTCTCTACCAACCGGGCCTATCTCAACGACCTGGGGACATGAGGCAGGCGATCCTGGATACCGGCCCACTCGTGGCCTTCTTCAACCCGCGTGACCGGTATCATACCTGGGCCCTGGAGCAAACCCGCGATCTGGCAGCGCCCCTGGTAACGTGTGAAGCCGTACTGACGGAGGCCTATCACCTGCTCGGCAGGGTACCCCGGGCCCGTGCCGCCCTGCGCCGGTGGATCCGCCTGGGAAGAGTAACAACGCCCCTGCACTTCGATGAACAGGCCCATGAGGTGATGCGCCTGCTGGAGCAGTATGCCGATCAATCGATGGATTTCGCTGATGCCTGTGTCGTTCGCCTGGCCGAGTTGCTCGAACTGCCCGTGTTCACGCTCGACGTACAGGACTTCTCCGTCTACCGTCTACATCGCCGGAAAACCATCTCCCTGATACGACCACCGGCATGATCTCCCTTTCGCCGGTCCATGCCGCCGCCCTTTTCAAGGGCGGCACGGCAGGCGTTACACACAAACGGCGCCCGCCTCTGCTCCGGCAAAGACGGGCGCCGCTTCCCACGCGGTACGACGCGATCACAGGTCGTCGTTGTTACCGGAAAAGAAGATACCCCGCTGTTTAGATCGAGTCCAGATTAAAAATGAGAAGATCGGCCAAAATTCTGCAACGCCGTGGTCCCGAGCGGACCGGGTGAGCCCCACGAAGAGGGAACCCGTCTCGAAAAAACGCGTTTTGAAGAGCTCCATTACGATACGCCGCGTTCGTCTAGGGGTCTAGGACGCCGGCCTCTCACGCCGGTAACACGGGTTCAAATCCCGTACGCGGTACCTCCTGAAAACGCCGTGCCCGTCCTCCGGGCGCGGCGTTTTGTTTTGTCGTGGCGGAAACGGGCCGCCCCGGCGAAGGTGCCACGAGCCGGCGGCTCAGCGCACCAGCGGCAGGTCGCCTTCGCCGCGCACGGGCAGCGCCGTGAAGCCGGTCAGGTGGGCGTCGACGGCGCGGGCGACCTCGCGGCCCTCGGCGATGGCCCACACCACGAGCGAGGCTCCGCGCCGCACGTCGCCGGCGGCGAAGAAGCCGGGGCGGCTCGTCTGGTAATGCGCGTCGGTGGCGACGGTGCCGCGGGGCGTGCGTTCGAGGCCGAGGCGGTCGAGCAGGTCCGGCTCGGGGCCGGTGTAGCCCATCGCCAGCAGCACCAGGCCCGCCGGCCAGGTGCGTTCGGAGCCGGGCACCTCCTCGAAACGCAGCCGCCCGCCGTCCTCCCGCACGGGCCGCACCCGCACCGTCTGCAGGGCCTCGACGTGCCCGTCCGTGCCGAGGAACGCCGTCGTCATCACACTCCACTGCCGGTCCACCCCTTCCTCGTGGGACGAGCTCGTCCGCAGCACCATCGGGTAGAAGGGCCAGGGCTGGTGCGGCGGGCGCGTCTCGGGCGGCATGGGCATCAGCTCGAACTGGGTCACCGAGCGGGCGCCCTGGCGGTTGGCCGTGCCCACGCAGTCGCTGCCGGTGTCGCCGCCGCCGATGACGATGACGTCCTTCCCGGCGGCGTCGAGCGTCGGGTCGTCCGGCACCGCGTCGCCGGCGACGCGCTTGTTCTGGCGGCGCAGGTAGTCCCAGGCGAAGTGGATGCCGGCCAGCTCCCGCCCCGGCACGTTCAGGTCGCGGGGCTTCGTGGCGCCGGCGCAGAGCACCACCGCGTCGAAGTCGTCCAGCGCCTCGACGGGCACCGTCCGCCCCACATCGGCGCCGGTGCGGAAGGCGACGCCCTCGGCCTCCATGACGGCCAGGCGGCGATCCAGGACGTCTTTCTCCAGCTTGAAGTCGGGGATGCCATAGCGGAGCAGGCCGCCGATGCGGTCGTCCCGCTCGAAGACGGTGACGGTGTGCCCGGCCTGGTTGAGCTGGTCGGCACAGGCCAGGCCGGCCGGGCCGGAACCGATGACCGCCACCCGCTTGCCGGTGCGCCGCGCGGGCGGCTGCGGCACCACCCAGCCCTCGGCATAGGCATGCTCGGCGATGGTTCGCTCGATCTGCTCGATGGTCACGGGCGGCTCGATGAGGCCGAGCACACAGGCACTCTCGCACGGCGCCGGGCAGATCCGGCCGGTGAACTCGGGGAAGTTGTTCGTGGCCCGGAGCCGCTCGAAGGCTTCGCGCCAGCGCCCCCGGTAGACCAGGTCGTTCCAGTCCGGGATGACGTTGCCGAGGGGGCACCCGCTCTGGCAGAACGGCACGCCGCAATCCATGCACCGGGCGGCCTGCGTCTGCACTTTCTCCTCGGGAAACGGCGCGTAGATGTCACGGTAGTCCCGCACGCGCTCCTTCACCGGACGGCGCGGCGGCATCTCACGCGGGTATTCGATAAATCCGGTCGGCTTGCCCATATCTGGATTGCAGATTGCAGATCGAAGATCGAAGATTGGAGGATGGAGGCGGGCCGGGGTCTGGCCGGCGCGGGATCCCCTTACGCGGCTATCGAGGTTTCGGAGGAAGCGTCCACGCGGCTGGAATCCGCCGCTTCCTCGGCCAGGCGCTGCAACGCCTTCCGGTACTCGACGGGGATGACCTTGACAAACTCGCGGAGGGCCGTTTCCCAGTCGTCGAGCACCCAGGCAGCGACGGTGCTGCCGGTGAGGGCGTGGTGCCTTGCGATAAGGGCGCGGAGCTCGGCGATGTCCTCGGGGTCGGTGACCGGTTCGAGGTCCACCATTTCCGGGTTACAGCGGCCGCGCCGGAAGTCGTGCGTGCCGTCGAGCACGTAGGCGACGCCGCCGCTCATGCCGGCGGCGAAGTTGCGCCCGGTGGGGCCGAGGACGACGACCACGCCGCCGGTCATGTACTCGCAGCCGTGATCCCCGACGCCCTCGACGACGGCCCGTGCCCCGCTGTTGCGCACGGCGAAGCGCTCGCCCGCCTGCCCGCGGATGAAGACCTCGCCGCTCGTGGCGCCGTAGAGGGCGACGTTGCCGACGATGATCACATGGGCCGGGTCGTAGGTGGCCTCCCGGGGAGGCCGCAGGACGAGCCGCGCCCCCGAAAGCCCCTTCCCGAAGTAGTCGTTGGCCTCGCCCTCGATGTCGAACGTGAGGCCGCGTGCGCCGAAGGCGGCGAAGCTCTGCCCGGCCGTCCCGCGGGCCCGGACGACGATGGTGTCGTCGGGCAGGCCGGCCGGGCCATACCGGCGGCTGACCTCGGCGCTGAGAAGCGTGCCCACGGTGCGGTGGACGTTACGAATCTCGGTCTCGATCGTCACCCGTTCGGCCTGTTCGAGCGCGGGCCGCGCCTGCTCGATCAGGCGATGGTCCAGGGCACGGTCGAGGCCGTGATCCTGCTCGTCCGTCTGGAAGCGGGCCAGCAGGTCCGGCAGGCGAGGCCGGTGCAGGATCGGCGAGAGGTCCAGGTACCGCGCCTTCCAGTGGTCGATCCCCTCGCGCACCCGGAGCCGGTCCACCCGCCCGACCATCTCGTCGACGGTCCGGAAACCGAGTGCGGCCATGATCTGCCGCAGTTCCTCGGCGACGAAGTGGAAATAGTTGATGACGTGCTCGGGCTCCCCGCTGAACTTTTTCCGCAGCGCGGGGTCCTGCGTGGCGATGCCGACGGGGCACGTGTTGAGGTGGCACTTGCGCATCATGATGCAGCCGAGCGCCACCAAGGGGGCCGTGGCGAAGCCGAACTCGTCGGCCCCGAGCAGGCAGGCGATGGCCACGTCGCGCCCGGTCTTGAGCTGGCCGTCGCACTCGACCCGGATGCGGCGGCGCAGCCCGTTTCGCACGAGCGTCTGGTGCGTCTCACTCAGGCCCAGCTCCCAGGGCAGGCCGGCGTGCATGATCGACGTCTGCGGCGAGGCGCCCGTGCCGCCGTCGTGCCCGCTGATGAGCACCACGTCGGCCTTGCCTTTGGCCACGCCGGCGGCGATGGTGCCCACCCCCACCTCGGAGACGAGCTTGACGCTGATGCGTGCCGCCGGGTTCGAGTTCTTCAGGTCGTGGATGAGCTGGGCCAGGTCCTCGATGGAGTAGATGTCGTGGTGCGGCGGCGGGGAGATCAGCCCCACGTACGGCGTGGAGTGGCGCGTCCGGGCGATCCACGGGTAGACCTTCTCGCCGGGGAGCTGGCCGCCCTCGCCCGGCTTGGCCCCCTGCGCCATCTTGATCTGGATTTCGTCGGCGCTGGTGAGGTAGTCGATGGTGACGCCGAAGCGGCCGGAGGCGACCTGCTTGATGCGGCTGCGGGCCGGGTGGGCACGGTCGTAGCGTTCGGGGTCCTCGCCGCCCTCGCCGGTGTTGCTCTTGCCGCCGAGGCGGTTCATGGCCTCGGCCAGCGTCTCGTGCGTCTCCCGGCTGATGGAGCCGTAGGACATGGCGCCGGTCTTGAAGCGCTTGACGATCTCGGTCCACGGCTCCACCTCGTCGAGCGGCACGGGCGTGACGTCGTCGGTGCGGAAGTCGAGCAGCCCTCGCAGCGTGCCCAGGCGCCGCGTCTGCTCGTTGACGAGCCGGGCGTACTCCTCGTACGTCTCGAAGCGCCCCTCGCGGACGGCATGCTGGAGCCGGGCGATGGAGAGCGGGAAGAACTGGTGGTGCTCGCCGCCGCGCCGCCACTGGTAGCGGCCGCCGGCGTCGAGCTCCTGCCCGTAGGGCAACGCAACCGGCGGAAACGCCTGTGCATGCCGGTGACGCACCTCTTCGGCCAGCACGTCGAGGTCGACGCCGCCCAGCCGGGAGGGCGTGCCCGTGAAGTACGCCTCGATCACCTCGTCGCCGAGACCGACGGCCTCGAAAATCTGGGCGCCGCAGTAGCTTTGCAACGTCGAGATGCCCATCTTGGACATCACCTTGAGGATGCCCTTGCCGGCCGCCTTGATGAAGTTGTGCTCCGCCTCCTCCCGGTCGAGGCCTTCGTCGGCGGCCAGGCGGTGGGCCACTTCCAGGGCCAGGTAGGGGTTGACGGCCTGGGCTCCGTAGCCGAGCAGGGTGCAGAAGTGGTGCACCTCGCGTGGCTCCCCGCTCTCGACGACGAGGCTGCACCGCATCCGCAGCCCTTCGCGGATCAGGTGGTGATGGACGGCCCCGGTGGCCAGCAGCGCCGGGATGGGCAGGCGCACGGCCCCGGCGGTGCGGTCCGAGAGGATGAGGATCGTGGCGCCGGTGCGGACGGCGTCGGCGGCCTCGGCACACAGGCGTGTGAGGGCGGCCTGAAGCCCGGCCCCGCCCCGGCCACCGTCGAACGTGGCCGCCAGCGTAACCGTGCGGAGCGCCTCGTCACCGGCCTGCCGGATCCGTGCCAGGTCGGCGTCGGTGAGGATCGGCTGCTCCAGCCGGAGCCGCCGGGCATGCGCCGGGGTCTCCTCGAACAGGTTCGGCGCCGCACCCAGATAGGTCATGAGCGACGTGACCAGCTCCTCGCGGATGGCGTCCAGCGGCGGGTTGGTCACCTGGGCGAAGAGCTGGCGGAAGTAGTCGTAGAGCAGGCGCGGGCGATCCGAGAGGACGGCCAGCGGGGTGTCGTCGCCCATCGAGCCGATGGCTTCCTTGCCCTTCAGGGCCATGGGCGCGATCAAAAGGCGTTCGTCTTCAAGCGTGTAGCCGAAGAGTTTCTCCCGCCACGCCGGCGGGTCGTCGGCCGCTGCGTACCCGGTTTGGGAAGCCGGCACCGCGGGCAACCGTTCCAGCGTGCGCAGGTTTTCCGCAAGCCACAACCGGTAGGGCCGGCGCCGGGCAGCCCGCTCCTTGATCTCCTCGTCGCTGACGAGGCGCCGCTCCTCCAGGTCCACGAGGAACATCCGGCCGGGCTGCAGGCGCCCTTTCGTCTCCACCCGTGCCTCGTCGATGGGCAGCACGCCGGCTTCCGAGGCCAGCACCACCAGCCCGTCCTTCGTGACGGTGTAGCGCGAGGGACGCAGGCCGTTGCGGTCGAGCACGGCGCCCAGGTAGCGCCCGTCGGTGAAGGGGATCGTGGCGGGACCGTCCCACGGCTCCATCAGGCAGGCGTGGTATTCGTAGAAGGCGCGGCGGTCGTCGTCCATCGCCTCGTGGTGCTCCCAGGCTTCGGGCACCAGCATCATCATGGCATGGGGCAGGTCGCGCCCGGTGTGATAGAGCAGTTCAAGGGCGTTGTCCAGGATGGCCGAGTCGCTGGCGCCCTCGGTGAGCACGGGCGTCAGCTTCTCCATATCGGCCCCGAAGCGCGCGTCTTCGAAGGCGGCTTCACGGGCCCGCATCCAGTTCACGTTGCCCCGTAGCGTGTTGATCTCGCCGTTGTGGCAGAGGTAGCGGAAGGGCTGGGCCAGCGGCCACTGGGGCAGCGTGTTCGTGCTGAAGCGGGCATGCACCATCGCCATCGTGCTCGCCACGAGCGGATCCGTCAGGTCCGGATAATAGCCGGCGACCTGGTCCGGCGTGAGCATCCCCTTGTAGACGACCGTGCGCGTGGAGAGGCTGGCGATGTGGAAGGCGTCGCGCACGACCGGCCCGGACCGCCGGGCGATGCCCTCGACCACCTTGCGAATGACGTAGAGTTTCCGCTCGAAGGCCGCCTGGTCCGGCACGTCCGGTCCACGCCCGACGAAGAACTGCCAGACGGACGGCTCCACGGCCCGCGCCATGGCTCCGATGTGCTCGTTGCGGGTGGGAACCCGGCGCCAGCCCAGCAGCCGTTGCCCCTCGGCCCGCACGGCATCGGCGATCATCCGCCGGCAGAAGTCCTGCTGGGCGGAGACGGCCGGCAGGAAGACCATCCCGACGGCGTAGTCGCCCGGCTCGGGAAGCACCAGCCCCTGCGCCCGGCACCGCTCCGCGAAGAACGCATGCGGGAGCTGGAGAAGCACCCCGGCGCCGTCGCCCGTCTTCTCGTCACAGCCACACGCTCCCCGGTGCTCCAGGTTGACCAGCAGCTCCAATCCCTGCCGGACGATCCGATGCGTCGCTTCGCCCGTCAGCGTACAGACAAAACCCACCCCACAGGCATCGTGTTCGAAGCGGGGATCATACAAATCACGGGGAGAACGTTGACCAGACACGTGAACCTCCTGCTTTTTGATGTGGAACGGAAACGGGGGACGATGGCGGCCGGTCAGGCAGGGGCCGGCTCCACGGCGGCCCGGGAAGGCGACGCCTCCGCCGGATGCACGAGCCACAGGTAATAGCGGATGCCGTCGGCCAGGGCCCGCCAGCTCGCGTCGAGGATGTTCGACGAGACGCCGACGGTCACCCAGCTCCGCGTGTCGTCCCGGTGCTCGACGAGCACGCGCACGGCGGCGCCGGTACCCTCTTCGGGATTGACGACCCGGACTTTGTAGTCGGAAAGACGCACGCGCTCCAGGCTCGGGAAACAGCCGGCGAGCACCTGCCGGAGGGCGTTCGAGAGGGCATCGACGGGACCGGTCCCCTCGGCCACGGCCAGCTCGCGCCGCCCCCCCACGCGCACGACGATCGTTGCCTCGGTGCAGCTGCCGGCCGGGAGGGCCTCGGAGGACGAGACCCGTGACGACCGCTCCACGCGATCCACGTCCTGGATGTCGCTACGCACGCGCAGGCGTTCCAACTCGAAGAACGAGACGGCCTCGCCCTGCACGGCCCGCAGCAGCAGCTCGAAGGAGGCCTCGGCCCCCTCGAACTCATACCCGTGGTGTTCCAGCTCCTTGATGCGCCGGACGGCCAGGGCGGCTTCCGCTTCGGTGAGCTTCAGGCCCAGCTCGGCGGCCTTGTAGCGCACGTTGCTGCGCCCCGAAAGGTCGGAGACCAGCACCCGCCGCCGGTTGCCGATGGTTTCGGGTTCCAGGTGCTCGTAGGCCCGGGGTTCTTTCATCACGGCCGAGACGTGCACCCCGCCCTTATGGGCGAAGGCACTCCGGCCCACGTAGGGGGCCCGGTCGACCGGATCCAGGTTGGCTACCTCCTGCACGAAATGGGCCAGCTCGGTCAACCCGCGGAGCTGGGCGGGGGCCACGCAGTCGTAACCCAGCTTGAGCTGCAACCCCGGGATGACGGCGCACAGGTCGGCGTTGCCGCAGCGCTCGCCGATGCCGCCGATGGTGCCCTGCACGTGCCGGGCACCGGCCTGCACGGCCATCAGCGTGTTGGCCACGGCGCACCCGCCGTCGTTGTGGGCGTGGATGCCGACGGGCCGGTCGAAGCGGGTGCAGACCTCCCGCACCACCTCGTAGACGGCCTGCGGCAGCGTACCGCCGTTCGTGTCGCAGAGCACCAGCACGTCGGCCCCGGCCTCGGCGGCGGCCTCCAGCGTCGCCAGCGCATAGGCCGGGTCGTCGGCATACCCGTCGAAGAAGTGCTCCGCGTCGTAGACGACGTGCTTCCCCTGTGCCTTCAGATAGGCCACCGACGAAGCGATCAGGTCGAGGTTCTCGTCACGGCTGACGCCGAGTGCCACCTCGGCATGCAGCGTCCAGCTTTTGCCGAAGATCGACACGACGGGCGTGCCGGCCGCCAGCATGGCCGCCAGGTTGGGATCGTCTTCGGGCGCGAACTGCACGCGCCGCGTCGAGCCGAAGGCACACAGGCGGGCATGCCGCCAGGCAACGTCCCGGGCCTGCTCGAAGAAGGCCTGGTCCTTCGGGTTCGAGCCGGGCCACCCCCCTTCGATCAGGTCGATGCCGAAGGCGTCCAGGCGGCGGGCGATGCGAAGCTTGTCGCGGGCGGAGAGGGAAACGTGTTCCCCCTGCGTCCCGTCCCGAAGCGTGGTGTCGAACAGTTCGATGGCGTGCGGCATGTGAACGGTCCGTTGTTGGGGTGGCACGGGGATCAGGCAGGGATGAGACCGGCCTGGCGGGCATAGTTGAAGATGCCGCCGGCACGCAGGATGTCGGCCACGTCGCCGAGCGGTTTGAGCAAGAACGTCTCGCCGGTGGTTTCATTGGCCAGGGTGCCCACCTGCGTATCGATCGAGAGGATATCCCCCGTGCGGATGCGCTCGACGAGCCGCTCGGTGCTCTCGAAGGGGACGAGGAACCCGCCTCCGACGGCATTGCGGTAGAAGATGCGGGCATAGCTCTCGGCCACGACGGCGGCGCACCCGGCCTCGGCCAGGGCGAACGGCGCATGCTCCCGCGAAGAACCGCATCCGAAGTTGCTCCCGGCCACCACGATCCGGTACGGGCTCGTGAAGGCGTCCGGCGGGGTGAAAGGCCGGTGCCCGAACGGCAACCCCTGTCCTTCCGGCGGTACGCCGCTGAGCGCATAGCGCCCGTAGAAACGCCGTTCTTCCGGGTCGGAAAGGCTGTAGACCAGGTGCTGCGCCGGAATGATCTGATCCGTGTCGATCGCATCGCCCACAACGTAGGCTTGTCCCTTGATGATGGCTTCCATGGCTGGCTTTCGTTCGTGTGTAGGCAGGGATCGGGAGCATGCAGGTTCCTTGGCGGGCTGCCCCCCCGCCCATCGCCCCCCTCCGGCTACCTCCTCCCCGCACAGGGCGATCCGTCTCATCGCGGCAACGGCCGCGGCGGCCTGACGAACCGTCCCCACGCCGTGCGAGGGAGGAGGCGCCCCGAGGGACCGAGGGAGGTAGCCTCCGTGGAGGTTTATGTGACGGAGCCTGTCCCCTAGACGAGCACCGTCCGGGGGTCGGTGATGACCCCGGTGAGGGCCGAGGCGGCCACCGTCAGCGGCGAGGCCAGGTAGACCGAGGCCTGCTTCGAACCCATCCGGCCCGGGAAATTCCGGTTGGTCGTCGAGATGACGACCTCCGAGCCGTGCGTGCGGCCGAACGTGTCGACCGGCCCACCCAGGCACGCGGCACAGCTGGCTTTGCCGATCTGGCATCCGGCCCGCTCGAAGATTTCGTAGAGCGAGACACCATCGAGGGTGGTGGTGTGGAGCTGCCGGGCGATGTGGGTCGTCGCCGGCACGATGAACGTATCGATGACCACCTCCTCCCCCTTCAGGATGCGCGCCGCCGCCTCGAAGTCTTCCAGCTTGCCGCCGGTGCACGAGCCGATGTAGGCGCGGTCCAGCCGGGTGCCGGCCACCTCGCTGACGGCGGCGCGGTTGTCCGGGCTGTGCGGCTTGGCCACGACCGGCTCCATCGTGGTCACGTCGTAGACCCGGAAGGTGTGGTAACGCGCATCCGGATCGCCGTAGACCGGCTCGAACGGCGCGTCGGTGCGGGCCCGGACGTACTCGAAGATCTTCTCGTCGGGCGCGATGATGCCGCTCTTGCCCCCGGCCTCGATGGCCATGTTCGTGAGCGTCATGCGCTCGTGCACGGGCAGGTCGTAGACGGCCTCGCCGTCGAACTCGAGCGCCCGGTAGGTGGCCCCGTCGCAGCCGATGTCCCCGATGACGGTCAGGATCAGGTCTTTCGCCATGAGGTAGGGCGGCAGGCTGCCCTCGAAGACGAACTTCATCGTCTCGGGCACCTTCAGCCAGAGCTTACCCGTGCCCATGACGAGCGCCGCGTCGGTGTTGCCGATGCCGGTGGAGAACATGCCGAAGGCGCCCGAGGTGCAGGTGTGGCTGTCCGTGCCCACGAGCAGCGAACCGGGGCGGTTGAACCCCTCCTCGGCCAGGGCCATGTGGCAGACCCCCTTGTACCGCTCGGTGCCCACGTCGTAGTAGTGCGGCAGGTCCTGCTCCGCGGCAAAAGCCCGCAGGATCTCGACGTTGCGGTTGGCGTGGTGGTTCTTCGTGAAGATGTAGTGGTCCGGGATGATGACCACCTTTTCCCGGTCCCAGACGCGGGCGTGCTCGCCGAACTCGCGTTTGAAGATCTCGATGGTGGGCGGCCCGCAGACGTCGTGCGTCATGAGCACGTCCACTTCCACCCAGATGTTGTCTCCGGGGGCGACACGGTCGCGCCCGGCATGCCGGGCCAGAATCTTCTCGGTGATCGTCATGAGGCCTTTTTGATTTCGTTGTCGGAAACGGGGGCATACGCGGGCGGCCGGTCCAGGCCCGCCGCGGCCGGATTGCCGAAGGAGTGCATGATGCCCCCCGTGACGAAAGCGACGCTGTGGGTGTCGGCGCGGTGGGTGGCCAGCTGGTTGAGGGCCTCGACGTAGGCGTCGGCCGAGGCCTGGAGCACGTCGGTATGCCGGGCCACACCGCGGAAGAAGGCGCCGCCGTCGCTCAGGAGCACCGTCACCTCACCGAGGGCATCGGAGCCCTCCGTGACGGAGCGAATGGCGTAGCTGGCCAGTTCGTGCGTGCTGCCGACGGCGTGGTCGAGCGCGCGGAAAAGGGCATCGACCGGGCCGTCGCCGGTGGCCTGCCGGACGACGTGCTCCCCGGTTTCCCGGCAGAACACTTGCACCTCGGCCTCGGGCGCCCGCCCCGAATCCACGGTGACGCGCATCCGCTCCAGCCGGTAATGCTCGGTAGCGTCGGGCACCACGGCGCCGTTCACCAGGTGCACCAGATCCTCGTCGAAGATCTCCTTCTTCCGGTCCGCCAGCTCCACGAACTGCCGGTAGAGGTCCTCACGCTGCGCTTCGGGCACGGGCAGGCCGAGCTTTTCGAGCCGGCTGAAGAAACCGTGACGGCCCGAGTGCCGCCCGAGGCGGATCGACTCGGCCGTCTGCCCCACGTCCTCGGCCCGCATGATCTCGTAGGTGTCGCGCCGGCGGAGCACGCCGTGCTGGTGGATGCCGGCCTCGTGGCTGAAGGCGTTCCGCCCCACGATGGCCTTGTTCGGCGGCACGGGGAAGCCCGTCGCGAGCGTCACCATGCGGCTCGTCGGCGTCAGCTGCCGCGTGTCGATGCCGGTGGTGACACCGAACCGGTCCGCCCGCACATGCAGCGCCATGACGATCTCTTCGAGCGCCGCGTTGCCGGCCCGCTCGCCGATACCGTTGATGGTGCACTCCACCTGCCGTGCCCCGGCGCGAACGGCCGCCAGCGAGTTGGCCACGGCCAGCCCGAGGTCGTCGTGGCAGTGCGCCGAGAGGATGACCTGCGGGTGGTCCTTCAGGCAGGCGCGGGCCGCCTCGAAGAGCGCCGCATACTCGGCCGGCGTGCAGTAGCCCGTCGTGTCCGGGATGTTGACGGTGGTGGCCCCGGCTTCAACGGCCGCCTGGATCACCTCACAGAGGAAGCCCACGTCCGTGCGCCCGGCGTCCTCGGCGCTGAACTCGACGTCGTCGGTATAGGTGCGGGCCAGCCGGACGGCCTCCTGCGCCATGCGGATGATCGTCCGGCGCTTCTCGCCCATCGTCGCGCCGAAGCGGGCGTCGCCGAACTTGGCGTCGATGTGGATGTCGCTCGTGGCGATGAAGGTGTGGATGCGGGTGCGGCGTCCGGCGGCCAGGGCCTCGCCGGCGGCCCGGATGTCGGCCTCCAGGGCGCGGGCCAGCCCGCAGATCACCGGTCCCTCCACCTCGGCGGCGATCCGGGCCACGGCCTCATACTGGGTGGGCGAGGAGATGGGGAATCCGGCTTCGAGCACGTCGACGCCCAGCCGGGCCAGCTGGTGCGCGATCCGTACCTTCTCGGGCAGGGTCATCGACGCGCCGGGCGCCTGCTCCCCGTCGCGCAGCGTGGTATCGAAAATGATAACGCGGTCTTTCATGATGATCTGGACACGTGCCGTGTCCGTTTGCTTCGACAGGATTGCGGGATACGTTCGCATCAAGACGGCCCGTGGCAGCGGCGGGGCCGTATCGGGGGAAGCGTCCGGCATGCGGCCCGGGGGCCCCGGCACACCGGACGCCCGCTAAGTCGAAGCGTGCGCCGTCCGCGAAAACATCGCAATCCGATCATGCCATCACCTCCGTGCTTTCCAGCCGCTCGCACACGGCGGCGCCCATGGCCTGGGTGGAGCACGCCGCCTCGCCGTCGCCGGCCAGGTCGGGCGTGCGGAAGCCGTCGTCCAGCGTGGATGCCACGGCGCGGCGTACGGCGGCCGCGGCGTCCGACTCGCCGAGGTGCTCCAGGAGCATCGCCCCGCTGAGGATGGCCGCCAGCGGGTTGGCCCGGCCCGTCCCCGCCAGGTCGGGCGCGCTGCCGTGCACGGGCTCGAACAGCCCCACGCCCCCCCCGATGCTGGCCGAGGGCAACAGCCCCAGCGAGCCCGGCAGCGTCGCCGCCAGATCCGAGAGGATGTCGCCGAAGAGGTTGGCCGTGAGGACGACGTCGAACCGGCGGGGGTCACGCACGAGCTGCATCGCGGCGTTGTCCACGTACAGGTGATCGAGTTCGATCTCGGGGAAGCGGTCGCGGTGCACGGACGTGACGACCTCGCGCCAGAGGCGGGAGACGTCGAGCACGTTGGCCTTGTCCACGGAGGTAACGCGGCCCCGGCGACGGGCAGCCAGCTCGAAAGCCACCGTGGCGATCCGCTCGATCTCGGCCTCGTCGTACCGCATCGTGTTGACGCCCCGGCGCCCCTCCGGCCCCTGCTCGATGCCGCGCGGCGTGCCGAAGTAGATGCCACCGGTCAGCTCGCGGACGATGACCAGGTCGGTGCCGGCGACGCGCTCAGGGCGGAGCGGGGAGGCGCCGGCGAGGGCCGCCGGCACCGTCACCGGGCGCAGGTTGGCGAAGGCGCCGAGCAGCCGGCGCAGGCGCAGCAGCCCGTCCTCGGGGCGGCGCCCGGGCGGGGCCTCGTCCCAGGCCGGCCCCCCCACGGCACCCAGCAGCACAGCGTCCGCCGCCCGGCAGGCCGCCTGCGTCTCGGGCGGGAGCGGGTCGCCCGAGGCGTCGAGCGCCGCGCCGCCGACCGGGTGCGTGGTCGCCTCCAGCCGGAAGCCGAAGCGCCCGGCGGCGGCCTCGAGCACGCGCACGGCCTCCCGCGTCACCTCCGGGCCGATGCCGTCGCCCGGCAGCACGGCGAGGCGGTAGGTTCGGTTGTCCGTCATGGGCACCCTCATGCTTCGACCGGCTCGGCCTCGTTTCGCCGGCCCGCGCGGACCCAGCTCATCATGGCCCGGAGCTTCCGCCCGACCGTCTCGATGGGGTGCGCCTTCGACTGCGCCCGCAGTTCCAGCAGCCGCCCGGCGCCCCGCTCGTTCTCGGCGATCCACTCCTCGGCGAAGGCGCCGGACTGGATCTCGGCCAGGATCTGCTTCATCTCCTCCCGGACCTGCGGCCCGATCACCCGGGGCCCGCGCGTGTGGTTGCCGTACTCGGCCGTGTCGCTGATGGAGTAGTTCATGTATTCGAGCCCACCCTCGTACATCAGGTCGACGATGAGCTTCAGCTCGTGGAGGCACTCGAAATACGCCAGTTCGGGCGGGTAGCCGGCCTCCGTGAGCGTCTCGAAGCCCGCCTTCACGAGCGCCTCCGCGCCGCCGCAGAGGACGGCCTGCTCGCCGAAGAGGTCAGTCTCGGTCTCGTCCTTGAAGGTCGTCTCGATGACCCCGGCGCGGGTGCCGCCGATGGCGTCGGCATAGCTGAGCGCCAGCGCCAGCGCCTGCCCCGAGGCGTCCTGCGCCACGGCCACCAGGCACGGCACCCCCCGCCCCTCGGTGAAGACGCGTCGCACCAGGTGCCCCGGCGACTTCGGCGCCACCATGAACACGTCGACGCCCTCCGGCGGGGTGATCTGGCCGTAGTGGATGTTGAAGCCGTGCCCGAAGCCCAGGGCCATGCCTGGCCGGAGGTGCGGGCCGATCTCGGCCTCGTAGACGCGCTTCTGGTGCTGGTCCGGGATGAGGATCATCACCACGTCGGCCCCGGCGACGGCCTCGGCGATGGGCGCCACGGCCAGCCCGGCCGCCCGCGCCGCCTCCGCCGACGGCGACCCTTCCCGCAGGCCGACCGTCACGTCGACGCCGCTGTCGTGCAGGTTGAGGGCATGGGCGTGCCCCTGGCTCCCGTAGCCGATCACGGCCACTTTCTTGCTCCGGATCAGCCCCGGATCGGCTTCATAGTAGACGTTCATAGCAGGGTATGGATGTGTGACAAAAGGATGTTTTCGCGTTCGTTTTTCCCGTGCTCAGTCGCCGTAGGCGAGGGCGCGGCGCATGGCCACGCGGCCGCTGCGGGCCATCTCCACGATACCGTGCGGGCGCATCATCCCGACGAAGGCGTTCACCTTGGCCGCCGGCCCGGTCACTTCGAACGTCATCGTCTCGGGCGTCACGTCGACCACGCGGGCGCGGAAGATGTCGGCGATGTCCATCAGCTCGGCCCGGTTGGCCTTCGTGTAGCCGATGCGGAGCAGGCACAGCTCGCGCTCGACGAGGGCGTCGGGGTCGAGGTCTTCGACCGAGAGCGTGTCGAGCAGGCGGTCGAGCAGGCGGAGCACCTGCTTGATCTGGCGGCGTGTGCCCGAGGTGACGATCGTCAGGCGCGAGACAGCGGGATCTTCCGTCACCCCGACGGTCACGCTCTCGAGGTTGAAGTTGCGGGCCGAGAACAGGTTGACGACGCGGTTGAGCGCGCCGACGTGGTTCTCCAGGAGCACGGCGATGACGTGCCGGCGCGGCGTCTCGGGCGCATCGGGCAGCACCGTCTCGCCGTTGGCTTTCTTGCGCAGCACCTGCTGCTGGGTCAGGTTCAGTTCGGTCGCGGACATGGCGGGTGGGAATCGCAGGTTGCAGGTTGCAGATTGCAAATGGGCAGATGGGGGCGTGGGCCGGCTCATTCGTCGCGGAAGCGCTGGACGATCATGTCGTCGGTGGCGGCGCCGGCGGGCACCATGGGGAAGACCATCTCCTCCTTGGGCACGACGAACTCCATGAGCACGGGCCGGTCGTGCACCTGCCAGGCGGCTTCGATGACGGCGTCGGCCTCCTCCGGCGTAGTGGCCCGCAGGCCCACACAGCCGAACGCCTCGGCCAGCTTGACGAAGTCGGGGTTGGTGTCGGTGAGGTCGGTGTGGCTGTAGCGCTCCTCGTGGAACAGCTCCTGCCACTGCCGCACCATGCCCAGATAGCCGTTGTTCATGACGGCGATCTTGATGGGCAGCCGGTACTTGGCCGCCACGCGCAGCTCCTGGGCGTTCATCAGGAAGCCGCCGTCGCCGTTGATGGAGACCACGGTGGCGCCGGTGCCGCGCAGCCCCATCGCCGCGCCGAGGGCCGCCGGGAAGCCGAAGCCCATCGTGCCGAGACCGCCCGAGGTGATGTGCGAGCGGGGCCGGACGAAGGTGAAGAACTGGGCCGTCCACATCTGGTGCTGGCCCACGTCGGTCGTCACGACGGCGTTGTCGCCGGCCCGCTCGCTCAGCCGCCGGATGACGTACTGCGGCCGGAGCTTCCCGTCCTGCCGGTAGGTGAGCGGGCAACGCGCCTTCCACGCGTCGATCTGTGCCAGCCAGGCCGCGGTGTCTTTGGGCTCGACCAGGGGCAGGAGCCGCTCGAGCGCCCGGCGTACATCCCCCACGACGGCACAGTCGGCATAGACGTTCTTCGAGACGCACGAGGGATCGATCTCGAGGTGAACGACTTTTGCGTGCGGGGCCCAGGCGTCCAGCTTGCCCGTGACGCGGTCGTCGAAACGGGCGCCGACGGCAATGATGAGGTCGCAGTGCTGTACGGCCATGTTGGCGTACCAGGTGCCATGCATCCCCAGCATGCCCAGCGAGAGGGGGTCGTTCTCGGGAAAGGCTCCGAGGCCGTGCAGCGTCGTGGTGACCGGGATACGGGCCTTGCGGGCCAGCGCCGTCAGCAGTTCGGCCGCGTTGCCGTTGATGGTGCCGCCGCCCACGTAGAGCAGGGGCCGCTTCGCCTGGCGGATCATCCGGGCGGCCTGCTCGATCTTCTCGGGCAGCGGTTCTTCGGGCACCCGGTAGCCCCGCAGCGTCACCGTCTCGGGATATTCGAAGACGGCCTCTTCCATGAGGATGTCCTTGGGCAGATCCACCACGACCGGGCCGGGCCGCCCGGTGCGGGCAATGTGGTAGGCGGCCTTGATCGTCGGCGCCAGGTCGGCGGCCCGCCGCACCTGGAAGCTGTGCTTGGTGATCGAGCGGGTGACGCCGATGATGTCGGTCTCCTGAAACGCATCGCCCCCGATCAGCGCCGTGGGCACCTGCCCGGTGAAGACCACGATGGGCACCGAGTCCATGAAGGCGTCGGCGATGCCGGTGACGGTGTTGGTGGCGCCGGGGCCGCTGGTCACCAGCACCGTCCCCACCTTGCCGGTGGCCTTCGCATACCCTTCGGCGGCATGGGTGCCGCCCTGCTCGTGCCGCACGAGCACGTGCTCGAAGCGCGGCTTCAGGCGGGCCATCTCGTCATAGATCTTGATGACGGCCCCCCCGGGATGGCCGAAGACCACCTCGACGCCCTCGGCTTCGAGGCTGCGGACGAAGATCTCCGCCCCGCTCATGCGGGGCCCTTCGGGCGCACGCGGCGCCGGCTCGGTCGCCACATGCCCGTTGGCCTGGGTCAGGTCGCCGTGTGAAGGAACTTGCTGCGTCGGATTCATACGTTTGGCCGGAAGACAGCCGGTGAAAGTTGTTGGAGTCAAAAGGCGTCCAGCGTGCCGCCGCACGCGACCGGCGGGCCTCAGAGCACCCGCCAGACCGCCCTGCGGGCAGGAGGGCGTGCCGGCGTGGCCGGGTCACCGTCGGCCGCGCCGTCGCCTCCCGGCGCCCCGGCGTTCGCCGGGACGGTGGGACTGCGCAGTACGGCCCCCTGCGAGGCACTCGTGACGAAGTGGGCATAACGTTCGAGGTAGCCGCCCCGGATCTTCGGGCGGAACGGCGGCAGGGCTGCCAGGCGCCGGGCGATCTCCGCCTCCGGTACCAGCAGCTCGATCCGCCCGGCCGGGATGTCGATGCGGATGCGGTCGCCGGGCCGGACGGCGGCGATGGGGCCGCCGGCGGCCGCCTCGGGCGAGACGTGGCCGATGGAGAGGCCGCGCGTGCCGCCGGAGAAGCGCCCGTCGGTGATCATGGCCACCGAGCGGTCGAGGCCCATGCCCGCCAGCGCCGAGGTGGGCTGGAGCATCTCGGGCATACCGGGCCCCCCGCGCGGCCCTTCGTAGCGGATCACCACTACCTCGCCCGGCTGCACCGCCCCGCCGAGGATGCCCTCGACGGCCTCCTCCTGCGACTCGAAGATCCGCGCCGGCCCTTCGAAGACGAGCATCTCTTCGGCCACCGCACCGGTCTTGACCACACAGCCCTCCGGCGCCACGTTGCCGAAGAGGATCGACAGGCCGCCCGTGGGGCGGAAGGCCCGCGCCGCCGGGCGGATGACCTCGGGGTTGCGGTTCTCCGCTTCCGCCAGGTTCTCCCCGAGCGTCCGGCCCGTGACCGTGGGGCGGTCCAGGTGGAGCACGCCCAGGCCGGCCAGCTCCTTCAGGATGGCAGGCACGCCGCCGGCGGCATCCACGTCCTCCATGTGGACGAGCGGCGTGGCCGGGGCTACCTTGCACAGGTAGGGCACCCGTGCGGAGAGCGCGTTGATGCGGTCGAGGTCGTAGGCCACGCCGGCCTCGTGGGCGGCGGCCAGCAGGTGCAGGATGGTGTTGGTCGAGCCGCCCATGGCCATGTCGAGCGCGAAGGCGTCGTCGAAGGCCTCGCGGGTGACGATGTCGCGTGGCTTGAGGTCGCGGGCCACCAGGTCGACGATCTGCCGGGCGGCGCGGCGGGCCAGCTCCTCTCGCCGGGGATCGACGGCCAGGATGGAGCCGTTGCCGGGCAGGGCCAGCCCCAGCGCCTCCATGATGCAGTTCATCGAGTTGGCCGTGAACATGCCCGCGCACGAGCCGCAGGTGGGACAGCCAAAGTCTTCGAGCTGTTTGAGCCCGGCTTCGTCGATCTGCCCGCTTTTGAACCGGCCCACGCCTTCGAAGACCGAGATCAGGTCCACCTTCTCCCCGGACGGGAGCCGTCCCGCCTTCATGGGCCCGCCCGAGACGAAGATGGTCGGGATGTTCAGCCGCAGGGCGCCCATGAGCATACCCGGCACGATCTTGTCGCAGTTGGGAATGCACACGAGCCCGTCGAGGCAATGCGCGGCGGCAACCGTCTCGACGGCGTCGGCGATGAGCTCGCGCGAGGGCAGCGAGTAGCGCATGCCCCTGTGGCCCATGGCGATGCCGTCGTCCACGCCGATGGTGTTGAACTCGAAGGGCACGCCCCCGGCGGCCCGCACGGCTTCCTTCACCACCCGCCCGAACTGTTGCAGGTGGACGTGCCCCGGGATCAGGTCGATGTAGGAGTTGCAGATCCCGATGAACGGCCTGTCGAAGTCGGCATCGTCCCGGATGACGCCGGTGGCCTTGAGCAGGCTACGGTGGGGGGCTCGCTCGATCCCTCGTTTGACTGTGTCGCTTCGCATGGGCTGGCTGCTGGCTTTGGGGTCAACCCCTCCGCCTGTTTGCCTGCTCGCATGCGCGCTCGGTGTGCTCGGGGTTGACCGTGGCGTTTAGCCTCCAATAAGGAGAATGCTAATAAGAAGGAGGGCGACCGGAAGAAGAGCCGACCGGTCGGCGCTCACTACCCCGAGGTTTACGATGATGCTCCGGACTCCACCCTGATGCCCCGCCGCCAGGTGCGACGCCCGGCAACACAAATTATGTGCAGGAGAAAGCATCATGAGGGATCTCCGGGAGCGGCGTATTCGGTTCGTTGTGCGGCCATAATAACGGCATCAAACCCCTCTCGAGTCAACCCTTCGACGGGCGAACCCACAACACCGCCCCCGGATTTCGGGAGCGCTTTCAATTTAATTTTTTTAACTAGATATACCATTCTCCTAATTTTAATTTTATAAAATCGCATAATTATACAATTTTTTTAACATACTCGAAATCTACAATTCACAATCCCTTAACAAAGGAACCGCTTCCAGTTTTTTTCGGCCACGCACGCATCACAACTGTAGATGCTATTCCACCCATTATACCCCCACGCTTTACGATTCATTAACCTGCCCATATCGATTCCGGGCGCGGGCACACCGGCGATCTCCCGGCCGGCCTCCGCACGCACGCCGGGTACCCGGCCGCTCGCTGCATGAAAAAGGCGGCCCCGTGTGGTTCGAGGCCGCCCTTCAGGTGCTCGTTGTCGCGGGCGTGGTTACCCGGCCGCACCGGCCGCGCCGTCCTGCCCGTTCCGGGACGGTCGCTTTTTCGGGAGCAGGACGTTGTCGATCAGGCCGTATGCCTTGGCCTCCTGCGAGCCCATCCAGTAGTCGCGGTCGGCGTCGGCCTCGATCTTTTCGACCGGCTGGCCGGTGTGCTCGGCGAGGATCTCGTAGAGGCGCTGTTTCATCTTGAGGATCTCGCGGGCGTGGATCTCGATGTCGGAGGCCTGTCCCTGGACGCCCCCCATCCACGGCTGGTGGATCATGATGCGCGAGTTGGGCAGGGCCGCGCGTTTGCCGGAGGCTCCGGCTGCCAGGAGCACCGATCCCATGGAGGCCGCCAGGCCCACACAGATCGTCGCCACCGGGCAGGAGACGTACTGCATGGTGTCGTAGACGGCCAGGCCGCTGTCGATGGAGCCGCCGGGCGAGTTGATGTAGAGGTTGATGTCCCGTTCGGGATCCTCACTGGCCGCATAGAGCAGCTGTGCCACCATCAGGTTGGCCACCTGGTCGTTGATCGGGGTGCCCAGAATGATGATGCGATCCTTCAGGAGGCGGCTGAAGATGTCGTAGGCGCGCTCCCCGCGGGTCGTCTGCTCCACCACCATCGGCACGAGCGTGCTCATGGGCGTCTCCCGAAACGGCCCGCTGTAGATGCCGGGCGGCGGGGCGGTGAGGCTCTTCGCGAACTTCAGAAAATCGTCTACCATCGTTACCTTCCGTGATTGGGGACAAGGAGATCGGCAGGGAAAGGACAGCCGGCCGTACCGTTCGCCCGAGCAGGCGGCCGCCTGCACATGTGCGTTTGTTGCAACCGCGGGCCGGCGGCGTTAGTTCCACCTCAGCCCTGGCCCGCGGCCGGGGGTTCGGTGCCGGCCTCCGGCTGCCCGGCGGCGACGGTTTCCGGCTCCGACCGCGCCTTCAGCTCCGCTTCGTACGCCTCCCGATCCAGATCCACGATGTCGAACCGCGCCACGAGGGCATCGTAGACCTTCCGGTCGAGCAACTGCCGGTCGAGTTGCTCCATCAAGGCACGCTGGGCCCGGTAGTAATTGCGCACGTCTTCGGCGGTGAAGTTGCCCCCGGCGGCGATGGCCTCGTACCGTGCCATGCGGTCCTCCTCGGTCACCTGCAACCCGTCCTCTTCGATGAGCTTGTCGCGGATGAACATCCAGCGGGCCTGCCGGATGGCGGCCTCCCGCTGGTCTTCCCGGTACCGGGCCACGTCGAAGCCTTCGGGAATCTTCCCCCCGAGCATCTCCCGGAGCTCGTCGACGAAGGCCTCCTGCAGCACCTCGATGACGGATTCGGGCACGGGCAGGGGGTGCAGGTCGACGATGCGCTCGATCATCAGCTCTTCCAGGAACTCACGCGATTTCTCCGCCCACAGCCGGTTGAGTTCTTCGCGGATCTCCGCCCGCAGGTCGTCGGGGTTGTCGAGGCGGTCGCCGGTGACGGACCGGACGAAGGCCTCGTCGAGCTCGGGCAGGTCGCGGCGTTTGACTTCCTTGACCGAAAGCCGGAAGGTGTGGGTGTGGTCCGCCGTCCGGACCTGATCGTGGTCGTGGTCGTGCGGCAGGTGCACCTGCACGGTATCGCCGGCCTTCTTGCCCAGGAGCGCCTGGCGAATTTCCGGGCGCAGGTCCTCGTTGCCCAGGAAAAACTCCACGTCTTCGTCCTTCGAACCGATCAGGGGCATGCCGGTGGCCTCGTCGATGCCCTGCACGTCGGCGATCACGTAATCTTCCGGCCCGGCGGGCTCGTCGACGGGGACGAGGTCGGCCTCTTTCTTCCGGAGGTTTTCGAGGGCTTTTTCCACCTCCTCGTCGGAGACTTCGTGGACGAGACGGGGGACCTGCTCGCCTTTGAGATCCTTGAGTTCGAAGGCGGGGCGCACCCCGAAACGCACGGCGGCCCGCAGGTCGCCGTCGGGGGTGTAGTCGAGCCGGGTGACGGTGGGCTGGCCGAGCACCCTGTAGGTGCCGGATTCCAGCACTTCGGTTTCGTAGACCTGCTGGACCCGTTCGAGCCCGATGGCCTCGCCGATGGCCTGGCCGTAGAGTTTCTTCACGAGGGAGAGGGGGACCTTCCCCGGCCGGAAGCCGCGCAGTTCGGTGCGGGCCCGCTGGGCACGGAGGGCCTTGTCGAAATCGGCCTTGAGATCCTCGGCGGTCGCCTCGATCTCCAGTTCGTATTCTACTTCGTTGATCTGCTTGATCTGGGTCTGCATCGTCGTCGGTTGGCTGGGAACGTCCTTGCGCGGCCGGCAGGCGCGAGGGAAACGGTCCGTATACGGATGGAGGGAGCCCGCGGCTCCGGATCGGCATGCGGCGGCGGGGTTCAGGCGGCCGGGCGGGTGGCCTGCTTTTCCGTATCGCCTGCGCGATGCGGGCGATACGCATCCAGGGTGAACTTCCACAGCCCGGCGTTTCTGACGCGAATCGCCACGGTCTCGCCCTCGTGCAGGATGAGAAACAGGTTGGCGCTGCGACGGTCTTCGAGGCCGGCCACCCACTCGACGCGTGCGATCGCCTGCAGCGGGATGCGCCGCCGGTGGCGGCCGGTCCATCCCAGGCCCTGCAGGATCAGGTGGTTTCGGGTGAGCCGGGCTCGCCCCCACCAGAGGGGCTTTGACTCATACCGAAAAGGACTTTTCAGCAGAACGGCCTCTTGCATGGGCCTGCACACGCGATGAAAGCCGGGAAGGTCGGGAGGCATGCCGGGGCGGCCCGGGAACGGGCGCCGCTATCCGGAACACGGAGCCGAGTATCGACCCGGTATGCCCGAATAAGTTCTTGTTTCCCGGCGGGCACGCCCGGTCCTTCCTCCCTTTTCACGAAAACCTAGAAGTCGAAGCCGATGGAGAAATAGAGGCGGCGCGCGCCGAAGTGCCGGCCGTCGAAGGGCCAGGCGAAGTCGAGGCGGGCGGGATAGCCGAGCAGCAGGGTCCGCAGGCCGAAGCCCGTACCGACGAGCAGGTCGTCGAGGACGCGGTCGCCGTTCGGGTTGTCCCGGAAGAGGCGGAGGCGCCCGTCGGGCCCGCCCCAGACGGCGCCCACGTCCGCGAAGGCGACGCCCTGGACGTTGTAGAACGGCAGGATCGGAAGCGGCCCCGGCAACACAGCCGCCACGAGGGGAAAGCGAAACTCGGCGTTGAGCAGCCCGAAATGCGATCCGTTGCGGCTGTTGATGGCGTAACCGCGCAGGGGCAGTACCGGGGTGGCGAAGACGAAGTCGGTGACGTCGTCGATGGGAAAGCCGTTGGCCTCGTCGAAGTCCCGGTTGATCCAGTTCTGGACGCCGGAAGTATAGAAGAGCTGCCGGTCGGGGCCGAGGGAGGTCCCGCCGGAGAGGCGGAAGGCGAAACTGTAGCGTCCCCGGTCGAGCGAGGTATAGGCGCGCACGTCGGCCAGCACGGAGAGGAAGCGCACCTGCTGCCGGTTGAAGCTGAAGGGGGCGCCGGCGAGGTTGATCGCCAGGCGGGAGCCGCCGATCGGATAGAGGAAGCCGGGCACGGTCACGTCCCGGGTGAAGGTGACCGAGGGATAGAAAAGGGTACGGGTGACGGTGGGAACGGTCGCGTCGGTGACGTCCGCCTGGCTGACCCCGACGACGGAGAGGTCGGCATCGAGGCGGTGGAACTTGTCGAAGGGATAGCTGGCGGTGAGGCTGGCGCCGTACTGGCGATAGCGGTAGTAGGTCGGCACGGAGCCCCGGAAGTCGGCCAGCAGCCGCGCCGTATGGAAGCCGGTGAAGCGCCAGTCGGTGCGGCGCGGCAGGTAGTGGTAGGCGATGAGGTAGTCCGAGTTACGCAGGTCGATGAGCAGGTTGGTCGCCACGAGGATGCGGTGGTTGCCGAGCATGTCCGAGAACATCATCTGGGTGATGCCCTGCACCCCGTAGAGCACGTCATAGCCTGCCGTGCCGTAGATGAGATCCGGCGAGAAGTGGAGGCGGTATCGCCGGGGTTTGAAGTTGCCGTCCTCGTCGAGGTTGTCGCGGGGCCGGAAGGGATCGAGCAGGCCGGGATCTTCCCGGACTTCGTCGCGGAAGCGGGCGCGCCGGGCTTCTTCGAAGGCACTGCTGAACTGGTAGTTGCGGAAGTCGACCCGCACGCCGCCGGTGCGGAGGGTATCGGTCGCCCGGTCCCCGTTGGTGCCGGGGGCGTCGTCGTGGCCGAAGAGATCCGTCAACGTCTCGGCCAGCAGGGGCGGCCGGACGGTCTGCGTGCGGTTGCGGGCGTAGGGGATGCCGTCGGTGGCATCGCGCAGGAAAGGGTTGGCCTGGTGTGTCGTGGTGCGGGCGAGCGAGACGGCCGGTGCCGGCGTGACGTCCGGGGTGCGGGCCCGCTGCGCCCACACGTTCGGCACGAGCGGTTCGGAGCCCAGGTCGCGTTCGAACGGTGCTTTCAGGATATAGATCGAAGGGGTCCCTTCCCGCAGGCTCACGAGGGCCGCCTTCTGCCCGTCGGCCGAGAGGGCCACCTGCATCAGCCCGACGGTCAGGTCCGTCAGCGGGCGTTCGGCGCCGGTGGTCAGGTCCTTCTCGTACAGGTTACTGACCCCGTTGCGGTCCGAGAGGAAGAGCAGCCGGTTCGGGTCGGCGCCGAAGCGGGCACTTCGCTCGTCCCAGGCCTCGTCGAAGGTCAACCGCCGGAGGCGCGTTCCGCCCGGCCGCAGCAGGTAGAGGTCGTACTGGCCGAAGTCGTGGTCGATCATGGCGAAGTCGCCGGCGCGTGCGGTGCCCAGCTCGAGGTGGGGTCCCCGGTCGCTGTGGAAGACGATCGCCGAGCCGTCCGGGCTCCAGGCAGGTTCATGATCGCTGAAGACGTCGTTCGTCAGGTTGACCACGGCGCCGCCGGCCAGATCGAGCACGTAGATGTCGCTCTGGGCCCGTGCCGAGGCCGAAAGGGCGAGGCGGCGGCCGTCCGGGCTCCAGGCGACGGCCAGGATCTGATCGACGCCGGGAACGGGATGGTGCTCGGTCTTCAGCGTGTGGACATCGACGACGGCAATGGCCTCGTGCGCGCCGCTCTTGACGGCCAGGGCGAGGTGGCGGCCGTCCGGGCTCCAGGCCAGGCCGGGCGAGAGGATGCGGAGGCTCTCGAAGGCGCGGCTCGTCTGCCCGGCCACCAGCCGGCGCAGGATCGTGCCGTCGTCGGCATCGGCCAGGTAGACGTCGAAGAGGCCGTTTCTCGTGGTGATGAACGCCAGGCGGTCCCCGTGCGGGGACAGGGCCGGGCTGGTGTTGTAGTAGCCGTGCTCGCGCGTGATGAGCGGCCGTGCCAGCTGATCGAGCTTTTCGCGGGCGGCCATCTCGGGATAGTAGATCTCCTTGAGGGCGCGGTGCCAGCGCTCGGAGAGGTCGTCGAGGGAGAGGCCGGTCGCCCGGCGAAAAGCGGCCTCGACGGAGCGGCCGGTGCGCAGCCGCTGCAGGATCTCGCCGATCTTCTCCTCACCGTACTGCTCGGCGACGTAGTCCCACACGCTCTGCCCGCCCCGGTAGGCGAAGAAGCCGTCGAGCCGGTCGATCGGCGCCAGGTGGTCTTCCAGGACGGCTTCCCGCACGTACATGTCCGACTCGGTATCCCACCCGAGGGCCGCATACTCGGCCAGCCCCTCATTGAACCAGAGCGGGATGTGCAGCTGGATGTTGTTCTGGATGATGGACTGGATCGAGCCGCCGTAGAACATGTCGTTGAGGACGGCATGGACGAGCTCGTGGTGGATCACCCGCCGGTAGTCCCGGTAGTCTCCGGTGAAGGGGATGGCGATCCGGTTCTTGAACAGCTCGGTGACGCCGCCGATGCCCTCGGCATAGGCGGGCAGGTCGGCCGCATTGGTGACGGCGAAATCATTGTGCCCCTGGTAGACGATCAGCGGGATGCGGCGGCCGATACGGTGTTGGAAGAGATGCCGGATCTGCGCGTAGGCCTGCTCCGCCGCCCGCGCCGTGAAGTCGGCCAGCGCCTCGCCGCCTTCGTAGTAGTACACGTCGAAATGCGTGGACTGCACGTAGTACCACGCCGGCGCCCGGTACTGCACCTTGTTTTTTCCGAACCGGAAATACTGCCCCGTCGCCGGAAGCGCGGCCAGCCCTGCCCCCAGCAGGACGATGAGCCATCCGCTCAACCGGTGGACAAGGGCACACCACATCGACGTGTTCGGGAATGCATCCGGGGAAGGCTACGATTCTAACGACCGCCTGCGCGCATGTTCCACCCCCGTCCGGGCAAAAAGCCGTCAGGCATAGCGGATCCACCGGAGGAGGTCCTTCAAGCCCGGCTTCTTGCCGTACATCAGGATACCGACGCGGTAGATACGGGCGCTGACCCAGATGGAGGCGACGAAGGTGCCGAGCAACAGCAGGAAGGAAAGCGACACCTGCCAGAAGGGCACCTCGGTGACGGCCACCCGCACCACCATCGGGATCGGGGAGAAAAACGGCACCATCGACAGCACCAGCGCCAGCGTCGAGTTCGGCGCCTCGATGACGGGCTGGATGAAGACGATCGAGAGGATGAGGGGCATCATCACCGGAAAAAGCAGCGACTGGGCGTCCTGCTGCTGCTCGACCGCCGAACCGATGGCGGCAAAGAGGCTGGCGTAGAGCAGGTAGCCGACCAGAAAGAAAAGCACGAACCACACGAACACGTCCGGCGAGAGCTGCGGCACGGTGAAGTTGGCCGCCGCCAGCAGTTCCCGCTGCGAGGCGTCGTCGGGCAGGTCGAACGCAGCCGGATCCAGGAAGAGGGCCAGGAGGGTGCCGGAAAACATCGTACCCGCCAGGATGATCAGCGCCCACACCACCATCTGCACGAGCCCCATGGCACCGATGCCGAGCACCTTCCCCATGAGCAGATGGAACGGCCGCACCGACGAGACGATCACCTCCACCACCCGGCTCGTCTTCTCCTCGATCACCCCCTGCATCACCACCGAGCCGTAGATGAGCATGGCCATGTAGATGAGGAAGCCCATGATGAAGCCGATGACGACGTAGGCGCCCGTGCTCCCGGCCGTCTCGCCGGCCTCGGTCAGCCTGACCATGCGCACCGGCACACGGGCCCGCAGGATCTCGAGCACCTCGGGCGGCACGTTGCGGGCGGCCAGCCGCTCCTGCTCGACGGCCTCGCGCACGAGGCGTTCCAACCGGCTCTGGAAAATCCCGAGCCCACCCCCCTCGGGTGAGTAGTAGATCACCTCACCGGCACCCTCGATCACCCCGGCGGGGATGCGCAGGTAGCCGTCGTACTGCCCCGCCATCACGGCGGCCCGAACCGAATCCGCCGGCCCTTCGACGGCGACCAGACGCAACCCGTCTTCCGGCTCGACCAGCAGCCGGGGCAGCAACCGCCCCGTCTCGTCAACCACGGCGACGATGCGGCCGCCGTCCTCCATGGAGGAGACCGCCACCACCCCGACGATCGCGAAAAAAGCGACCAGCGCAACCGGGCCGAGCAACGTCGTCAGGATGAACCATTTCGTCCGAACGCGCCGCCGGAACTCACTCTTGAGAACGATCCAGATCTTGTGCATATACCCACCGGGTCAGGGAATGTCACGCCTCGCCGCCGGCCAGGGGATCGACCGCGACGGCCCGGGCCTCGGCGGCGCCCTGCTGCCGTGTGACGACGGAGACGAAGATCTCGCGCATCGGCGGCTCGACGACCTCGAAGCGCGAAACCTCATCGACCGAGGCCATCGCGGCCTCGAGCACGCGCCGGGGGGGTGTACCGTCGAGCAGCCGGAGCTCGGCGTGGTTGCGGCTCCGGACGTTGATGCGCACGCACCCCTCGGCGACCAGCCGGTCGAGGAAAGCATCGTCGCCCTCGAAGTCGAGCAGCACGGTATCCCGCCCGAAGCGGCGTTTGACCTCGCGCAACGGCCCCTGCAAGACGATTGCTCCTTTCGAGATGAGGCAGATGTCGTCGCAGAGCTGCTCGACCTGTTCCATGCGGTGGGAGGCAAAGAGGATCGTCCGCCCTTTCTCTTTCAGCTCCAGGATCACCTCCTGCAACAGGTCCGCATTGATCGGGTCGAGGCCGCCGAAGGGTTCGTCCAGGATGACGAGGTCCGGATCATGCAGGATGGTGGCGATGAACTGGATCTTCTGCTGCATCCCCTTCGAGAGGGTCTCGGTCTTCCGGTTCTCCCAGTCCCGTGCTCCGAACCGGTCGAGCCAGTAGCGGATGCGGTCGCGGGCGCCGGCCCGGGTGAGGCCTTTGAGCTCGGCCAGGTAGAGCAGTTGCTCGCCCACCTTCATCTTTTTGTAGAGGCCGCGTTCTTCGGGCAGGTACCCCATCCGCTGCTGGCTCCACGGCCCCACGGGACGTCCATCGAGCAGCACCCGCCCCGCGTCGGGCACGGTGATGTAGGCGATCATGCGGATCGTCGAGGTCTTACCCGCCCCGTTGGGCCCGAGCAAGCCCAGGATGCGACCCGGGCGTGCGGTGAAGGAGACGTGATCGACCGCCACGAGGTCCCCGTAGCGCTTCGTCACGTTTTCGACGGAAAGCAACATATCCGGTAGCCTGATGCGTGCCCCCCGCACGCGGCCCCGTCAGAGCAGGTTCAACGTGGCCGGCGGGATGGGAATGAGATACTGGGGTTCGAACACGTCCTCATGGACGCCGAACTGGCCGGTGCCGCGAAAGTCCACCGCCACATAGTTCTCCACGACACGCTTCACCTCGCCGATGCCGTAGTAGACCGGCATCGGACCGTAGTAGACGAGCTCTCCTTCACTGAGTTGCTTTTGTCGCCAGGCCCGGCGATGAAAAGCCGGCACCGGCGGCAACAGTTCCAGACGATATGGGGTCGATCCGTTCTTCTTCACAGCGCACGTCAAGCCAGATCCGGTCTCTACACACGGGCCCCGGCCTTTCCGGCGGCGCCGCCTCTCTAACGCCGCACCGGCCGACAGGATTCAGCACCGCCCCCTCCAGCCCGGCCGGAACGCCGGACCGTTTTCTTCGTTTTTCCCTTTGCTTTGCTTGGTTTGCCGCCGGGCGTTGGGTATACTTTTCAGCAAGATGCCCTCTCTACCCCGCTCGACGCCCCATCCCATGCCTTCGACACCTCCTCCCACCTTCAGCACCACGACGGCAGCTTTATGACGATCTATCGCGAGAAAATCGTCGACCGGCAGGTCGGCCGCAATGCCGAGCTCTTCGCCCAGGCCATCGGCCAGCTCGAGACGGCGGAAGCACGCTACCCCTACCTCCGCATCCTCATCAGCATCATCGAACAGGCGCATCCGGAGTGGAACCAGGCCCCGCAGAAGGACCGGCAGATCGCGCACCTCATCATGCGCATGAGCAAGGGCACGCTCGACCTGAACGAGGTGGCCGAGGTCGTGCGTGTGCGCGATGAGGAGCGGGGCTTTTTCTACGACTGAGCCGGCGTCAGCCGATCCGGTCCGGGTGGGCGCGGACGAAGCCGGCCCAGTCCTTGTACGGCTGCCGGCTCGTGCCCCGGCCCAGGCGACCGGCGTGGCAGAGCGCCACCGCCAGCGCGTCGGAGGCGTCGAGCGTCTCCCGGGGGGCCGCCTCATCGAGCGCCAGGATGGCGCGCACCATGTACCAGACCTGCTCCTTCGTGGCGTTGCCCTGCCCCGTAACCGACTTCTTGACCTCCGCCGGCGGGTATTCGACGACGGGCACCTCCCGGTTGAGGGCCGCCAGCATGATGGCCGCCTGCGCCCGGCCCAGCTTGAGCATGGACTGGGGATTGCGCCCGTAGACGGGCATCTCGACGGCACACGCGTCCGGCAGGCAGCGCTCGATCACCTGCGTCAGGCGATCGTAGAGGTGCCGGAGGCGCAGCTGGTGGTCGTCCCGTTCATGCGCCCCGCCGGTGAGGCGGATCACGCCGTACTCGACGAGCCGCTCCCGCCCGTCTTCCACCTCGATGACCCCGTATCCGGTCACCCGCGAGCCGGGATCGACGCCGAGTACGATCATGCCGGTTTCCGATGGGTTGCAGAGGCCGCGAGGCCCTCAGGTGATGGCTTCGATGGTGGCCTCGTCCAGCTGGAGCGTGGTATAGACGGCCTGCACGTCCGGATGGTCCTCGATCCGTTCGATCAGCGCGGCGACCTTGCGGGCGGCCTCGGGGGCGAGGCTGACGGTGGTGGTGGGGATGCGCTGCAGCCCGGCCTCCTCGACCCGGATGCCGGCCGCTTCGAGCACGGCCTGCACGGCGCCGAACTGCTCGGCCGGCGCGGTGACGATGAACGTGTCGTCCTCCCGCGTCAGGTCCTCGGCCCCGGCCTCGACGACGCGCTCGAACAGGTCCAGCTCGTCCACCCCCGCGGCGGGGATCTCGAAGACGCTCTTCCGCTCGAAGAGGAACGCCACCGAACCGCTCTGGCCGAGGCTACCGCCCGCCTTGCTGAAGAGCGCCCGCAAATCGGCCACCGTGCGGTTGGTGTTGTCGGTGAGCGCCTCGATGAAGACGGCCACGCCGTGCGGTGCGTAGCCTTCGTAGGTGACCTCCTCGTAGTCGGCGCCCTGGATCTCCCCCGTGCCGCGCTTGATGGCCCGCTCGATGTTTTCCTTGGGCATGTTCTCCCCCTTCGCCTTCTCGATGGCCAGCGCCAGGCGCGGGTTCATGCCGGGATCGCCGCCTCCCTCACGGGCCGCCACCATGATGTCCCGCGTGATCCGCGCCCACACTTTCGAACGCCGGGCATCCGCCACGGCTTTCTGCCGCTTGATCTTCGACCACTTATTGTGACCTGCCATAGTATCCCTATCACCGATTGGCGTTCATGCAACTTCCGGACCGGCAGCGCGCACGGCCCGGCTCGTCTCCCGGAAGCAGGACCCGGTACCGGTCCCATATACGCCGACGCCCGGGCGGCAGGTTCTCGACCCGCCGCGATTTCGCCGCCCGCCCGCGCTCCGGAACCCGGCGTGAAAGCCCCGTGAAGAAGGTCCTTCCCCTCCGGCCCGTTCGTATCTTGGCCAGAACACGGGCAACGACAAGCAGGCCAGGTACGGGCACCGCCATGAACCTACAGATGGTCGACCTGCGAGGACAGTACCTCGCCATGAAAGACGAGATGGATGCCGCCCTGCAGGAGGTGCTGGCCTCCACCCAGTTCATCAACGGGCCCGAGGTCGGCAAGTTCGAGTGCGAGCTGGCGGGGTATCTCGGCGGGTCGTACGTGCTCGGGGTGGCCAACGGGACCGACGCGCTCCAGGTCGCCTTCATGGCGCTTGGCATCGGGCCGGGCGACGAGGTGATCACGCCCGCCTTCACGTTCATCGCCACGGCCGAGGCCGCCGCCCTGCTCGGCGCCGTCCCCGTCTTCTGCGACATCGACCCGAAGACGTTCAACCTGGATCCGAACCGCCTCGAAGCGCTGATCACGCCGAAAACGAAAGCCATCGTGCCCGTTCACCTCTTCGGCCAGCCGGCGGACATGGACCCGATCCTGGAAATCGCCCGCCGGCACGGCCTCTACGTCGTGGAGGACAATGCGCAGGCCGTCGGGGCCACCTACAAGGGCCGGCACACGGGCTTCATCGGCCACGTCGGCACGCTTTCTTTCTTCCCGTCGAAGAACCTGGGCTGCTACGGCGACGGCGGCGCCATCCTGACGAACGACGAAGCCCTCTACCACCGGATGCGGCTCATCGCCAACCACGGCTCGCAACGGAAGTACCACAACGAGGTCGTGGGCGTCAACAGCCGGCTCGACGCCCTGCAGGCCGCCGTGCTCCGCGTCAAGCTTCGCCGGCTCGACGCCTACACGGAGGCCCGCCGCGCCGCCGCCGATCGGTACGATGCCCTCTTCGACGGCATCCCGGGCCTGGCGGTCCCGTACCGCGATCCGAATGGCCGGCACGTCTTCCACCAGTACACCCTCCGCGTGGCGCCGGAGGTGCCCGGCGGCCGGGACGGGCTGGCGGCCCACCTGAAGGCCCGGGGCATCCCGCACGCCATCTACTACCCCGTCCCCCTGCACCGGCTGCCCGTCTTCGCCGGGGGTGCCGCACCGGCCCGCTACGACGACCTGCCCGAGACCGACCGTGCCGCCGCCGAGGTTCTCTCGCTGCCCATGCACACGGAGCTGACCGCCGAGCAGCAGGCGTACATCGCCGACGCCGTGCACGCCTACGTCCGCAATCCCAAAGAAAAGTCCCCCGGATGAGCGACCACCCTCCCCTTCGACTGGGCCAGGTCGGGATCGGCTACTGGGGCAAGAACCTGCTGCGCAACTTCGCCGGCCTGCCCGACGTGACACTCGCCTGGGCATGCGACCAGCGCGAGGACGTGCTGGCCGCCGTCGCCCGCCAATACCCGGAGGTGCGCACGACGCACCGCTTCGAGGACCTGCTCGAAGACCCGGCGCTCGACGCCGTCGTCATCGCCACCGAGACGCCCCGCCACTTCCCGATGGCCGAAGCCGCCCTGCAGGCGGGGAAGCACGTCTTCGTCGAGAAGCCGATGGCGCAGACCGCCGCCGAGGCCGAGCGCCTGGTCGAGCTGGCCGAGACCCACGACCGGCGGCTCATGGTCGGGCACCTGTTGCTCTATCACCCCGCCTTCGAATACGTGGCGAACCTGATCCGGCGCGGCGAGCTCGGCGAGGTCTACTACCTCTACAGCATGCGCGTCAACCTGGGCATCGTCCGGCAGGCGGAAAACGCCTTCGAGAGCCTGGCCCCGCACGATCTGGCCGTGGCCCTCGCCTTCCTCGACCGGCGCCCCGTCGCCGTCTCGGCCCAGGGCCAGGCCTACCTGCAACCCGGCATCGAAGACGTGGCCTTCGCCACGATCTATTTCGAAGACGGCAAACTGGCCCACCTGCACACGAGCTGGCTCGACCCCCACAAGATCCGCAAGGTCACCGTCGTGGGCAGCCGCAAGATGGCCGTGATCGACGATGTCGAGAGCGTGGAGAAGGTGCGGCTCTACGACAAAGGGATCGAAACGACGCCGTCGTACACGGACTATGCCGGTGCGATGACGCTCCGCTCGGGCGACATCCACATTCCCCGGATCGACATGCAGGAGCCGCTCCTGCTCGAATGCCGGCATTTCGTCGAATGTGTGCGGACGGGCCGGACGCCCCGCACCGATGGCCGTAACGGGCTGGCCGTCGTCCGCCTCATGGAAGCCGCCCTGCGCTCGCTGGCCCGGAACGGCGCCTGCATCGACGTTTGACCCGGCTTTCCCGGCACGGCCGCAACCGGACGCGCGTAGGGCGCCCATGCGCGGCCCGGCGTCCGTGCAGCCTTTTCTCCAACGGACACAACGACCCGATCCGATGTCCCGGCCAGTTTCGCCCAACACCCTGCTTCCGGTACTCACCGCCGAAGCCATGCGGGCGGCGGATCAGTTCACCATCGAAACCTTCGGCCTCCCCGGCCTCACCCTCATGGAGACGGCCGGGCGCGGGGCGGCTGCCTGCATCGCAACCCGTTTCGGCCCCCTCCGCAACCGGCGCGTCGTAATCTTTTGCGGCAAGGGCAACAACGGTGGCGACGGCCTGGTGGTGGCCCGCGTCCTCTTTGAACACGGCGCCCGCCTGGACGTGGTCACCCTCGCCGAAGAAGACGAAATGTCGGCGGACGCGGCGCACAACCTCCGGCTGCTCCGCCGGCTCGAAGCGAACGACCCGGCGGGCCGCCTCCGGCTGTTCCGGTGGCGGGAGGCAAGCGACTTCGCCCGGTTCGAAGGAGCGGATCTGTACGTCGATGCCCTGCTGGGCACGGGGCAGACGAGTGCCCCGCGCCCCCCGCTCGACGACATCGTCCGCCGGCTCAACACGCTGCCGGCCCCCCGCGTGGCCCTCGACCTGCCGACGGGCCTGCACTCCGACACCGGCGTGGTGCCCGGCGAGGCCGTGCGGGCGACGATGACCGTGACGATGGGTGCCCTGAAGACCGGGCTGCTGCTGGGCGAGGGACCCGCATACGCCGGGCACGTCGAGGTGGTGGAGATCGGGATCCCGTCGTTCGTGCTCGAGCGGGTGCGGAAGGCACCGGGCTGTGCGCTCCTGGTCACGGACGAGGCCGTCCGAAGCCGGCTGCCGGTCCGCCCGCACGATGCCCACAAATACAGCGTGGGCCTGGCCCTGGTGGTGGGCGGGTCGCCCGACTTCACGGGCGCGCCGGTCATGGCGGCCGAGGCCGCTGCCCGCGTCGGGAGCGGGTTCGTGGTGTGTGCCTGCCCGGCCTCCGTGCGCCCGGCCGTCGCCGCACACCTGACGGAGGTGACCACGCTGGCCCTGCCCGACGACGCGGACGGCCTCACACCGGCGGGGCACGACGTGCTGGCCGAACGCCTGGCGAAAGCACGGGCGCTGCTCGTCGGGCCCGGCCTGGGACGGCGGCCGGGCACCGGCGCCTTCGTCCGCACCCTCCTGCAGGAGACCCGCCTCCCGGCCGTCATCGACGCCGACGGCCTCTTTGCCCTGGCCGGGCATACGGAGTGGCTCGCCCGCCGTGCCGGCGGCCGGTGGCTCCTCACGCCGCACGCCGGCGAATTCAAACGCCTCGCCGGCGACGACGCCGACCTCACCGACCGTATCCGCACGGCCCAGACCTACGCGGAGCGATGGAACGTCGTGCTGCTCTTGAAGGGAGCCCCCTCGGTGGTCGCGTGCCCGGACGGCACGGCCTACGTGGCTCCCACCCACCCGGCCCTGGCCACCGCCGGCAGCGGCGACGTGCTCGCCGGGCTGTGCGTGGGCCTGATCGCACAGGGCCTCCCCCCTGCCGAGGCCGCCGTCGCGGCGCTTCACCTCGGCCGCGCCGCCGCCGAACACTACACGGCCCGGCACGACGCCCGCTCCATGGTCGCCTCCGACCTTCTCCGCGTGCTGCCCTCCGTCCTCCACGAACGCTTCTCGCCATGAGCCTGCCCCTGCGTCGCCTCCTCGCCGCCGGCTGGACGATCCTGATCCTCCTCCTCCTTTCCCTGCCCGGAGAAAGCCTGCCCGACCTGGCCCTGCTCTCCTACGACAAAGCCGGGCACTTCGTCCTCTTCGCCGTCCTGGGCTGGCTCTGGATGGCCGCCATGACCCGGCCCCTGCCGGCCCGCACCTGGTGGGTCCTCACCGGCGGCTCCGTCTTCGCCGCCATGAGCGAGCTCTATCAGGGCCTGCTCCCCTGGCAACGCCTCCCGGACGTCTACGACGTCCTCGCCGATATGCTCGGCCTCTTCGCCGCCGTGCAGGCCTACCGCCTGCGCCACCGGAAGCACGCCCGCCCGGCGTCCTGACCCTTCCTCCACACCCGGCGGCAACTTTGCCCCGCGCTGCGTGTCTTTATCCCAGGCAATCAGGAGGATAGGCCGTGCCGGACCTCCCCCCCGCGTGTGGCATGCACGGAACCCGCCGAAAACGTCAACCGTATCACCTGACGCAGATCGAGGCGGTTGTTTCCTTTGATCGCCCGGTACGCTATCTTCGCGGAGCAACCGTTCGACCCGAAGCCAGAGACGAAAACCATGGCCCTACGAAAAACCGAAAAAGCCGACCTGCGCAAGCGCTATCCGCTCTACGTCGAGATCGGGCTGGCGCTGACGCTGCTGCTGCTCATCGTGGCCTTCCGCCTGGACCTGCGGGCGGAGGACTCGTTCGAGATCGTGATGGAGGAGCAGGAGGTCGTCCAGATCGAGGAGATCCAGCAGACCCAGCAGATCGAGAAGCCGCCGCCGCCGCCGCGCCCGCCGGTGCCGGTCGAGGTTCCGGATGACGAGGTGCTCGAAGACGACGACCTGGACCTCGATGCCACGCTCGACATCGACCAGCCGCTGACGGACCTTCCGCCGCCCCCACCGCCGGCCGAGGAGGAAGAGGAGCCGGAGCCGGAGATCTTCGTCATCGTGGAGGAGATGCCGGAACTGATCGGCGGGCTGGCCGCCATCCAGGAGAAGATTCGCTATCCCGAGATCGCCAAGAAGGCTGGCGTCGAAGGCCGCGTCATCGTGCAGTTCGTCGTCGATGAGCAGGGGCGCGTCGTCGATCCGGTCGTCGTGCGCGGCATCGGGGCGGGCTGCGACGAGGAGGCGATCCGCGCCGTCAGCCAGGCCAAGTTCAAGCCGGGCAAGCAGCGCGGCAAGCCCGTGAAGGTCAAGATGACGCTGCCCATCACCTTCAAACTGAAGTAAGCCCGTTTTTCAGACGATGGCGGCGCGTGCGCGCCGCCGGGCCCCGTTGCCGCGTGCAGCGGGGCCTTTTCGTTGCCGGAAGACTCACCCCCGCGCCCGGAGGTGCCGCACGCCGCCGTCCTCCTCGCCCACGAGCACGTCCGTCGCCAGGCCGATGAAGAGGCCGTGGTCCAGCACGCCCGGCAGGCGTTTCAGGGCGTGATCCAGCGCGGCGGGGTCGTCGAGCCCTGCCTCGAAACGGGCATCGATCACCCAGAAGCCCTGGTCCGTGACGACCGGCCCGTCCTTGCGCGCCCCCATGCGAAGCTCGGCCCGGGCCCCGAGGCGTTCGAGTGCCCGCCGCACCGGCCGTGCCGCCATGGGCAACACCTCCACCGGCACCGGCATCCGGGTGCCGAGCCGGTCGACGAGCTTCGTCTCGTCCACCAGCACGACGAAGCGGGCCGCCTGCGTGGCGACCACCTTCTCCCGGGTGTGCGCCGCCCCTCGCCCCTTGATCAGGTTGAGATGCGGGTCCACCTCGTCCGCCCCGTCGAAGGCCAGATCGACCCGGTCGACGTCCTCGAACGTGACGAGCGGGATGCCACAGGTGCGGGCGAGTTGCTCGGCAAAGAACGAGGTGGGAATCCCGGAGACATGCAGGCCCTCGTCGCGAATGCGCCGTCCCAGCGCCTCCAGGGCACAGGCCGCCGTCGAGCCGGTCCCCAGCCCCAGGCACATGCCGTCCTCCACCATCGCGGCCACCTGTTCGCCGACGGCCCGCTTCGCCGCCGCACGGGGATCGCTCCTGCGCTCATGTGCCTGCATGCCGGGAACCGCTCTGTCTCGAAACCAACCGTATCCTCGCGCGCGAAGATACGACATCGCGGCGTTTACTCATACCGCAACGACTCGATCGGATTGAGGCCGGCGGCTTTGAAGGCCGGGTACCCGCCGAAGAGCAGGGCGATGCCCGTCACCATGACCACCGCCCCGACGGCCCACCCGGTCGGGAAGGCGGGGGAGATCTCGAAGTAGACGGCAACCAGGTTTCCCACGAGTGCCCCGAGCACGATACCGAAGACCCCGCCGATCTGGCACAGGAAGAAGGCTTCGAGCAGGAACTGCCGCATGATGTCGCGGCGGCGGGCCCCGACCGCCTTGCGGATGCCGATCTCCCGCGTCCGCTCGGTCACCGAGACGAGCATGATGTTCATGATGCCGATGCCGGCCGCCAGCAGGGCGATCAGGCCGATGACGGCCCCGCCGAGCGTGAGCGTTCCGGTGAAGGCTTCGAAGATGCTCTGCATCGAGTCGTTCGTCTCAATCTCGAAGTTGTTGTCGCGTCCCGGCGGCACCTTGCGAATGACCCGAAACCGCCCGATCACCTCGTCCATGGCCGCCCGGAGGTGTTGCGGCTCGTGCGCCCGCACACTGATCGTGGCAATGTTACGGTCGGGCTGGCCGTAGAGGGACATCAGCCGCGTGATCGGCGCAAAGACCCGCGTATCCTGGTTGAACCCGAGGAAGCTGCCTTTCTCCTTCAGCACCCCGATGACCTCATAGCGGTGACCGTCCATGCGAACGGTCTTGCCGAGCGGGGATTCGATCGGAAAAAGCTCCTCGGCCACCGCGCTGCCGAGCACGATGACCGGGCGGGCGTACTGCAGGTCCTGTTCGGAGAGGAAGCGCCCCTGTTCGATCTCGTAGCTGAAGTTGCCCGGCATATGCTCATCCGTGCCGAGGAGCACCACGTTCGGCTCCGTCTCCCGGTTCTCGTAGCGCACCGCCGCGAGGGCAAAGTCCTCGATGATGCTGATCGTCACCGGGGTGGTCATGGCACGTGCGAGGCGCTCGACCTGGTCGTAGGTGATGGCCGGTCGGTTGCGGATGCTCGGATCGAGCTCCCCCAGCTGGATGGAGGGCGTCCGGCGAATGGTGAAGGTGGAGGCCCCCAGAAACTGCAGCCGGTCCTTGAAATACACGTCGATGACCTCGACGCCGGTGACCGAGACGATGATCGCAAAGACCCCGATGACCATGCCCAGCAGGGTCAGCGAGGAGCGCAGCTTGTGGCTCCGCAGCGCGTCCCAGGCCATCCGAAAGGCCTCTAAAAACGCCATAACGGTACGGGTTGATCGTTACGAGGGCGTCCCGATCCGAAGCGCGTCTCACTCATACCGGAGGGCCTCGATCGGGTTGGCGCGGGCGGCCGTCCAGGCCGGTGCCAGGCCGAAGACGGTCCCGACGGCGGCGCAGATGCCGAAAGCGATGACGACCACCGTCATGTCGAGTGTGGCGGGCAGGATCATGCGGATGAGCATCGTCAGCGGCAGCGAGACGAGGACGCCCAGCAGCCCGCCCACCATCGAGACGACCACGGCCTCGATGAGGAACTGCGCCAGGATCGTCCGCCGCTTGGCGCCCACGGCCTTGCGGATTCCGATCTCGCGCGTGCGTTCCTTGACCGAGACGAACATGATGTTCATCACCCCGATGCCACCGACGAGCAGCGCCAGCGCCGTCAGGCCGATGCCGATGCCGTAGATGGCCGTCTTCACCGGGGCGATCTGAGCCCGCAGGCTCTGCTGGTCGTTGATCTCGAAGTCGTTCTCTTCCCGGGCGTCGAGCTTGCGCGCCACGCGGAGGATGCCCGTCAACTCGTCCTTCGCCTCCTCGATCAGCGCCGGGTCCCGCACGCGGACCCGCACCGACACGTCCCGCCGGCTGACGCCGAAGTGGTGCTTGAAGGCGTTGAAGGGGATGATGACCTGCGTATCGACCGAACCCGGCCCTTCCGCCCCGCTGCCCCGGCGTACCATCACCCCGACCACCAGATACTTGTGCCCGTCGAGGCGGAGGGTCTTGCCGAGCGGATCGACGATGGGAAAGAGCCGGTCGGCCACTTCGGCCCCGATGATGCAGACGGGACGGGCGCTGCGCTCGTCGAAGTCGCTGAAGAAATAGCCGGCGGCCAGGTCCACGGGGTGAACCAGCGGATACGAAGCCCGCACACCGAGCACGGTCACGTCGTGCAGCGTGCGGCCCTCGTAGGCGACGGTCCGCCGGGTATCGGCCACGGGCACCACGGCTACGGCATGCCTGGAATGCGCCGCGATGGCATCGGCCAGGTCGGCCGTGATGTACGGGCGGTTGATGTATTCCCACCATTTCATGCCGGGGCTGCCCACCCAGGGCCAGCGCTCAATGTAGAGCACGTCGGTACCCAGCACCGCCATATCCTGCTCGAAATCCTGCTCGATCCCGTTGACCACGGTCGCCATCGCGGTCACCGAGACGATACCGATGATGATCCCCAGGGTCGTCAGGATCGACCGCATCTTGTGGGTGCCGATGGCCCGGAGGGCGATCCGCAGGCTCTCCCACACTTCGTAGAAAAACGCGCGCACGAGCAGAAGAAAGACTGATGAGAACGGGCTGGCCGCTACGGTACGCACGGGTTCCGGGTGGGGTTGCACCGGCCCGTGGCGGAGCCATTCGTGCCGTCCGGCGTATCAGCAGCCTTCCTCTCCCGCAGCCTTTGATCCGACCGCTATGGGTAAGCTCCGCATCCTCGGTGAGTTCTGGCAGTTCCTGCGCGTGCGCAAGAAATACTGGCTGGCCCCGATCCTGATCGTGCTGATGTTGCTGAGCCTGCTGATCGTGCTCACGCAGGGCTCGGCCCTAGCCCCGTTCATCTACGCGCTTTTCTAGGCCGGGTCAGAGCTTCTTTTCGAAGCGCAGGCGGTAGTCTCGATAGGTGGGGTTGTAGTCCGCCTTCATGACGCGGAATCCCTCGTTGAGGCCGAGGATGGTCATGCCGGGGTGCATGTTCGGGAAGGTGTCGAAGGCGAAATGGGTGTAGCCCCGTGCCCGGGCGCGGTCCATCATCTCGTAGAGGAGTTGCCGGGCGATGCCGCGCCGCCGGTAGGCCGGCAGCACGCCGCCTTTGGCGCTATAGAACGTGAAGCGGCTCTCGCGGTAGCCCACCTTGAATCCCACGGCCGCCTCGTCGACGTAGGCCAGGAGGATCATCAGATCGAGGCGGTCGAAGGAATTGATGATGCGCTGTTCCCGGAAGACGGCCATGTTCAACCGGGCGAGCACGTCCAGGGCCTCCAGGCCCACGACTTCGATGCGCACCGGCACCGGTTCGAGGCCGGGACGGTTCGGGGGCGAGGGGCGGATGTCGGGTGAGACAGCCATGAGGACGGGTATGTACCGGATTTGTCTCCAAGATACGGCCCGGCGGCATGGTGCGCCGCAGGACCGGCTCATTTTTCATCAAAACGAAAGCCCGGCCGGCCGCCACGCCGTCTGGCCGTACGCCACGGCCCTTGCGGCCTATTCGCCCGGCGCCCCGTCGTCGACGGAGGCCCGGGGGGCTGCCGCGTCGACGGGCGGGCCGAGCTGGGCCGGAGCGGGTTCTTCGACGAGCGACCACGGCTCCAGCAACCGTTCCGGCACCTCCGCGATGAAGCGGCTGGGACCGGCCAGGTATTCGCCCTGGTACCGGCGATACTGGACCATCGGGTAGGAGATGAACAGATACCGCCGGGCGCGGGTGACGGCCACGTAGAGCAACCGCAACTCCTCGTCGAGCGCGTCGGGGTCGCCCAGGGCGTAGCCGGAGGGCAGCACGCCGTCGAGCGCGTGGATGACGAAGACGGCGTCGAACTCCAGCCCCTTGGCCGAGTGGATGGTCGAGAGGATGAGCGGGGCCTCGTCGTCGGCCAGCGGCCCGGCATCGAGGGCCGAGAGCTCGATGGGATCGAGGGCGAGGGCGGCCAGGAAGCCGGCCCGGTCCGGGAACCCTTCGGCCAGGCCGGCGAAATGCTCCAGGTCCTGCTCGCGTTTCGGATAGTCCTCGTAATACTGCCGCCGCAGGATCGGCGCGTAGTAGTCCAGCACCAGCTCCACCTGTTCCGCCACCGTCCTTTCGCCGTGACGGAGCGTGCGAAGCAGCTCGAAGAGCGCCTTGAGCGTCGTCACGTACCGGTTTCCGAACGGACGATCCGGCAGGATGAACGGCTCGCCGGCCGTGGAGGTGATCCAGTCGATCAGGTCCTGTGCCGTCTTCGGCCCGATGCCCTCGATCAGTTGCAGGATGCGGTTCCAGGCGACGGCGTCCTGCGGGTTCTCGACGACGCGGAGGTGGGCCAGCACATCTTTGATGTGGGCTGCCTCGCTGAGCTTCAGCCCGCCGTACTTGACGTAGGGGATGTTCCGGCGGTTGAGCTCGACTTCGAGGTCGTAGGCGTTGTGGCTGCTGCGGAAGAGCACGGCCATGCGGTCGAGCGGCAGGCCCTGCTCCCGGAGTTCGAGCACCATCTGCGCGACGAAGCGGCTCTCGAACCGGTCGTCGGGTGCCGGCACGAGGGCGGGCCGCTCGCCCCCCGCCTCGTCCGTGAAGAGCACCTTGTCGTACTTGCGCCGGGCGTGCCCGATGAGGTGGTTGGCCAGTTCCAGGATGGGACGGGTGGAACGGTAGTTCCGTTCGAGCTTGAGGATGCGGGTGCCCGGAAACTGCTCCGGGAAGGCGAAGATGTTGCGGAAGTCCGCCCCGCGAAAGCGGTAGATGCTCTGCGCATCGTCGCCGACGGCCATGACATTGCCGTGGACCGAGGCGAACTGCCGGACGAGGGCGGCCTGCAACCGGTTCGTATCCTGGTACTCGTCGACGAGGACGTGGCGGCAGCCGGCGGCCACCCGGTGGCGCACCGCGTCGTCGGTCTCGAAGAGCTCGAGCGTGCGCAGCAGCAGGTCGTCATAGTCCATCAGGGCGTGGGCCTTCTTGTAGGCCACGTAGGCCGCCTGCAGCGTTTGCAGCTCGTCGAGGCAGGCGACGAACTGCGGGTACTGTGCCTCGAGCACCGCTTCGAGCGGCTGCCCCCGGTTGACGACGGTCGAGAAAAGGGCCTGAAGCGTCTTCTTCCGGGGAAAACGCCGGCCGGACCGGTGGAACCCGTGCGCTGTGCGGAGGACGTCGAGCACGTCGGCGGCGTCGGAGGCGTCGAGGATGGAGAACGTGTTCGGGAAGCCGATGCGGGGGGCATGGCGACGCAGGAGGCCGGCGCAGTAGGCATGGAAGGTGCCCCCCTGCACCCGCTCGCACCGGCCGTCGAGCAGGGCAGCGGCCCGGGCCAGCATCTCGCGGGCGGCCCGGCGCGTGAAGGTCAGCAGGAGGATCTGCTCCGGCGGCGTGCCCGTCTCCACCAGATAGGCCACGCGGTAGACGAGCGTGCGCGTCTTTCCCGTCCCTGCGCCGGCTACCACCAGCACCGGCCCGCCCGGCGCCGTCGCCGCCGCGTACTGCTGCGGGTTCAGCGCCCCCGCATAGTCGATGGACAGCTTCCGCGCAACCTGAACCCGCAGCAGTACGCGGCGGCGACGGCGCCSGGCGGGCCGGTSCKSSWGGTMGCCSGCSYMATAGGCCGCCAGCCCGGCCCGGAACGACGCCTCCAGCGCGGCCTCGTCGTCCTGGGCTGCCGCCGGCGTGCCGACCAGCACCGCCGCGAGCCCGATCCACGCGATCGTCAGCCTGCCTCGCATACCGCTGTCCCCAAGCCTCTGTTTTTCTTTCAACGCACCGGATCCCGAACGGATGCCCGGCTGCGGCTTGAGGGGCAGGGCCAGACGCCGGTGCCCCTGAAAAGCCGGCGGGGCCGCCCCGCACCGGAGCGGCCCCGCCGGAACGGCCAGGACCCGATCAGAAGTTCGGGTTGATGTTCCGTTCGTTCTGGGTGATGGGGAAGTACTGCCAGGTGTCCGGCCCGAGGTGCCAGCGGTTGAAGCGGCGCTGATCGAGCAGGCGCAGGCCCATCGTGAAGAGCTCTTTTTCGCGCTCCAGGATCAGCACGTCCATGTCCGCCGAAGCCAGCGGCTCGAGGCCGTGGCTGGCCCGCACCGCGTTGATGCGGTTCAGCGCCGAGGCGGTATTGCCGTCGCGCAGGTCCAGTTCGGCCAGCATCAGCGTGTTCTCCTGCCAGGTGGCAAAGGGCAGGGGATCCTCGCGGTTGACGTACCGGGCCTGGCGGTAGAACGTGGTGGGCGGGTTGTCATTGCCCTGGATGGCCTGCAGCGGGATCCGGGCCGCCTCGGCCGGGTCGGCGTCGACGTAGCCCCGGTAGCGGAAGTCGACCACCCACTGGGTACGCCCGGGTCCGGCCTGGCTCCACCAGTAGTTGTCGTTATCCACGCTGAAGAGCGTCAGGAACGGGTCGTCCCCCTCCTGCAAGCCCTGCTGGGCCGCTGCCCGGGCCTGGGTGAAGTTGCCCTGCAACAGGTGGATGCGGGCCACCAGGGTGTTGATCACCCGGGTGTGGTAATCGTCGGCGAAGCCCCGGGCCGCTTCGAGCTTCTCCAGAGCCAGGGCATACATCTGGGCCGACGGGATGAAGGGGCCCGGATTGTCCGGATTCTCGGAGATGACCCCTCCGCCCTCACGCGGGTTCAGCCCGTAGTAGGCCGCATAGAAGTAGCGGGCCACCCCGCCGTAGAAGTTGCCGATGAACTGCGCCTCCCGCTGCAGGTCGGCATCCTCGAACTGGATCTCTGCAATGCGGGTGAGCAGGTTGTCCGCGAAGAAGCGCAACTCGCCCAGGTCGTTGTAGACCCCGTCGTTCGAGTTGTTCGCCAGCGTGATGTCCCCCTCGTCGAACTCCTGGAACGTGGGGAAGGTGGCATTGGGCACCCGCTGGTCGAAGAACAGCTCGTCCGAGAGGCCGCCGGCATGCACGGCCAGCCGGTCGTACGTGGTCGAGAAGCGGGACTGGATGCCCTTGATCAGGAAGGGCACCTGGGATTCGGTCGTCAGCTGGTCGTCGTTGATGCTGTCGATGGGGTTATCGACGTCTTCGACGAAGCTGTCGCAGGCGGTCACGACCCCCAGGAACAGGAGCACCGCCGGCATGAGATAGCGTCGTTTCATCGTTCTATGCCTCAAGCTTGATCATTCGGTCGGAAAGACACGTGCAGCGGCTCACAGGCCGATGGTCAGCGTACCGTAGAGCACCCGCGGCTGCGGCAGCGTCAGGAAGTCCTGCGCCCGGCTGGCGCTGCGGGCCCCGGCGAAGTTGACCTCGGGGTCGGCCCCGCTGTATTTCGAGGTCATCCACAGGTTGCGCGCCGAGAGCGTGAAGCTGGCCGAACGCACATACCGGCTGACGTTCGCCTTGCGAAGCAGGTCCGTGAAGTCGTACCGGATGCTGATTTCGCGCAGCCGGAGGAAGTCGGCACTCTCGATGAAGTTGCCGTCGAGGTCAACGCCGCCGAACGTGAACTCGGTGCGGGCCACCGTCTCGGCGGCCTCGCGGTACTCAGGCGAGCCGACGGTCAGCGCCTGCACGTTCCGGTCCCGGAATTCGGGTCGCAGGTTGCCGTCCGCATCGCACAGGTTGACGCTGCAAGGATCCTCTACGAGCCCGACCTGCACCAGGGCGATGTTGCGCTCGGCCAGCGCCCCGAAACGACGCATGAACAGCCGGGTGTTGTTGAAGACCTCGTTGCCGAGGAACCACTCGGCCAGCGCACTGACAGTGAAGTTTTTCAGGAAGCGTACGTTGAGGGAGAACGAGCCGTTGTGCTCGGGATACGGTGTCCCGAAGAACTTGCGGTCCGGCTGGCCGTCGCCGTCCTCGTCGGTAGTCGTCAGTTCGGGGCCGGCATAGCTGCCGTCATCGTTGAACTTGGCCCGGGAGGACCAGGTGTAGAAGGCGTCCCGCGGCAGCCCCTCCTTGATGACATTGATGTCGAAGCCGTCGAAGATGGGCTGGGCGCCGCCCAGGTCCTTGACCTCGTTCTTCTGGTAGTTCCACAGGAAGGCGAAGTCCACGCCGAAGTTGCGCGTGCGCACGGGCGCGGCCGTAAGGCTGGTTTCAAAGCCCCACCCTTCGGACCTGCCGACGTTGAACGGCACCGAACTGGCCGTCAGGCCGGTCGAGGGGGCATTGTTGAAGTCGATGATCGAGTTTTCAGCCTGCTGGAAGTAGTAGGTCAGGTCCAGCCCGACGTTGCCGAAGAGCTCGGATTCGAGGCCGACCTCGAACTCGCGCACGCGCTCGGGCTCGATGGCGGGGTTGCCGATGAAGCTGGTCACCGCGCCGGCGCCGTAGCCCGAGGGTTCGGCCTGCCAGCGCAGGAACGACCCGTCGAGCAGGCCGGGAAGCTGGCCGGTCTCGCCGTAAGCGGCCCGCAGCTTCAGGAAGCTGATCTGGCGCGGCAACTCGGTCAGGTTGTCCACCCGGAGCGCCAGGCTGGCCTTCGGATACCAGATCGACGGGGCCCGATCCCCGACCGTGCTGGCAAAGTCGCGCCGCAGGCCCAGCGTCACGAACAGCTTCTCCTGGAAGTTCAGTTCCTGCTGCCCGTAGATGCCGGCCTCCCGCGAGTGCACGAACCCTTCATCCCCGCTGATGAAGTCCGCCCCGGCACCGATGTTCGTGATCAGTTCCGTGGAGAAGTTCTGCTTGGTGAAGAAGAAGTTACGGTTGATCTGGTTGAAGGCCTGCGTCCCCACGATGGTGGTGGCGCTGAGCGAGGACGTGATGCCATAGCTGTACCGGGCGTTGAAGTCGTACGTGTACTGCTCGTTGCGCCGGTTGAAGATGTTGCGTTCCCCGTTGGTGCGACCCGAATAGGAAAAGTTGGCCGGGAAGCTCTCGTCGTTGCGCAGGTCGGTGCCGTCGAAGCCGACGGAGGCGCGCAGCACGAGCCGGTCGATGGGGCGGTATTCGGCCTCGACCGACCCCAGGAAACGCCCGATCCGCTGCGTGTTCTTGATGGCCTCGATGGCCGCGCTGTCGGTAAAGATGAACGGCCTGGCCGAGAGCAACGTGTTGCCCAGGTAGCCGAAGATGTTGTTGTCGTTCTGCGGCCGGTCGATCTCGTTGAGGGTATAGGCAGCGTTGGCCCGGATCGTGACCTTGTCCGAGGGGAAGGCCTCGAAGTTGGCCCGGAAGCTCTGGCGGTCCTGCTTGTTGTTGCGCAGGTGGCCTTTCTCGAGCCGGCGGTCGTACGAGCTGAAGAAGCGCACCGTCTGCGAGCCGCCCGAGACGCTCAGTGAGTGCTGGCTGATGAGGCCCTCACGGAAAAAGTTGTTGGCGATGTCCGGGTTGGCGGCGTTGAAGGGGTTGTACTCCTCGGCCTGTTCGTTGACCCCGAGCACCCCCTTGTAGTTCACGTTGAAGGGTACGGCGCCGCCGGCGGCCAGCCGTCCCCGCTTGGTGGTGATGAGCACCACCCCGTTCGAGCCGCTGGTACCGTAGAGGGCGGCCCCGGCCGGCCCCTTGAGGATGTCGATGCTCTCGATGTCTTCGGGGTTGATGTTGGCCAGCATCGAGACGCCCTGCCCCCCGACGCCGAAGCCGGTCACCTGGGCGTTGTCGATCCGGACGCCGTCGACGTAGATGACGGGCTGGCCGTTGCCGTTGAGGCCGGTGCTCGAGCGCATCACGAAGCGGATGCCCCCGGCCACGTTGCCCGAGGCGGGCTGCACGCTGACGCCGTTCACCTTACCGGTGAGCAGCTGCGAGACGTCCTGGTAGGCGTTCAGCTCCTGCAACTGCTCGGCATCGATACGGCCGACGGACACGTCGGCCGTGGCCTTCGAGCGGGCCGAAGCGATGCCGGTGACGACGACCTCTTCCAGCCCGGTATAGTCGGGCTGCAGGGCCACGTTCAGTTCCACAGGGCTCGTGCCGATGGTGACCGTCTGCTGCTGGGTCCGGTAACCGACGAAGCTGAAGCGCACCGTGTAGGTCCCGGGCGGCACCTCCCGGATGGCATAGTTACCGTCGAGGTCGGTAGCCGTCCCCATCTGCACGTCGACCAACAGCACGTTGGCACCGGGAAGGCCTTCGTTGGTCTCGGCGTCCGTGACGCGGCCCTGGAGGCTGCCCTGCTGGGCCAGGACCGGCACCGGGGCCAGCAACGCCAGCCCCAGGCACAGGCCGAGATACTTGCTCTTGGGGTCAGATCGTCTCATGGTTCGTCTGATGAGTGGTTGGTGGATCTGTTATGCCGGGATGCCTGCACACAGGCACCCTGTATTGCCACATACCGGAGTTCTATGGCTACCCTCCGGCTACAACCGTGACCGTATGCGGGAACCACCTCACCGTCCTGGCGCCGGAACCGGACGGACCGAAAGCGCTTCCGGATCCTTAATCCTAGCTCGCCGGAAAAAAACCTGCTCGTATCGTCCCGTATCGCGCTCACAGATCCGATCGATGCGTCGCCTTACGATGAGGGTTCAGCTGTCGGGAGGCCGCTCGCCGGAACGGTCTGCACACTATCCGTTCAAACGAATATACCTCCCGGGCGGGGGGAGAAAGGGCATCTCCTGGGTTTCCTGAAAAATAATTCAACGGGACCGCGTAACCGCTCCGGACGGTGCAAACGGTCGTCAGTGCACCATGACCGGTACAGACGCACCCGTAAATAGCCGCCGGGACACCGCGAACCAGAACCGGCACGGAGCCTACGACACCTCGGCCAGGGGAGGGGGCTCCCCTTCCTCCGGCGATGCCGGGTCCCAGAGATGCTTTTCCAGATCGACCCGGCCGTCTCCGGTGAACGTGATGCCCTCGCTCCGGAGCAGGTCCTCCATGATGAACGGCCCGCCGAAATGCACACGGCCGGAGAGGGCTCCGAAGCGGTTGACCACGCGGTGGCAGGGCAGGGCCGTCCCAGCGGCCGCGTTCAGCGCCCAGCCCACCGTCCGTGCGGCACTCCGGGTGCCCAGGTAGGCCGCGATGTGCCCGTAGGTCGTCACACGCCCCGGCGGGATCCGTTCGACGACCTCCCATACCCGCCGGAAAAAGTCGTCACGTACCTGCTTAGTCATGCTCGTATCCAGCCGCCTGTTCCGTTCCCCGGCCACTTCACCAGGCCGCGTACCTCTCCGCCACGAGCCGTCTCTGGGCAGCACCTTGAAACCGTAACGCCCGTCGACGCCGGCGGCCATCCCGAGCATCGGTTCTCCGCTCAGAACGTCGGCTCCGCGAAGCGGACCTCCACTAGCACCCGTGACCACGCCTGAAAGGGCAACACGTTGCGCCATGACCCATCCAGGCGCAAGAAAGGCCAGTATACCACTGACCCGCAGTAACTTTGAGATCATGGCGTCTTCCGATGAGGGGTTGGAGGATGCTGCAAACGTGGTGGGTGAGCACGTCTTTCAAGGGCGATTCGCGCACTTTCGCCCCCGGATGAAAGACAACGGGGTGAGCAGGTGACGGATCGCACAACCCGATCCTGCCTCACCGGGTATTCAGCATCTCAAGGGTGCCGCCTATCTCGGTAGTTAGATGTGCATAATATAAAATTTTTGTCAATCCAGGCAAATAATATCCGGACAGGGCTTTCGTTTTTCCCCCATCCTTCGCCCTCGCAGGGAGCGGCCCGGGACGGTCCTACTGCCCTCCCAGGATCACCGGCAGGCCGTCGTCGCCGGCACCGATGATGATGGTCTTGGTGTTGGGCGAGTTGGCGAGCAGCTGCGTGGCCTCGATGCCCTTGAAGCGGAGGAACTGCGAGGAGAGGCTCTGTGTGATGATGCGCTGGTACTCGGCCTCGCCTTCGGCCTCGATGCGCTTGCGCTCGGCCTCCAGGCGCTCTTTCTCCAGCGTGTACTGGTACCGTTCGGCCTCCTGTTCCTCCTTCAGCTTGTTCTCGATGGCCACCCGGATCTGCTCCGGCAGGCGCACGTCGCGAATGAGGACGGCTTCGACCTTGACGAAGCGCGGCTCGACGCCCGTTTTCACCCGCTCGAAGATCTGCCCCTGCAACTCGGTGCGCTTGCTCGAATAGAGCTGCTCCGGCGTATAGCGCCCCACCACCTCGCGCACGGCGCTGCGCAGCTCCGGCTGGATGAGCTTCCGGTAGTAATCCGTGCCGTAGGTGGTGTGAAGCTGCGGGAGCCTGTCCACCTCCGGTTGCCAGCGAACCGAGACGTCCATGCCGATGTTCAGGCCGTTGGAGGAAAGCACTTCCATGGCTTCCAGCTTCTCTTCCACGCGCACGTCGTACCGGATGATGTCCACCCACGGAGCATGCACCTGAAGCCCTTCGCCGAAGGTCTGGTTCAGGTCGGTGCCTCCGAAGATGCTGTACTTGACGCCGGCCTGGCCGGAGCCGATCGTGGTGGTCATGCATCCCCCGGCCATCGCGGCAAGGAGGATGAAGAGCAAGACGAGCACGCCCATGCGCGCCAGGGCACGGGTCAGGTTCGGATAGTTGTTCGTCGCCATGGTACGCCTGTCTGAAAGGATCGAACATGCTGTTGTCGTCCGGCAAGGTAACACGAAAGGGGCGCGGCAACAAGGACGCCGTCCGTTTCGTTAACGGAGCGCCTTTCCCGCTGTCGCTATGAACCGGAACGCCAAAGCCCTCCTCGACACCGGCCTCACGTCGGCCCTGGCAGACGCCCTGGGGCCGGAACGCCTCCGCTGTGGCGTTCCGCTGGCTCCCTACACCACGTTCAGGATCGGCGGGCCGGCCGACCTTTTCTTCGAGGCCCGAACGCCGGAGGAGCTCGCCCGTGCAATCACCGTGGCGCGGCAGCTGGGCCTCCCCTATTTCCTGCTCGGCCTCGGGGCCAACATCCTCGTGGGCGACGGGGGCTTTCGCGGGCTGGTCATCCGCAACGCCGCCCGCGCTTTCCGCATCCACCCCGCAACGCACCGCCTCTGGGCCGCCAGCGGTGCCATCGTCTATCCGGATGTCATCGAGGCGGCGGTCGCGGCAGGCCTCTCCGGCCTGGAGCACTACGTCGGCATCCCCTCAACGGTCGGCGGCGCCCTCTGGCAGAACCTGCACTTCCTCTCGCCGGACCGCTCCCGCACGATGTTCATCGAAGAGGTCTTCCTGGAGGCCGAGCTCCTCACGGCCGAGGGCGAGCGCCGCACCGCCGGCCGGGACTACTTCCGCTTCGGCTACGACTACTCGGTCCTGCATGAGCGGGACGACATCGTCCTCTCGGCCACCTTCCAGCTCGCTCCGGCGGACCCGGCCCGGATGCGCGCGGTCATGGCGGCCAACCTGGCCTGGCGACGCGAGCGCCACCCCCCGCTGGAGACCGAACCGAGCGCCGGCTCCATCTTCAAAAAGATCGAAGGCATCGGCGCCGGCCGCCTCATCGACCAGTGCGGGTTGAAGGGGACGCGCATCGGCGGCGCCGAGATCACCCACCGCCACGCCAACATCATCGTGAACCGGGGCGGGGCCACGGCCGCCGACGTGCGAGCGCTGATCGCCCTGGCGCAGGAGGTCGTCGAGCGGGAGACGGGCTACCGGCTCGAGCCCGAGATCGCCTTCGTGGGCGACTTCGGCCCGCCGCCCGCGTGAAGAAACGGCGTCGCCCGCGTGAATTGCCCGCGGAAACCGGCGTTCCCGTTCGCCGGAGGCCGCCGGCAGCGATATCTTCTGCCAGGCAAGCCTCAATCAAGAGGACGCCGGCCGATCCGGCCACCCCGTGAGGCCGGCGAACGCGACCCTCCCATGAACTGGCTCTACGGCACCTGGGCGGTCTTCGAGAAGGACCTGCGGCTGGAGTTGCGCAGCCGCTATGCCGTGAGCATGCTCCTGCTGTTCGTGCTCTCGTCGCTGCTGCTGGTGGCCTTCGGCCTCGGCCCGGTGACGGTGAGCCCGCGCGTGCAATCCGCGCTGCTCTGGGTGGTGATCCTGTTCTCGGCAGCCGTCGGGCTGGGCCGGGCGTTCATCAGCGAGGAGGAGCGCGGGACGGTGCTGCTGCTGCGGCTCAACACCCGGGGCAGCATGGTCTACGCGGGCAAGCTCCTGTTCAACTTCCTGCTGGTGCTGGGGGTGAACCTAGTGGCGCTGGGGGCGTTCATCCTGCTCCTGCGCGTGGCGGTGCAGGCCCCGGGCCTGCTGCTGGCGACGCTCGTGCTGGGCGCCCTTGGCCTGGCCGGCGCCACGACGCTGCTGGCGGCGCTCATCGCACGGGCGGCCAACCGGGGGCCCCTGCTGCCGGTGCTGCTCTTTCCGCTGCTGGTGCCGCTGCTGCTCTCGGTCGTGAGCGCCACCCGGGCCGCCCTGCCCGGCGGCAACGGCTGGCGCGAAGCCGGCGACGAACTGACGACGCTCTTCGGCTTCGCCGGCGTCGTCATCACCGTCTCGGTGCTCCTGTTCGACCACGTGTGGAACGAATGAGCGTTCCACGTTGAACGCTGCACGTTGAACGTTTCAACCAGACCATAGAACGCACGTAGCCGCGGGCTTCAGCCCGGGCCTGCTCATCCGGACAGCAGAAAGCACGTAGCCGCGGGTTTCTGCCCGTGCAGGCGGCAGCGAACGCAACAACACGCAACGTGCCAGCGCAAAAAGGACCATGAAGGAAACGCAAGCGGGCGTCGACGTGAAGCGGTACCGGCTGGTGCGCAACGTGGTGGCCGTGTGGCTGACGGGGATGATCGTCGCCGCGTTCGTCCGCGACATCCCGCGCCTGAGCATCCTCGAACACACGGCGCGTAACCTCTACTTCCACGTGCCGATGTGGTTCACGATGATGGCCGCCGCCTTCGTCTCGGCCTACCACTCGCTGCAGGTGCTGCGCACGGGCGACCTGCTGCGCGACATCCGGGCCCTGCAGGCGGCCCGCGTCGGCTTTGCCTTCGGGCTGCTGGGACTCGCCACCGGCATCGTCTGGGCTCGCTTCACCTGGTACGTGGGCACCAGCATCTGGTGGAACTTCGACCCGCGCCAGACGATGGCGGCCGTGCAACTCCTGATCTACGGCGCCTACTTCGTCCTCCGCACCGCCATCGACGAGCCGCACCGGCGCGCCCGGATGGCGGCCGTCTACAACCTGTTCGCGGCCTCCACCGTCCCGTTCCTGCTCTACATCGTCCCCCGCCAGATGCCGAGCCTCCACCCCGGCGCCGAGGGCAACCCGGCCTTCAGCGAAACGGACCTGGCCCCGGCCATGCGCCCGATCTTCTACGCCGCCGTGCTCGGCTTCCTGGGCCTCTTCTGGGTCCTCTACACGCAGCGCGTGCGCCTGGCCCGGCTCAAGCACCGCCTCCAGGGCGACCCCGAATACTGAACCCTACCCGCCGCCAACCATGCTCCCCGCCCTTTCCCTCCAGGAGGCCCCCCGGGCCGCACAGGCCGCCCCGTACGACAGCCTCTGGCCCGGCGCCCTGCCCACCCAGCCCCCCACCGGACTCGAACAGGTGATGCTCGCCCACGACAAGCTCTACGTCGTCCTGGCCGTCGTGCTCATCATCTGGTTCGGCCTCCTTTTCTTCCTCTACCGCACCGACCGCAAACTCGACGCGCTGGAACGAACCGTCGAAGAACGCATTCCCGAAGAACACGACGACTTTTAGTATTACGTCGTGCGTCGTGCGTAAAGCGCAACCCTGTACGCACCACGCACGACGAACCACGCAGCCTATAATCCACGCCCCGTCATGAACAAGAAGACGATCATCGGCCTGGTCCTCCTCATCGGCTTCACCTCGGTGCTCTTTCTGAACTTCGGCCAGCAGGTCGGCGGGTACATGGACTTTGCCCGGGCGGCCGAGACCGGCTCGAAGGCGCATGTGGTCGGACAGTGGGTCAAAGAGCAGCCGGCCACCTATGACCCCGCCGCCAACGTGTTCTCGTTCTACATGCGCGACGAACTGGGCAACGTGCGGCAGGTGCGCTATGCGAACCCGAAGCCCGCCAACTTCGAGGACGCCGAGCGCCTGGTGATCGACGGCTACGCACAGGGCGACGTGTTCGTGGCGGAGAACATCCTGGTGAAGTGCCCCTCGAAGTACAACGACGCCCGGGGCCTGCAAACCACCGTCGAGTGACGCCATGCGCCGGCTCGCTCGCGCCGTCCTCCTCCTGGCCGTCCTGGGGGCGGGCACGCTCGTCCTCTCCCGCACGCTCGCCTCGGATCCCGACGCCTTCCCCTCGGACGACGGGCCGGCCAACCCCCTGCCGCCCTGTCCCGCCTCACCCAACTGCGTCCGCCTGACCCGCCTCTACCCGGTCGACGCCGACACGCTCTTCGCCCGGGCCCGTGACGCCCTGGCCGCCCTGGGCCCCGCCACGCTCGACGCCGGCGCCCGCCGCGCCGACGCCGTCTTCCGCGTCTTCGTGTTCTACGACGACGTGGCGCTCCGTGTGGAACCCTTCGGCACGGGCAGCGCCCTGCACCTGCGCAGCGCCAGCCGCGTCGGCTACAGCGACTTCGGGGTGAACGAACGCCGCGTGCGCCGCTTCCTCGACGCCCTGCACCGCCGCCTCCCGGGGGCATAGGGCGTCGTGCGTATTTCGGAGTGCGTATTTCGTAGAGCGCAGCACGCGATCTTTACGCACTACGCACCAAGCACTACGCACCACATCCTTACGCACTACGCACCAAGCACTACGCACCACATCCTTACGCACTACGCATCACGCATTAGGCACTACGCACCACGCACCGCGCACTACAAACGCCCCGGTTCTCTCCAGATAGACAAGGTATGAAGCCCCGCAAGTCTCTCGGCCAGAACTTCCTCACCGACCCCAACGTGGCCCGCAAGATCGTGGGGGCGTTGCGGGCGCCGGACGGGGCGGCCGTCGTCGAGATCGGGCCGGGCACCGGGGCGCTGACGGGGCTGCTGCACGAGCGCTTCCCCGACCTGACCGCCCTGGAGGTGGACGACCGCGCCGTGGCCCTCCTGCGCGACCGCTTCCCCGGCCTCGACGTGCGCCACGCCGACGTGCTGGCGACGGACTGGGCCGCCCTCGCCCGCGAGAAGGGACGCCCCCTCTACGTCATCGGCAACCTGCCCTACTACATCACCAGCGAGATCCTCTTCGGCCTGCTCGACGCCCGATCCCACCTGGCCGAGGCCGTCGTCATGATGCAGCTGGAGGTGGCGCAGCGCCTGGTGGCCGTGCCCCGCACCAAAGCCTACGGCATCCTGAGCGTGGCCGTGCAGCTCGCCGCTGCCCCCGAGCTCCTCTTCCACGTCTCTAAAAATGTCTTCTACCCGAAACCGGATGTCACCAGCGCGGTTGTACGGCTGGACTTTTCGCAGGGGGATGCGGCAGCGTCCGGTGTGGACCCGGCCCTGCTTCGCCAGGTGATCCGGACCGCCTTCAACCAGCGCCGGAAGACCCTGCGCAACAGCCTCGGCCGGTGGACACGCGACCGCGGCCTGACGCTCCCCCACGGATGGGGGGCCTGCCGTGCCGAAGAGCTCGAACCCGGGGCGTTCGTCGTGCTGGCCCGCTACCTCCAGGAGCACGCCTGAACCGGTCCCGGCACCGGGAACCGGCCAACCGGAAGACCGACATGACGCAGGACGGGATCATAGAAGAGGAGGGCATGCGTCCGGCGGAGATCGAGGTGGACCAGGAGCTGGTGGACAACATCCGCAGCCTCCTGGAGGCCGGGCAGCGCGGCATGGTGCTCAACATCGTGGCCGACCTGCACCCGGCCGACCTGGCCTCGCTCATGGCGCACCTCTCCTTCGACGAGGCCCGCCACCTGTTCCAGTGGCTGCCCGTGGAGCAGGCCGGCGAAGTGCTGGCCGAGCTCGACGACGACTACCGCGCCGAGCTCCTGGAGGCCGAGTCCCCGCAGCGGCTGACGGCCATGCTCGGCGAGCTCGACACCGACGACGCCGCCGACGTGCTGGCCGACCTGCCCGAGGAGGTGGCCCAGACGGTCCTGCCCCACCTCGAGGACGCCGCCGACCTGCAGGAGCTGCTCGGCTACGAGGAGGACACCGCCGGCGGCCTCATGGCCCGCGAGTTCGTGGCCGTGCCCGTCTCCTGGACCGTCGCCGAGGCCATCGAAGAGCTGCGCCGCCACGCCGACGTGGTCGAGGACGTCTACAGCGTCTTCGCCGTCGACGAGGACGGGCACCTCCAGGGCATCGTCTCGCTCAAGCAGCTCCTCCTCGCCGACCCCGCCGCCCGCATCAGCGACGTCATGGACCCGGACGTGGACTACGTCACGGCGGACGTGGACCAGGAGGAGGTGGCCCGGCTGATGGAACGCTACGACCTGGTCTCCCTCCCCGTCGTCGACGAGCAGGGACGGCTCATCGGGCGCATCACCATCGACGACGTGGTGGACGTCATCCGCGAGGAGGCCGAGGAGGACATCCAGCGCATGAGCGGCGTGGCCGGCGGCGAAGAACCCACCGACTCGGTCCTGCGCATCGTGCAGGGCCGCCTGCCGTGGATCCTCGCCGGCATGGTCGGCTCGGGCGTGGCCGCCTTCGTCATCGGCTACTTCTCCGGCGCGCTGGCCGTCGTGCCGGTGCTGGCCAGCTTCATCCCCATCGTCATGGCCACCGCCGGCAACGCGGGCATCCAGAGCTCCGCCATCGCCGTGCAGGGCCTGGCCTCGGGCGACGTCTGGGCCAGCGACATCCTCCGCCGCATGCTCAAGGAGCTGCTCGTGGGCCTGCTCAACGGCCTCATCGCCGCCCTCATCATGGGCGCCTTCATCCTCGCCGCCGGCCACCTCTACCCCGACAAGATCGCCGACCCGGCCCGGCTGGCCCTCACCTCCGGCGCGGCGCTCATGCTCGTGATCGTGCTCGCCACGGTCATCGGCGCCACCATCCCGCTGCTGCTCAACCGCATCGGCATCGACCCGGCCATCGCCACCGGTCCCTTCATCACCGGCAGCAACGATATCCTCGGCACGCTCATCTTCTTCTGGCTCGCCACCCACTTCTACCTGTCCTGAGCCGCCGGCGCCGGGTGACGCCGGATTGCGCTGGCTCCGGTGCTCCCCCCCAAGGTATGCGCGGCCTTCACCCCGCCTCGTGGGCCCGGATGATCCGCCGGACCTCCTCCGCCGTGATGTCGCCCTGTTCGGTCTTCGAATAGATCGTCACCAGGATGATCCGCTCCGGGGTCTTCAGGTAATACAGCATGCGGTAACCGCCGCTCTTGCCGCGCTGCGCATCGCTATTCCTGATCCGGACTTTGACCTGCCTCCCGGATCTGGTCGCCCGGCGTCTCGCCCTGCTCGATCCTACGGATCACCGGAGCCACGTCCGACCGAATGTGCCGGTATTTCCGCGCAAGCCGCCGGATATTGCGCTTGAACTCCGGCGTAAAGGCAACCTCCACCCGCCGGCGTTCTTCACTCGGCATCGAGATCCTCCCAGAGTTCGGAGACGGGCCGGGTCTCGCCACGGAGAGCCTCTTTCCATCCCTGGCGGAAGCTGTCCTGAGCCGCAGGCAGCGTGACACTTTCTCGGAAAGCGCGGACCAGCTTCAGGAAGGCCGGTAAGAACTCGGGAGGGATTTGCTCCAGTTCGCGGAGCACCTCGCTTCGGTATTCAGGACGAGCCGTATCCATGTTTCTCCTCTACATGGATGGGTCCAGATGCAACGCCCGAGGATAAACCATGATTCAGCCAACGCTGCTTCCCGCCTGGGTCGACCGGTGACCTCGCAGCCACCATCCCCCTGCTGCTCGAGCGTCTCGGCATCGACCCGGCCATCGCCACCGGCCCCTTCATCACCGGCAGCAACGACCTCCCCGGCACGCGCCTCTTCTTCTGGCTCGCCACCCCCTTCTACCTGTCCTGAAGCACCCGCGCCGGTGGATGAGGAGCGAGCACATACATAACGACTTGGCGCTCACCGGCACAGGGCCTGCGGGCACCACGCTTCAATGTCGGGAAAACCTACAGCGACAGCAATGACGGTTGAACTGGTACCGACCTGCCCTGGGTCCGCGTGCAGCGCCTGCTTAGCTGCCCATCCCTGGCGGTAAGTATGCATTTTCAGTTTATCTTGATCTCTAGGGAAGCGGGCTTAAAAACGCCATAATCCAGCCTGACTTCTGACTAAATCAACTTGCTGCCGGAGATGCGTAAGGGCCTCCGACAACACGCTACCCTGAGCAACAATGAGGGCCACGGTGAACCTCTTTTTTTGACCCTGCGCCAGCGAGAACGGACCGGCTGCCGTCAGGCTCCGAACGTCAATGGGAACATCCAACCAGCCGGTTTGCGTGACAGGATCACCCGTAAAGGCGTAGGACGTTGGGGTATCTGTGGTCGGATCGATCATAGGGTCTCCCTGGCTGGAGAGGCCTTGTAACCGGTAAAGCACATCTTGAGGATTTCGCAAGGTTGCCTCACTAAAATCATACTCGGGACCTACATTCTTTCGCAAAATAGTATGACTAGTAACCGTATGAGGAGCCTCCGATGCGACCGGCGATTCCAGAAAGGCCAAACCGAATACGAGAATGGGACACCCTAGATCTTGGTCTCCAGCCGCCGCACGGGGATAGGTGTAAGAAAGGGCACGGGCTGTATCGTAGCCTGTCGCATTGGCAATCAACGAGTAGCAGCGCCCCATATCGAGGTCCACATCGGCAAAGAACCCGATGTAGAGATCGGTGAACGCCTCAGTCGCGTCGTTAGTGATCTCGTACTGCACAAACACCACATCCCGAAGTTCAGAGGCACTATAGCCGTAGACAGCTTGCGTAACGTACAGACCGGTTAGGGGTGGAGTTACCCCGCTTTAGTGGACAGTCAGCAGCTTTCGGCTGCGACCTGTGATTGGTGTCTTCTTTCGTAGCTCACCGGCGACTGATACTCCAGGGCCGAGTGCCGCCGATGCGGGTTGTACCACCCTTCAATGTAGTCGAAGATCGCCATCCGCGCCTCGGCCCGCGTCGCGAAGGCCTCACGGTCGATGAGTTCGCATTCAAGCGTAGCGAAGAAGCTCTCGCACATGGCGTTATCGTAGCAGTCACCGACCGAGCCCATTGACGGCTCCACACCCGCTTCCCGACAGTGCACCCCGAAGGCAATCGAGGTGTACTGCGACCCCTGGTCGGAGTGATGGATGACCGCCTCCGGCTTCCGCTGCTCAAGCGCCATCTCCAACGCGGCGACCACCAGCTCCGTCCTCAAGTGATTGGCCATCGACCAGCCCACGATACGGCGACTGAACGCGTCGAGCACAACAGCCAGGTACAGGAAGCCGGCCGCCGTCGGCACGTAGGTGATGTCGGCCACCCACAACTGGTTCGGCTCGGTCGCGGTGAAATCCCGCTCGACGAGATCCGGCGCGGGTCTAGCTCCCTCCCTCCGCCGCGTCGTGGTGGGTCCTTTGCGGCGGCTAATGCCGTGCAAGCCGGCTGCTCGCATCAAACGAGCTACACGCTTGCACCCCACATGCACGCCTTGATCCTTGAGTTCGGCATGGATACGGGGGGCGCCATAGGTGCCGCGGGACCACGCGTGGATGGCATGGATCTGCTCGGTCAGCATCGCGTCGTCTCGGGCTCGCTGGGAAGGGACTCGGTTGCGCCAGGCGTAGTAGCCGCTGGTGGAGACCGCCAGGACTGCACACATGACGCGGATGGGGAATTCGGCCTGGTGGGCGTCTATGAACGTGAAGATCGCTTCGGTATCACGTTCGTCTCCTGAGCAAACCAGGCCGCGGCCTTTGCCAGGATGTCGCGCTCCTGCTGGAGACGACGGTTCTCCTTGCGGAGTTGGCGCAGCTCCTCGCGCTCTCTCGAGGTGAGCCCGTCGGTGCGGGTACCCTCGTCGCGCTCAGCTTGTTTGATCCAGGTGCGGATGGTTTGTTCGGAGGGTTCAAATTCTTCAGCGAGTTCACGCGGGCTACGACCGGCCTGAGCCAGTTCGACGAGTCGCTGGCGGAACTCGGTAGGATACGCGGGACGTGTTCGTGGCATGGGGACCTCTTCGTTGTTCGTAAGTGGAAGATAGTCCACCAAACCGGGTTAACTCCAAGGCGGGTTTCACCCGCTTCAATGGAATAAAGTGCAATGGACAGATTCTGGCAGCCATCTGCCGATCAAGTCAAATAGTGCTGTAAAAACGCCTTTCGCCTGGCTGGGTCGCTAAGCAGCTGATCGTACCGGATCTTCAGCCGCCTCTGGGGCGGCACGGGCGCGCTTCCAATGCCAGGTCGACTCCAGGTCAAAATACCGACGGCCCGAAAAGCCGCGTCTCGTGCTGCTCGGCCGGCAGCGCCCTGACAAGACGAACCGCTGAAGCCACGTCGGGAAAGATCCAAAGCACCCGCTCGCGCCGGCGGATCTCCTCGTTCAAGCGCTCAAGCATGTTCATCGTGCGAAGACGACGACGGAAAGGCCAGACCAACACCTGCATCGCAGCCTCCAGACCGCCTTCCGGGACTGCCCGCGCCACATCGGCCTTGTCCCTCAAAGACCGCGACCAGTTGCGCAATGCGTCTCGGACGTGCGTCCGAGACGGGCCTCGGTCCCGCTCTCACGGCGAAAGAGCCGGCGCAGATGATCGACCAGCTGCGCGTGGTGGGCCCCGGGCGTGGCCCCGAGGACGTTGCGCATCAATTGAACTCCTGGCAGACGAGGATGAGTCGTCGCGGCTCCGGGGCACGCACAGCGTCAGCATGCCCACGCGTGTGGTCAAGCGCCGGGCCCGATAGCCGTAGGCTTGCCGGGGCTGGGTGCGCGCGTAGGGCTCGGCACCGAGATGCCCGGTCGTCTCGGCTTCGAGGATCTGGTTGAGTACTGGTTCGAGGAGCGCACGCAAGGGATCGTCTCCGGTGAAGAGGTCTTGGACCTGGTTGGCGTCGAGCGTAACCTGGAGCATAGGGCCATCGTGGGTCGTTGGGTTCATGGATTGTCTGAAAGCAACCCCGGCCTAACGGAAGACGCTGGCCTTTTCCATCTCAAACCTTTTTACAGCAATCGGGACACGACCTGGTCCGTGCGTAAACGCGTGAGAACGTCGAGTTTGCCGTTCTGGAGTGGGTATGGTAGTTTAGCCATCATCGCTTACTCGGATCACAGGGTTACCTTCCACCGGTCGAGTACGAAGAAGTCTACTACAGCCGCTGTGAGGAAGATCTCATCGAAGCGGTATTCAACCAACCAAGCCTCCGGTTTTCCCGAGACGGTTCAAGGTAACGCCTAACGGCATCCTTCACCTCGGTGTTAGCACATTCATACAAGAACGAGGATTTTTCCATGTCAAGTGAGGGAATCTTTCAAATTGCATTGATCTTGGCTACATTTCTGTGTTCCCTGGTTGCAGGCTTTTTGCTTGCTTTTGCCCTAGTGGTGATGCCTGGCATAAAGAGTTTAAATGACTCGGATTTCATTCGAGCTTTTCAAGTGATGGATCGCATTATTCAAAATAATCAGCCGTTTTTTGTGTCGTTATGGGTTGGTTCAGTTGTGGCCTTGATTATCGCGACTGTGCTTGGTATCGCACAATTTGAAACTAGATATATACTTATAATATTCGCCACACTCGCCTATCTTCTCGGCGTCCAATTACCGACAATCACTATTAACATACCGCTGAATAACAAAATACAAACTCTGGATGTCGATACCATGAGTGAAACAATGCAAAGAGCGTTTCGTCAAGACTTTGAATCACGTTGGAACCTATGGAATTCAATCAGGACAGTCTTTGCGAGCCTGGCATCTGCTTTGTTAATAATTCTACTATTCATGATTTGAAGAACGCAGCCCTGTCAAAAGCCATCATGAACGCAAAAAACTTAACATAACAACATATCATACAATAAATGCAAAATGATTCACAGAATTAGAGAAATTTTTTTGTGATTGGTGACACTGGCAAGACTGGCCGTCGTGTGGTGGAACAGCTTCAAGTACGCAACATCTACGCAACATCAGTAGCTTCAAAATCCAGGGTATAGGAACAGCCCGGGCATGTCGCTTCGACAGCCCTGCCGAAGTACATGCGCAAGACGCGTTCGCTGGAAGCACTTGTATCTCAAGGGCGTCTCGACCGGTGCCCCCTCAGAGGCACCGGCCGCGCTCCTGGGAACGGTTGCTCCAGGGCTGAGCAGCCGTGGGCGACGGAACCCTCGGCTTCTGGAGCACCTTGCACGGAAGTCTACAGCCAGACGCACTGGCCGCCGTGCCGAGTGCATAAGACGGCCAACGTCTTAAACACCCTGCCCAGGTCGTAGCAGCTGAAGACGAAGCAGCGCATGCACGAGATCTCCCTGGCCGAGACCAAGGAGAAGGCCGAGGCAGCCTTCGACTTCTTCATCGCCGCCCACGAGGCCAGGTACCCGAAGGCGGCCGACTGCCTGGCCAGGGACCGAGAGCAGCGCTCGGCTTTCTACAACTTCCCGGCCGAGCACGAGCGGCACCTGCGCACGACCAACCCGACCACAGCAACCTTCGCCACGGTGCGGCTGCATACGGTGAAAGTGCGGGGCTGCTTCTCCCGCGAGACCATAGTATGGAATTCAGTGTGTTGTGCAGCAATGCCTGGGCCATCGTCGGTTCGATCGAGGCGGTACGGCGCGAGGTCGAGGCATGGGTAGCGGCACACAACGCGGCCGCCACGGTGTCGTGGCACATGACCACGGACGATGTCCGTCTAAACCTGTGACGGCTTTACCCATCACTATAAGCTTGCCAGTACACTCAAGACTTGATCGTCTCATACTTCAGAACGAGTGTTTCACCCTCGTTTTTTTCGGTTTCATGTCGCTTCGGCTGCCGGACAAGGCATTCAAGCATAGCTTTCGTTCCGAAACTACTCCTGAACCTGAACTCCAGCGTCCGATGAGAAACCTCACCTATGTCGTTGTGCTCCTGCTTACCGTGGGAGCGACGAGCGGTCCTGCCCGTGCTCAACAGGACATCTTCGCCGAGAGCACCCCGGAGGAGCGCGCAGCGCTTCTGACCGACTACCTCACCGAATTGCTTGCCCTGACCGACAGCACACAGATTGAGCAGGTCCGGCAGATCAACCTCACCTACGCCCGGAAGAATGAGACCGTCATAATGAGCAACGACAGAAGGCTGGCAAAACTCAAAGCATTGCGAGCCTTGAACGAGCAGAAAGATAAGGAACTGCGTAGGGTCCTGACCGATGCTCAGTTCGCGACGTATCAACGAAACAAGGAGCAACTGAAGCAGGAACTGAAAAAACGGATGAAAGCCCGCCGGGAGGGATCTCAATGAAGCTGTTCGCAATGCATCCGGTACGTGTGCGTACTTCAAGTGATCGTCTCGTCTTGTGCTGCAACCTGATTGCTCTGCTGGGAGCGGTTGGTTGCAGTAGCTACACGCCCGTGCCTGCTCCCTCGCATCGTCTATACGACACGCTGATGGTAGACGGACGCCTGCGTACCTACCTCCTCAATCTGCCACCTAGCTACGCCGACAGTGCCGATCCCTATCCGCTCGTCATAGCACTCCATGGCCTGGGGGGTGATGCATGGCAGTTCGAGCGGGATTACCGGTTCACCGACAAGGCTACAGCCGATGAATTCGTCGTCGCATACCCGGAAGGAATCCCCAGCCGTGGACCGTTGCGCCTGCGTATGTGGAATGCAGGGACCTGCTGTGGCGAGCCTGTCGAACAGAACGTCGATGATGTAGCCTTCATCAGCGCACTGATCGGTCATCTGGTGGCTACCTATCGGATCGACCCTCAGCGAGTCTATGTGGCCGGCATGTCCAACGGCGGCATGATGGCCTACCGGCTGGCCTGTGAAGTCGCCGATCGGATCGCAGCAGTGGCGATAGTGAGTGGTACCATGGTAGTCAACGACTGCCGCCCAGCACACCCCATGCCCATCTTACATCTGCATTCGGTGCGCGACACGGTCGTGCCGTATAAGGGTGGTGAAGGCCTGGGAGGATATGTATTTCCATCGGTTGACTCCGTGCTCACGGTTTGGGGAGAAGTCAATGGCTGTGCCCCCTCCCCTCGGTCGATCACATTCAAGGACTATTCCCTCACCACATGGTTCTCCTGTGACGCGGGCGCAGAAATTGAAATGTATTTGACCGAAGATGGTGGGCATGCCTGGCCCGGAGGACGAAAGCCGAGACCTCGCGCGGACACACCATCGACCGCCATTGATGCCAATACATTGATCTGGGCGTTCTTCCAGCGCTTCCCGCCCCCCTAACCGTGATAGAGGTGGGCCAAGCGTATCCTACTGGCCCACCTGCCGTACAGGTCAGTAGACTCACCATCGTGAGGATGTCCACGAACAATACGACATCTATGGGAAAACATTGCACCCGGGGCGGGAAGCTGCCTCCCAGACAGATGCTGATCCTGTGCTCGTCGCTGATGACGACCGCCTTCGTTACGCTGCCTCGGATAGGGTTCTGGTTCCAAATACAAAAGACGCAGCCTGATATCACTCTCCATGGGCTCGATTTTGTACTGCGCTCCGTATATGCATTTGTCCTAGCGCTGCTATTCTTCTTGCTGAACCTAGAAGTGCGACAGATTCGCATCGCCGGCCTGACCATTCCCATGGAGACGTGGTATCAGCGCCTGATCGTAAATATTGCGGTTCTGGTTGTGGCAAGCAGCGCCCTGATCGAACTCCACCTAGCGCTGTTCGATCCATACCTGCACGAACGGTTCTTCAAGGCGCTCATGATGGGCACAAACACACTGGTTATGGTCCTCTCGATGCTGGGATCATCCATCTACACACTTATCCAGCAGAAGCATCAGGTCGAACTCGAAAACTTGATGCTCCAGCACAAGGAGGCCGAGATGCGGTACAGCGCTGTCAAACACCAGCTGAACCCGCACTTCCTATTTAACACATTCAACACGCTGACTGCGCTGATTACGAGCGATGCGCACGCCGCCCTGCGGCTGGTCGATACCATGGCCGAGGTCTACCGGTATGTACTCCGAGTATCTTCAGAGAACTTAACGACCGTGGCGGAAGAACTCCGGTTTGCTGCAGCCTATGCCGATATGCTCACCCAGCGGTACGCCGATAAACTCACCGTGGCGATGCAGGTAGATGCATCCCTGTATGCCGGTATGGTGCCACCGCTAGCCGTACAGATGCTGATTGAAAACGCGGTCAAACACAACGTCGTTTCCAGGAAGCGACCCCTTCGCGTCGAAGTGTATTCCAGCAACGACGGGGCGATCGTTGTGTCGAACAATCTGCAACGACGAACGGGGCCACGTACTTCGAACGGAATGGGATTGTACCACCTCAACGAGCGATACCGGTACCTGTGTGGTACAGAGATCCATGTCCAGGAAACGACCGACACATTCCGGGTCACCGTGCCCGTAATTGCGCCAGAAGAGCCTGGGCGTTGAGTATGAAGATCCTGATCATCGAAGACGAAGACCATGCCGCCAGCCACCTGCGGACTCTGCTTGGTGCCTGTACAGACGAAGCCGACGTTGTAGGAGTCATTGACAGCATAGAAGAGGCTGTGCGGGTGCTGGCCACCGGCCCACCGCTTGATCTAATCTTTCTGGACATCTATCTCGCTGACGGCATCGCCTTCGAGATCTTTGAGCAGATGTCAATTGATACCCCCATCATCTTCACGACCGCCTACGACAACTACGCAATTCAGGCTTTTGATGTCAACAGCATTGATTACCTACTCAAGCCGATTCGCAAAGACGCCTTACAGAAGGCTTTGGCCAAGTTTAACCGGCTCGAGCAGCACCGGCGGCATGGGGTCGACAGCCGTATACTCGACCACCTGGCTTCACTGCTTCGTGAATCCCCGAACTACCAAAAGAGTTTTCTCATCAGCTACGGCGATCGCCTCCTGCCCGTGCTGGCCGATGATTTTGCCTACTTCGAAATCAAAAATGGCGTCGTGCGCGGCGTAACCTTTGAGAACAAGCATTTCATAATGGACGAGACACTGCAAGAACTCGAAGATCAACTGAATCCGACCATGTTCTACCGTGCCAACCGGCAGGTTATCGTCAACTACCGAGCGATTGTCGAGGTAACCTATTACTTCAATGGTCGGTTACTCGTCGGCGTGAAACCGCCTTCGGAGAACAAGGTGTTGATCAGCAAGGCACGGGCTTCGGCCTTCAAAAACTGGATACGGGGCCGGTGAGCCAGGATCTCTACCCCCGGCATCGGGGCACGTCAGGATTTTTGCGTAAACGATGCAGATCCCTATTATCCACTGATGTTACGTAGCAGGTGAGAACGCTAAGCCCCCTGCTTGAGTTGTTGGGTAACATAGCGTTTCTTGTGGGTTAAGCCAACGAGGTGAGGTGCCCCCATTCTTTGTACCAGGCGCTATGTTAGTGCAGGCACCGGTTCTTGATGGCCGTCTTTGATTTCGTTGCCGTTGTCGAACTGTGGGGATGTGGGCAATTCCGAAGGCGTTGTCCATATCTCCACAGGCTGCTTTTGTGTGGCTGCGGCGTATTCGGCGGACGTCAGGTAGTCCAGGCTGCTGTGGGGACGGTACTGGTTGTAACGACGACGATATTGCTCACTGAGTACCTTCGCTTCCAAGAGCGTCGAGAAGAGTTCTCGATCCAGCAGCTCGTCGCGAAACGTCGCATTGAACGACTCGACGTAGCCGTTCTGCCAGGGAGCACCCGGTTCAATATAACGCGTCTCAACCTCTTGGTCAGCCAAGAAGTGCTTGAGTGCCTCGGCGATGAACTCCGGGCCGTTGTCCGAGCGCAGATTCCCCGGCGGGCTATGCTCTTGGAAGAGCCGTGTGAGTTCTCGAATCACCCGCTCGGAGGTGACCGAACGCGAGACATCGATCACAAGGCACTCTCTTGTGTATTCGTCGAGCACGGGCATGAACTTCAACTGGCGACCGTCCTCGGTCGTGTCGAAGAGGAAATCCACACTCCAGACGTGACCTGGATACTGCGCCTTCAGACGCACACAGCCGTTACCACTTGTACCCAGACGGCGGCGTTTACGCTGCTTCTTGGGCACCTGGAGGCCGGAGCGCTTCCACAAACGATGCACGCGCTTGCGGTTGATCCGCCAGCCTTCTCGGCGCAGCAGACCGGTGATCATGCGGTAGCCGGCACGCGGATTGTCTTCGGCAAGCTGATGCATACGTTTGGTCCGTGTTCGGTCCTTCTCCGGCTTCTTCGAAGCGTAGCCCTGGGTCGAACGAGACTGCCCGAGTACTTTACAAGCCCGCCGCTCACTGACGCCCGGTTCCGCATCGAGATCCTTCTCAGCCAGGAGTTTCTTGAGGCGGGCGTTTTCCTTCTGAAGCTCCTTGAGGCGTTTGGCCTGGCTGTGATCCATCTGGCCGTAGTGCTTCTTCCAGCGGTAGACGGTCTGTTCGGCCACGCCGATCTGCCTGGTGGCCTCGGCGACGGTGGCCCCCTGTGCGGTGAGGGCTTCGACCTTGCGGAGTTTGGTGATGATCTGTTCGGGGGTGTGGTTTTTCTTCTTCATCGGGCTGCGTGGTTTGAGGCGTAGCCCTAACATACAACCTGGATCAGATTATTGGGGGCATTCCACCATGACCGCCCCCCCGCTCGCTGGGCCTTCCTGAGACATCTGGCCGTCAAGCGCCGACTCCACGCAGAACCAGGCCCTCTGCGCGCTCGTCTTCCTCTATCGCCATGTGCTGGGCATGGACCTGGAGGCACATTAGGCCCCTTCCCCCGTGCCCAGCGCCCCAGACGCCTCCCCGTCGTCCTGGCCCCGGCGGACGTCGCCGCCCTGTTCGACCACCTGCATGGGACGCCGCTGCTGGTGGCCCAACTACTCCACGGCAGCGGCCTGCAGGACCTCGACCTGCACGGCCGGCGTCTCGTCGTGCGCGGCGGTAAAAGCCGCAAGGACCGCGGGACACTCCTGCCAACCCGGCTGGAACCGTCCCTCCGTACCCACCTCGCTCAGGTCCGGCCGTGGTACGACGGCGACCGAGCCGACGGCGTTCCGGGCGTCTACCTGCCCGACGCGCTGGCGCGCAGGTACCCGCGGGCGGCCACGTCGTGGCCCTGGCGTCTTCGCCTCACCACGCCGGTCGACGGACCCGCGGACGGGCCTGGAGCGGCAGCATCACCTGGCGGCAGTCCAGCGTCTGCCGGCACAGGCCGCACACCGGGCAGGGCTGACGCAGCCGGTCTCGCCGCATACGCTGCGGCACTCGTTCGCACACACCTGCTCGAAGCCGGCTACGACACCCGCACCGTGCAACAACACCTCGGCCACGCAGACGTCTGCACGACGATGATCTACACCCACGTGATGGGGAAAGGCGCCCTCGGCGTCGTCAGCCCGCTGGACACGCTGTGAGCGCGTCCGTCTCCCCTCACGCCTTGCCCCCGGCGACGAACGTGGCCTCCAGCCCGTCCCGGATCGCGGTCACCGGCCCGGCCGGCATCCCTCCGTCTCCTACCGCACTGTTTTCCGGCGGTTTCGGATGTAGTCTTCGAAGAGGAAGGTGCCCAGCTCGTCGAGCGAGGCGTAGTAGGCCCGGCCCCGGTTGGCCTCGGTGAGCCGGCGGACGAAATCCTGGAGGTAGGGGTCGCGGGCGATCATGAACGTGGTGATGACGATGCCTTCGCGCCGGCAGATGACGGCCTCGTCCAGCACCTTGTTGACGATGCGTCGGTCCAGGCCGAAGGCGTTGCGGTACATCCGCCCGTTTTCGAAGTGGCAGCTCGGCTTGCCGTCGGTGATCAGAAAGATCTGCTTGTTGCGGTTCTTGCGGCGGCGCAGGATGTCGCGGGCGCGTTGCAGGCCGGCGCGGGTGTTGGTGTAGTACGGCCCCACGTTCAGGTAGGGCAGGTCTTTCACCGAGACCTCCCAGGCGTCGTTGCCGAAGGCGACGATGTCGAGCGTGTCCTTCGGGTAGTGGGTCATGATGAGCTCGGCCAGGGCCAGGGCCGTCTTGCGGGCCGGGGTGATGCGGTCCTCGCCGTAGAGCACCATCGAGTGCGAGAGGTCGATCATCAGCACGGTGGCGACGCTCGTGTGGTGGTCCGTCTCGTGCACCACGAAGTCGTCCTCGCGCAGGTCCCAGTCGTCGATGCCGGTGCGGCGGAAGGCGTTCGAGAGCGTGCCGGTGACGTCGAGCAGGTGGGGATCGTCGCCGAACTGCCAGGCCCGCGTCTCGGGCAGGCGCTCGTCGCCCTGGCCGGCGAAGGGGGTTTTGTGGCGGCCCTGCCGGCCTTTGCGCAGGCGCGTGAAGATCTCTTCGAGGGAACGCCGGCGCAGGGTGCCCTCGGTGCGCGGGGTGATCCGGATCACGCCCTGCGCGTCTTGCTCCAGGTACCCCCGTTTTTTCAACTCTTCGATGAAGTCGCCCAGGCCCATCCCCTCGTCGGTGAGGCCGTAGCGCTGGTCGAGCTGCGTCATCCAGTGAAGGGCTTCCGCGGCATCACCGGCCGTATACTGGAGCAGCTGCTGAAACAGTTCGAACAGCTTTTCGAAGGTGGTCGGTGCCCCCCCGTGGCGCTGCTCGTCCCACTCGGAATAACGGAAAAACATGGCGGCGGACCGGTTGATGAGACGAGAAACGCGAGCCGTCGTGCAGACCATCTTCACCTTGCACCGGCCTGCCCGGGCTGAAGCCCGCGGCTACAGCGTTTCCCTCCATTTATGGACCCCGGCGCTGGTGCGTGGTGCGCAAGGAGGTTGTCCTGCGCACGGTGCTCTCCCTTCCCTACGCCCGTGCGACCACTTCGTTCACCCGCCGTAGGGGGTCTTCTGGTACTGTCTGGCCCGGTCGTGCGCCCCGGCGTAGTCTTTCATCTTGCGCACGCGGCGGTAGCGCTCCAGGGCCTCGCTGCGGCGGCCCAGGGCGTCGTAGGCCATGCCCAGGCGCAAGGTGCCCAGCGTCTTGAAGTACGAGTCCCGCTTTTCACGGGCGGTGATCCGTTCGAGTTCTTCGAGGTAGCCGGCGGCGCGGGCGGGGTCCCCGTCGTTGAGGGCGGCACGCCCCAGGTAATAGAGGGCCTGCACGGCCAGGGCGTCCGTGTACCCGGCCTGTCCGGCCCGGTAGCGCTCCAGCACCTCGGCGTAGATGCGCCGGGCCTCGCGCCAGCGGCCCCATTGCGCGTGCACCCGTCCTTCGAGCGTGTGGAAGAAGGGGTTGTCCGGATGCCAGGCGCGGAGCCGCTGCACGTAGGCGAGGCTCTGGGCGAAGTCCGGCTCGTAGATCATGTAGATCTGGAGCAGGAAATAGGCGGCCTCGGTCCGGATGAAGCGTCCCTCGTCGGCCACGCGCCGGAGCTCGCGCAGGCCGCGGGTGCGGTCGCCGTCCGGGAAGAAGAGCATGAGCGGCTTCACGACCGGGTACTTCTCCGGCACCACGTCGGCGAAGTAGTCGTAGACGCCCTTGCCGAAGATGAAGTCGGCGTTGGCGGTGTCGTGCTCGGCGATGCGGAAGACATATTGCATGGCCTCCTTGCCATCGCGGGCGGCCCGGAGCCATTCGCCGCGGTTCGAGAGGAGCCGGCCCCGGAAGCCCAGTGCGGCGCCCTTGAAGAACATGGCGTCGAAGTCGTCACGGTTGCGTTTGAGGAGCCGGTCGCTGCGGCGGACGACCTCGTCCATCTGCCGGATGAAGGCCTCGTCGTGCGACGTGTCGTGCAGGTCGGGCAGGATCTGCCACCAGGTGATGAGGCCACGGAGGAACGGGCCGATGGGGTGTGCGGGATAGAGGGCCTCGATCCGGTCGAAGGTGCGGCGTGCCTCGTCGAGCTTCATGTTGTAGAGCAGGTCGAGCCCCGCTTCGCCGAGCGCCTGCACACGCGGGTCGTCGAGGACGGAGGCGAACCCGTCCAGCGCGGCGGGGCGGGCCGGTTGTGCCGGTGCGGGGGGCACACCCGCCAGGAGCCCCCCCAGCACCGCCGGCACCAGCCGCATCAAGCCGTATCGAAAAACGGTCACCATCGTCTCCTCCCGGGCACGGGGTTTCGTACCGGCCACCGGAAACGGCTGTTCCACCGGAGCCGGAGCTTCCGGCCTCTCCTCAAGCAAAAAAGGCACCGCTTCGGAGGAAGCGGCGCCTTTCCGCAAGCCCGTGTGGACCGGCCCCCTACCGCAGCCGTCGCACGCCGGCATAGACGAGCCCGACGAAGAGGATCTTGGCCAGGTCGACGGGGATGAAGGGGAGCCAGCCGCGCTCGAGCGATTCGAGCCAGGTGGCGTGCCCGGCCGCCGCGTGCAGCCAGGCGACGCCCAGGCTGAAAAGCACGAGCGAGCCCGCCAGCATGGCCAGGGTACTGCCGGCGAGCGTGTTCCACCGTTTCGAGAGCAGGCCGGTGACGGCCGCCGCGAGCGGATAGGCCAGCAGGTAGCCCGCCGTGACGGCGCCGAAGAGATAGGCCGGCCCGAACGTATCGCCGGCATAGACGGGCAGGAACAGGCCGAGCGTCAGGTAGAGCAGCTGCGCCAGCAGGCCGTTGCGCCAGCCGAGAAAGAGGCCGCTGCCGTAGACGGCCACCGTCTGCAGCGTGAAGGGCACCTCCCAGAGGTAGAGCCGCACCTGCGCGCCGAGCGCCGTCAACAGGGCGAACCCGGCGATGCCCAGCACCTGCACCATCACGGAAGCACGTTCGCCGCGCAGCGCGTCGACGGCCGCCGGGCGCGGGGTGTGAAGCGAGAGAAGCGTTGCCATAACAACCGTGTTGTGTTCCGGGAATCAGAAGGAGCGATAGCGTCAGCGCAAAGATAAGGCGCCGGCGGCAAGATTGCGTGGACGCCACCGAATTTTGGCACACCGGCGGCCGGCGTTACCGGGCGGTGCGGACCGGCGTGCGGCCGGGATCGGGATCGGCCTGCTCCGGCGGCCCGGAGGGCAGCACCACGGTGAAGACCACCCCCGCCCCGGGCTCGCCCGTGACGCTGATCCGCCCCCCCATCCATTCGACGAGCTCGCGGGTTATCGCCAGCCCGAGCTCGCTATCGCGGTGCTTGCCGAAGAACCGTTCCTCGTGGAGAAAACGCTCGAACCGGCCTGTATCCGCCGCGACCTGCGGGCGAGCGCCGGGCGGGAGGCCCGCCTCCGTGTCCCGCACGACGATCACGGCGGCCGGGCGGGCCTGCCAGGTCGCGGCCGCAACCTCCACCGTCACCCGCTCCCGTTCCGTGATCTTGAGCGCGCTCGAGACGAGGCCCACGAGCACCTGGCGCAGGCGCATCGGATCGGCGTAGACCCGGACGGCTTCGTCCCTGAAATCGACGGCCAGCGCCCGCTGGTGCCGGGCCGCCAGCGGGGAAAGCTGCCGGACCGTCTCTTCGACGAGGGGTCGCAGCGCAAAGCACGCGGGGTTGCGGGGCGCCCGGCCGGTTTCGATCCGCGCAAGGTCCAGCAGGTCGTTGAGGAAGGCGAGCAGGCGCTCCGTGCTCACGCGGATGGTTTGCAGGTGCGCGCGGTGTTCCGGTTCGAGACGGTGGCCCCCTTCGTCTTCGAGCCGCTGGGTGTAGCCCAGGATGGCCGCCAGCGGCGTGCGCAGTTCGTGGCCGACGATCGCCAGGAACTGCCCGCCGGCCAGGCGGGACGCCTTCATGGCGATGCCGGTCGCACGCAGCCGCCGTGCACGCTGGGCGACGGCCTTCTCGAGCCGCTCGGCCCGCCGCCGGGCCGCCACGTGCTCGTGCACCAGCCTGCCCCCCAGCAGCAGCACGAAGACAAGCAGGGCGTACGGGGTGAGCACCCCCGCCGACCGCAGAAAGTCATACACCCCGCCGGCCAGCAGCAGCCCGAAGCCGGCCGCAAACACCGGCGCCCCCGGACGACGACGCAGCAACGCGTGCCCCACCAGCACGACGGCCGGCACGGCCAGCACCACCCCGAGCCACCGGCCGAGCGTCACGAGCAACGCCACGAACGCCGGCGAGACCAGGAACGCCGCCACGACGAGGGCTCCGCTCCCTCCCACGGCCAGCAGCGCCAGCAACGTGAGCACCCGGGGCCATCGGCCCTCCCGGGCCGCCCCTTCCCCCCCGGCCGCCTCCGGATCCGGACGACGCCGGCCCACCGGCAAGCGGGCAAACGCCTCCGGAAAGAACGCCATGAAGGCGAACGCCACCAGGCCATTGAGCGCCAGGCTGCCCGCCGTCGCCCACGGAGAGACCACCCCGTACGGCAGGACCGCCGGCATCCCGGACGTGGCGGGCAGGCACGCCGCCGCCGCCAGCGCAAGCAAACACACCGACAGCGCCCGTACCTCCTTCCGCCACCAGAGCCATTGAAGGCCGAACAACAACGCCGCCAGCAACGCCATGCCGAACGCCGTGAACGCCCACGCCGCCTGCCGGACGTCCTCGAAATCGACCGGACCGGGGCCGCTTGCCCCTGTCCCCCCGCATCCGGCCAGCACCCCCCCCAGCACCAGCACGGTGCACCACACCCGCGGGCGGCGCCGGGCGTACCCGGGCCGGAGAAGACACCTGAACACGATACCGTGCATAACCCTGACGATATTGCAGCGGCGGGCGCGAGAAACGTTGGGGCCGCCCCCGGCCTCGTCCGGAGCAGGCGCTTTCACCGCGCGATCATCAGAGCGCCGGAGCTCCCAACGATTATCACCCCCGCCATAGAACCATCCCGACCTTCAAACAAAACCCAAAATCCTCAATCTTCCAACCCCCCGTGCGGAAAGACCGGCACGTGGCGCTGGCGACGGTTCCGGCTGCCGGATAGAGGCGGGGTATGGAGCCGGAAATCTACCGTGCAAAGGCGCCCCGTCAAAAGCAGCGTCATTGCCGGTGGTGCGAAGGATAGCGGCACGGGCCACGTAGCCGCGAGCTTCAGCCCGGGCCCGACGGCTATAATCTCCGGCGGATGCGGGGAAGCACCTCGGCCCGCCAGGCGGCAAAGCGCCCTTCCATGATGGCGCGCCGCGCCTCGCGCATCAGCCACAGGTAGAACGACAGGTTCTGCAGCGAGGCGATCTGCAGCCCCAGGATCTCCCCGGCGATGAAGAGGTGGCGCACGTACGCCTTCGTAAACGTCTGTGAAACGTACCGGTCGAGCCCCGGATCGAGCGGGGAGAAGTCGGTGCGCCACTTGCGGTTCTTGATGTTCAGGATGCCCTCGGTGGTGAAGATCATGCCGTTGCGCCCGTTGCGAGTGGGCATCACACAGTCGAACATATCCACCCCCCGTGCGATGTTCTCGATCAGGTTCTCCGGCGTTCCCACCCCCATCAGGTAGCGGGGTTTGTGCGCCGGCAGCTCCGCACAGACCACCTCCACCATGGCATACATCTGTTCGGCCGGCTCGCCCACCGACAGCCCCCCGATGGCATAGCCGGGGAAGTCCATCTCGACGAGGCACCGGGCCGATTCGCGGCGGAGGTCGGGGTAGACGACCCCCTGCACGATGGCGAACAGGGCCTGCCCGTGGCCGTAGGGGCAGGCCGTTTCGTCGAAGCGCTGCTTGCACCGGGCTGCCCAGCGGAGCGTCAGCTCGTGTGAGGTGCGGGCATAGTCGTACGCCGCGTCGCCGGGCGGGCACTCGTCGAGCACCATCATGATGTCCGCCCCGATGCGGCGCTGGATGTCGATGACGGACTCGGGCGTGAAGGTGTGGTAGGAACCGTCGAGATGGCTCTTGAAGCGGACGCCTTCCTCGGAGAGCTTGCGCCGCGCCGCCAGCGAGAAGACCTGGTAGCCGCCCGAGTCGGTGAGGATGGGGCCGGGCCACCGCATGAACCGGTGCAGGCCGCCGGCCCGTTCGAGCACCTCGGTGCCGGGCCGCAGGTAGAGGTGGTACGTGTTGCCCAGGATGATCTGCGCCTGCACGTCGTCGATCAGCTCGCGCGGCTGGACGGCCTTGACGCTCCCGACGGTCCCCACCGGCATGAAGATGGGCGTCTCGACCGGACCGTGATCCGTCTCGAGCAAGCCGGCGCGGGCGTTCGTCTCCGTGTCGGTGTGCAGCAGGGTAAACCGCATCCTTTCGGCCAGGAAAAAGCACCTGCCGGGTCCGTCCCGGGGAGAACCGGCGCGGTGCTGGTTCGTCGAAAGGTCCGAGAACGACCCTACCCCCTGCGAAGATTCCGTCCCTGTGCCATGCCCGACGACGCGACACGGGATCCATCCCCTCCGGAAGAGACCGGCTCCGCCGCCGGACCGGACCGGGACGAGACCGCCACCACCAAGAAGGAACAGATCCTCTCCCTCTTCGCCGCCGGCATCCGCGAGGTGGAGGACATCGCCATGCTCACCGGTGTGCGGCCCAGCTACGTGGCCTCGGTGCTCCAGGAAGCCGACCTGCGCACCGACTACTTCGACCTCTACACGTCCACCTCCCGCCCGATGAACGTCTACTCGAAGTTCTTCGCCGGGCGGCTCGGGTTCAAGGACGTGGAGACGGCCCGTCGCAGCGTGGCCCTCATCGACCGGCTCTACGAGCGCTTCGAGCAGGTGGCCGACCGCGCCGGACAGCACCACGCCCTGGTGATGGCGCTGACCATGTACAACCGCGCCCGCTGGACCGGCAAGACCGCCGAGGCCGACGTCTACCGCCGGTGGCTGCTCGAGCACCTCGGCGGCGTCGACGCCCGCCGGCTCGACGAGGGCGGGGATTGACCCGGCCGGCTCACCCCGCCCCCCCTTTCCCCACGCGCCGTGCCAGGTAGACGACGTTGTCCCGGGCGTCGGTCGCCACCTCCGCCAGGCATAGCCCGTTCCGTGCGAGCAGGCGGCGGTACCCCGCCTCATCCAGCGACCAGTACCGGAACACCCGGCCGTGCATCTCCCCCCGGCGTTCTCCCGCCACGTCGCCCGAGGTGAAGAGGAGCCATCCCCCCGGCCGCAGCCACTGCGCCACGCGCCGGAGGGCCGCGGCCTGCTTCTCCGGCGGCAGGTGAAACAGCACCCCCCAGGCCACCACCGCGTCGAACGTCCCCGGCGCAAACCGCACCGCCTCCACCCGCCCCAGACGGGCCTCGGCCTCCGGCACATTGGCCCGAAACCGGGCGAGCATCTCGGTCGAGGCATCCAGCCCCACCACGGCGCACCCCCGGTCGACGAGGAGACGGGCAAGGGGCAGGCCGGTGCCGCAACCGGCATCGAGCACCCGGGCTCCCGGCTCCAGCTTCGCGGCCAGCGCCGTCACCTCGGGCACGCCCGCCTCGGGGCCGCGCGCCCCGGCATACCAGCCGGCGATCCGGTCGTACTCATTCACCGGGCACCTCCGCCATCCCGGCCGCGGTGATCTTTTCCATCAGCGCCGCAAGGGTCGCCCGTTCGGAGGGATCGAGCGGCGCCAGCATGGCGGCGACCACCTCCCGGTAGACGGCGTCTTCCTCGGCAAAGACCTGCTCGCCCTCGGACGTCAGTTCCACGAGCCAGACGCGCCGGTCGGCCCGGCTGCGCGTGCGACGGGCCAGCCCCCGCGCCTCCAGGCGGTCCACCACCGGCGTGACGGCACTCTGCCCGATGCCCAGCCGCTCGGCCAGGTCGCTCATCCGGAGCGGGCCACTCTGCCCGAGCACCCCCAGCGCCAGCAACTCCTGCTTGGTGGCCTCCCCCCGCACCGCCGACTGCCGGGCCGCCAGCCGCGTGTACAGGGCCCCGAGATGACGAAAGGCGCGGATAAAGGATTCGACGTGATCGGTCGTGGACATGATCGGAGAAAGCCGGATGTGAAACCGCGTTTTCCCGGCCAACCATGCGTCGCCACAAAGGTTCCAAAAATAAATGTTCCAAAAATCGAAACAAGCAACGATCGAAGCAGTAAACGCGGCCGGAATATCCGGCGCGGCCCCCGCCGGCCTCTCAGGCGCCGGTTCCGACCACCACACACCTTTTGCGCTTTCCTTCCCGCACCATGCCCGATCCTCGTTCCCCTCTCGCCTTCGCCCGCAGCCTCCCGTCCCGGCGTCGCCGGTGGTGGGCCGTGTTCGGCGGCGTCCTGGCGCTCACCGCCTCGGCGGCGGCCACGCTCGTCGCCGGCATGTGGGATGCCTTCGGGGCACGGCCCTCGGGCGAGCGGCTGGCCCGCCTGGAGCGCTCCCCGCACTACCGGGACGGCCAGTTCGTCAACACCCTGCCGGCCCGCTCGCAGGGCATGTCCTTCTCCGTCCTGCGCGACTTTCTGGTGGGCGGCAGCGACTACCGGCGGCCCGGCGCACCGCTGCCCGTGGTCCGGCGCACGGCGGCCGACTTCGCCGCCTCCGTCCCCGGCCTCCGCGTGACGTGGCTGGGTCACTCGACCCTCCTCGTCGAGCTCGACGGCGTGCGGCTGCTCGTCGACCCCGTCTGGGGCGACCACGCCGCCCCGTCACCCCTGCTGGGGGTCGAGCGGTTCTACGCCCCGCCGCTGCCCCTCGACGCACTGCCGCCCCTCGACGCGGTGGTCCTCTCCCACGACCACTACGACCACCTCGACATGCCCACCATCCGGGCGCTGGCCGGGCGCGTGCCCCGGTTCGTGGCGCCGCTGGGGGTGGGGGCCCACCTCGAAGCCTGGGGCGTGCCCGCCGAGCGGATTGTGGAGCTGGACTGGTGGGAGGAGGTCGGCGTACGGGGCGTCCGCCTGGTGAGCACGCCCGCCCGCCACTTCTCGGGCCGCGCCCTCACCGACCGCAACGCCACGCTGTGGTCCGGCTGGGCCTTCCTCGGCCGCGACCGGCGCCTCTGGTACAGCGGCGACTCGGCCCTGACGCCCGACTTCTTCGCCATCGGCGAGCGCCTCGGCCCCTTCGACATGACCCTCATCGAGACGGGTGCCTACAACGCGGCCTGGACCGACGTGCACATGGGGCCGGAGCAGGCCGTGGCCGCCCACCGGATGGTGCGGGGCGGCCTGCTGGTGCCGGTGCACTGGGGCCTGTTCGACCTGGCCCTGCACGGCTGGACCGAGCCCGCCGAGCGCGTACGCGCCGCCGCCCGGGCCGCCGGCATCCCCGTGGCCTTCCCGCGCCCCGGCGAAAGCCTCACGCCCGAAACCTACCCCGCCGACCCGTGGTGGCCGCCGGTGCCCTGGCAGACCGCCGCCGAGACGCCCATCATCTCGACCGGCCTGCCCGACAGTGTCCTCAACCTCATCCCCCGTCCCTGATATGAAGGTTCTGATCTTCGGCGCCACCGGCATGGTGGGTCGGGCGGCGCTGGCCGCGGCCCTGACCGACCCCCGTGTTACCCACGTCCGCGCCGTCGTGCGCCGCCCCCCGGACTACACCCATCCCCGCCTCGACGTGCTGGTGCTGGAGGACTTCTTCGACTACACGGCCGTCGAAGCGAACCTGACGGGGTTCGACGCGTGCCTGTTCTGCCTGGGCGTGACGGCGGCCGGAAAAGACGAGGCCACGTACCGGCGCCTCACGTACGATCTGACGCTGGCTGCCGCCGAAACGCTCGCCCGGCGCAATCCGGCGATGACGTTCTGTTACGTCTCGGGCAGCGGCACCGACGCCGGAAGCCGGATGATGTGGGCCCGGGTGAAAGGTGAGACGGAGGCGGCGCTTTCGCGGCTGCCGTTCCGGGCGGTCTACCATTTCCGGCCGGGATTCATCCGCCCCGAGGGCGACGCCCGGCCCCGGATCCCGCTCTACCGGCTGGCCTATGCCGTCACCGCTCCCCTCTATCCGGTGCTCCGCAGGCTCTTCCCGGACCACGTAACCACCGCCGGCGAGGTCGGCCGTGCCCTGGTGGAAGCGGGCCTGGCCGGCGCCCCCACACCCGTCCTCGAAAGCCGCGCCATCCGGGCGCTGGCCGCGCGGGCGCCCCGTTGAGGCCCGTCCGGCTCCGGAACCACGCCCGGAGCCGGACGGAAAGCATACCGCCTACAGCTGACGCACCACGTCGATGAGCATCCGGACCTTCGCCGCGTCGGAGGAAGTGGCGGCCTGGCTATCCAGGTCGGCGGCCAGCCGGTCGAGCGCCTGCCGCCGGGCCGCACCCGACGCCGCCTCGGCACGGTCGAGCGCCTGCCGCACGGCGGCGATGCGTTCCGCGCTCAGCCCGCCCGAGCGCTCGAGCTGGTCCACGTAGGCCCGCGCCAGCACGAACGTGGCCGGCCATTCGAATTTCGGCTGGCCCTGCGCGTTCAGGTAGCTCAGCCGCACCGTTTTCGCCGCGGCGATCTCGTTCGCACTCAGGTACGGGCTCGGGGTCAGCTCGAAGATGTCGAGCCCCCGGGCGATCTCGGAGCTGACAATGAGTCCGTTGTACCAGTAGACGGACCAGCTCCCGCCCATGAGCATACGCTCGGGCGAGACAGGCCCCCGGTCGTGGAAGGCGATCTCGAAGGGATGGTCGGGGTCGGTCCAGTCGAAGACCGAGATGCCTCCCTGGTACCAGGCCTGCACCATCACGTCACGGCCCGGGATGGGGATGAGCGAGCCGTTGTGGGCGACGCAGTTTTCGAGCGGGGTCTGCGGGGCCGGCAGCTTGTAGTAGCTGTGGAAGCGCATCTTGCCCTCTTCGATCGTGAAGATGGCGTTGGCCCCCCACTCTTTCGGGTCGGTCGCGCGGCACTTGGGCTGGCCGCCGCCGCCCCACTCGTCCGAGAAGAGCACCTTCGTGCCGTCGTTGTTGAACGTGGCCGAGTGCCAGTACGAGAAGTTGGAGTCGGCCACGGCGTCGAGGCGGCGGGGCCGGACGGGGTCGGTGATGTCGAGCAGGAGGCCGTAGCCCTCGCAGGCGCCGCCGGCCAGCCCGATCTCGGGGTAGAGCGTGATGTCGTGGCACTGGTCGGGGCCGGTCTCTTCCTGCACCCCGAAGCGCTGGCGGACGATCTCCGGCAGGGCTGCCCGGAAGGCGGCGCTGTCCTCGGCCGTCGCCTCGGTGCGGCCCCGCTGCTTGACGAACTCCGCCAGCATCGGCGCCACGAAGCGATCCGGGAGGATGCGCTCCTGCCCGAAGATCTCGACGACGAAGGCCCCGCGGGCCCGGGCCGCCTCGATCTCGGCGCGGTCATCCGGCGCCAGGCCGTGCCGGGGCGGCGCCGCCAGGTTGTCGAAGATGCGCGGCGAGTTCACGATGGCGGCCTGCTCGGGGTGCGCCAGCGGCACCTTGATGACCTCGATCCGGAACAGGGCCGAGTTGGGGTCCTCGTCCGGCGGGGCCGCCGAGCAGCCGGGCAGCTCCTCGGCCGGGCGCACCGGCGCCGAGCCCGAGACGTAGATGTAGACGTTCTCGTCGTCGTTCGGGTCTTTGAGGACCGAATGCGTGTGCGAGCCCCGGCACGTCTGCACGTTGGCGATGTAGCGGGGGTTGCGGATGTCCGAGATGTCGAAGATACGGATGCCGCGGAGGCGGTCCTTGCTCACCGCTTCCGGGACGCCCTGCGTGCCGCAGTCGATCCGCCCGCCGAGCCCCTCGCCCGAGACGAAGAGCAGGTTCTCATAGACGGAGACGTCGCTCTGCGAGGCGGGGCACACGTACCCGTTCACCAGCACGGGCGCCTCGGGGTTCGAGATGTCCCAGATCTGGATGCCGTTGTAGTTGCCCTGGATGACGTAGTGGTCCTTGAAGGCCAGGTCGGAGTTGGTCACCCCCACGAACGCCTCGGGCGGGGGCGTCGAGGAGAGCTTGCGCAGGTTCCAGATGGCCTCTTCGGCGTCGAACAGGCCGGCGCCGAGGCCCACGCGCGGGTCGGGCGAGAGGGCGGCGGCCGGCGTCGCCGACGTGGAGGGCATCGCCGAGGCGGCGGGTGCGGGCGGGGCCTCCGCCGGCTGCGAAACGGGCCGGGGCGCACAGGCCGACAGCCCCAGCAGGGCGGCGACGGCCAGGGAGGCGGCAAAACCCGCACGGTGAGAACAAGGGCGTAACAGACCTTTCATGAGAAGTTTCCGGATTGTGTGGGCGATGGGGTAAACGGGGGCGCGGCTTACCGGCCCGCGCCGTTCATCTGCTGGAGCATCAGGCGCATCCGCTCGATCTCGGTCCGCTGGTCCACCTGGATATCGGAGGCCAGTTTGAAGACCTGCTCGTCGAGGGCGGCGCCGTCGGTGGCGAACAGCTCTTCGACCATGTCGACGGCGCCCTGGTGATGCTGGATCATGTATTCGAGGAAGAGCCGGTCGAACTCAGGACCACGGGCGGCATCGAGGGCTTCGAGTTGCGCCTGCGAGAGCATCCCCGGCATGTGCATCATGTGGTGGTCGACGCCGTGGACGGTGAGCCGTATGCCGTCGATCTCGATGTCGGGCACGGTCAGGCCCCGGTCGCGGAGCCATTGCTGCATGGTGGCGATCTCGTCTCGCTGGGCGTTGAGGATGCGGGCCGTGAGGCGGCGCACCGCCGGGCCGGCGTCGTGCGTGGGCGCCAGCGCGGACATGACGAGCGCCTGCGCGTGGTGCACGATCATGCCGGTGACGAAGTGCACGTCGGCCTCGGTGAAGCGGGTGCGGGCGCTGTCCTGCCGGGCCCAGTAGAGGGCTTCCAGCCCGGCGGTCGCCGGGGTCGCTGTGTCCGCCGCCGGGGCAGGCGTCATCGGTTCGGTGCTGCGGCATCCGGCCAGCGCCAGCACCAGCAGCAACGGGAGCAAAACGTGTTTCATGGGCCTCCTTACGAACGGGTGCGCGCCAAGTTACTCATTCATGCCCATGTTTGAAAGGGGTTCCAGTATCCCCTCCCGCCGGCCGGAACGCAACGTTTCCCCGCGGGTCGAAGCCGTATCCGTCGCCCGACGGCACCGGCGCGCTCGCCCCCCCACGAACAATCGATCAATCTGCGCCTCCGAACGGAACCCGTCTCCGAGCCCCCGGGTTTGCCATGATTCAACGTTCGGGATCCTCCCGTACGCCATTGTTTCCGCCGAAAAAACACGGATTTCGTCCCGCACTTATGGCTGCCGAAACGACCACGCCGCCGGCCGAGACCGGCAAGCGCGCCCTCTACGACCCGCACGCCATCGAGGCGAAGTGGTACGACTACTGGGAACGCCACGGCTTCTTCAACGCCGACGTGCGCCCGGACAAGAAGCCGCACGTGATCATGATGCCGCCCCCGAACGTGACCGGGCGGCTGCACATGGGCCATGCCCTGCAGGACACCATCCAGGACGCCCTCACCCGCCTGCGCCGCATGCAGGGCTTCGAGGCCCTCTGGATGCCCGGCAAGGACCACGCCGGCATCGCCACGCAGAACGTCGTCGAGCGCACGCTGAAGGAGCAGGAGGACAAGACGCGCCACGACCTGGGCCGCGAGCGCTTCCTCGAGCGCGTCTGGGACTGGGTCCGTGAGTACGGCGACATCATCCTCCAGCAGAAACGCCGCCTGGGCGACTCGTGCGACTGGCGCCGCGAGCGCTTCACCATGGACGAGCGCTACGCCGAGGCTGTCCAGCGCGTCTTCGTGCAGCTCTACCAGGAGGGGCTCATCTACCGGGGCCACTACCTGGTCAACTGGTGCCCCGTGGACATGACCGCCCTCTCCGACGAGGAGGTGGAGAACGTGGAGCGGGACGGCCACCTGTGGTACATCCGCTACCCCCTGGCCGACGGCAGCGGCCACCTCACCATCGCCACCACCCGCCCCGAGACGATGCTGGGCGACACCGCCGTGGCCGTCCACCCCGAGGACGAGCGCTACGCCCACCTCGTCGGCAAAAAGGTGCGCCTGCCCCTGCTCGGCCGCGAGATCCCCGTCATCGCCGACGAGTACGTCAAGAAGGACTTCGGCGCGGGCGCCCTCAAGGTGACCCCGGCGCACGACAAGAACGACTTCGAGATCGGCCAGCGCCACGGCCTCGAGGTCGTTAACATCATGAACCCGGACGCCACCATCAACGAAAACGGCGGCCCCTATGCCGGGCTCGACCGCTTCGAGGCCCGCCAGCGGATCGTGGCCGACCTGGAGGCGCAGGGGCTGCTCGAAAAGGTGGAGCCCTACAAGGTGTCCGTCCCCATCTCGCACCGCTCGAAGGCCGTCATCGAGCCGCTGCTCTCGCGGCAGTGGTTCGTCAAGATGAAGCCGCTGGCCGAGCCCGCCATCGAGGCCGTCCGCAGCGGGAAGATCACCTTCTACCCGAAGCGGTGGGAGAACGAGTACTTCCGCTGGCTCGAAAACATCCGCGACTGGACCATCAGCCGGCAGCTCTGGTGGGGCCACCGCATCCCCGTCTGGTACTACACCGACGAGCACGGCGAGATCGACGAGGAGCGCGGCTTCGTCGTCTCGGTGGAGCAGCCCGAGCCCGGCATGGTGCAGGACGAGGACGTGCTCGACACCTGGTTCTCGTCGTGGCTGTGGCCCTTCGCCACGCTCGGCTGGCCCGAGGACAGCGAGGCGGTGCGCCGCGACCTGGCCTACTTCTACCCCGGCGACGTGCTCGTCTCGGGCTACGACATCCTCTTCTTCTGGATCGCCCGCATGATCATGGCCGGGCTCCACTTCACCGGCGAGATCCCCTTCCGGGACGTCTTCATCACCGGCATGATCAAGGACAAGTACGGCCGGTGGATGTCCAAGAGCCTGGGCAACGGCATCGACCCGCTGGAGATGATCGAGCAGTACGGGGCCGACGCCGTGCGCTTCTCGCTGACGATCCTCTGCGCCCAGGGGCAGGACATCAAGCTCGACCCCACCAAGTTCGAGATGGGGCGCAACTTCGCCAACAAGATCTGGAACGCCTTCAACGTCTTCGGCCAGTTCATGGAGACCGACACCGACGGCCGGCCGGTGAAGGACTACCGCCGGCGCCGGTCGTTCGACGAGCTGGAGCTGGTCGAGCGCTGGATGCTCACGCGCCTGCACCGCACCATCGAGGCCGTCGACGAGGACATCCGCCGCTACCGCCTCAACGAGGCGCTGACGAAGATCTACACCCTCTTCTGGGGCGATTACTGCGACTGGTACCTGGAGCTCATCAAGCCCCCCTACGGCGAGGCGATGGACGAGGACAAGATCGCCCTGGCCGTCGAGCTCTACGAGAAGCTCCTGCAGCTCCTGCACCCGTTCATGCCGTTCATCACCGAGGAGCTGTGGTGGAAGCTGCGGCCCCGCCGGGAGGGCGAGGCGTGCATCGTCTCGCCCTGGCCCCGGCCCGACGCGGCCGAGACGGACGACGACGCTGCGGAGATCTTTGCCACGCTCCAGGAGATGGTCTCGGGCATCCGCAACGTGAAGAGCCAGTACGGCGTCTCGCCGGGCAAGGCCATCGCCGCGCGCATCAACGTGGCGGCCGACGCCCCGGCGCTGGCCGCGGCGCTGCAGGCCCACCCCCACTACTTCGAGCGCCTCGCCCGCGTGAGCGACCTGACCGTGGGCCACGGGCTCGACAAGCCGAAGGCCAGCGCCTCGGTGGTCGTCGGCAAGCACGAGGTCTACGTGCCCCTGGCCGGCATGATCGACCTGGACGTGGAACGGGAGCGGCTGGAGAAGGAGATCGCGCAGAAAGAGCGGTTCCTGGCGGGCGTCGAGCGCAAGCTGCAGAACGAGCAGTTCGTGCAGAAGGCGCCGGCGGAGGTCGTCGAGCGCGAGCGCCAGAAGGCCGCCGACGCCAAGGCCGAGCTCCAGCGCCTGCGCGCCAACCTGGCCGACCTGACCTGACCGCATGGCGCTCCCCGGCCCGCACGCAGGATCCCCGTCCGCGCCCCGGCGTGCAACGCGTAACCCTTTCCCCCTTTGCCCCGACCATGGACACGAACTACCGCGACTGGGACGCCGAGGACCTGCTGACGGCCATCGAGGTGGCCGGGCGCCATCCCGACCCCGACCTGCTGCAGGCCTGCCTCGACCGGCCCGGCGACCTCACCCCCGGCCTGCTCGACCTGTTCCGGGCCGACCTCGACGAAACCCGGCGCGCCCAGCAGGAGACATGGGCCGACGATGACCCCCGCTGGTACGCCAGCATCCATGCCGGGAACCTGCTCCTTGCCTTCCGCGAGCCGGCGGCCCTGCCCGTCTTTGTAGCCTATTTCCGGGATCCCGCCTTTGAATACTACCTGGAATGGTTCGAGGGGGAACGGCTGGCCCACTACGGCCCGGCCGCCGTGCCCGCGATGCTGGCCCTGCTGGAGGACGAGACGGCCTGGGTGTTCGGGCGCCTCACCGCGGCGACCGTCCTGGGCCACATCGCATACTTCCACCCCGGAGAACGCGACCGCATCCTGGCGGCCCTGCGCGCCCAGTTCCCCCCGCTCCGCGACGACGGCACCCCGGACGTCCCGGAAGACCTCGACCTGGATAGCCTGGAGAACGACCTGAGCCTCCTGTGGACCGAAATCGCCTACACGCTGGCGCGGCACCAGGACCGGGAGAGCGAGCCCGTCATCACGGCGCTGTTCGAGCACGGCTTCATCGACCCGACCTTCTTTGGCGACCTGGACGCGTACCGCCGGATCCTCGCCGCCCCCTCCGAGGAAGACCGTTACGAGCCGGTGGACGGCGACCCCATCGCCTTCTATGCGGCGTTGCAACGACGGGAAAACTTCTGGAATCAGCCGGTCAAAAACGACGAGCCCCTTTCGTTCGAGGACGCGCTCCCGGGCGTTTCCGGCACCTTCGTGCGGGAGCAGCCGAAGGTGGGCCGCAACGAGCCCTGCCCCTGCGGCAGCGGCAAAAAGTACAAGAAGTGCTGCGGGCGCTGACCCGCCCGGCTCCGATCCGAGACGCCCATGACCTACACCCCGCTCGACCGGCCCGAGCACGTTCCCCGCGTGTTCGTCGAAGCATGGAACCGGCGGGACGCCCGCACGCTGGCCGCAATCTTCGACGAGGATGCGGACTTCATCAACGTCGTCGGGCTGTGGTGGCACGACCGTGCGGCCATCGAACGGGCGCACGCCTACGGCCTGGCGCACCTCTTCGACCGGTCCACACTCCGCCTGCTCCGGGTGAAGGTGAAACCCCTGTCCGAGGACGTCGCCGTCGTCCACGCCCGGATGCACCTGACCGGGCAGACGCCCGTCGCCGGCATCGCCCGCCCGCAGCCGCGCACGAACCTCTTCACGTTCGTCGTGCACCGGGTGGGCGAAGCGTGGCGCTGCGCCGCCGCCCACAACACCGACGTCGTTCCAGGCATGGAGACGAACGTCATCGACGAGACCGGCCGGCTCCGTGCCGTCGACTACCGGGCGGCTCCCTGACCCACCACGTCCTTTCGAACCCCGTTATGCAACCGATCCGACGCGCCTTTCTCGGGACCTGGCTGCTCCTGGCGGCGTTGCTGCCGGCCGCCTGCGGCGGTCGCGGCGATGCCGGTGCGGAACCCACCGTCCATGTCGAGGACTTCGAATACCTGTTGCTGCCGGGGGAGGTCCGTGTACTCACCGGGCGGGTGGTCAACCCCACGGACGAACCCATCGCCCACGCACAGCTCCAGGTGTCCCTCTTCGACGCCGACAACCGCCGCATCGGGAGCATGATCATCGTGGTGGACGACATCCCCGCACGCGGCGAGAAGGCGTTCCGCGAAGTGATCGACAGCGACGAGGACATCCGCGGCGCCCGCGTCCGCAGTATCCTGGTGCTTTGAGGCGGGCCGCTACCGCACCGGGACGACCGGCACCGCCTGCACCCGCCGCCCCGGCCCGATGCCGTCCCACCGGAACACGCACCGGTCCGCGGCGCAGTCATCCGGCGCCGCTCACCTCGCCCACTTCGGCCCCTGCCGCCCGCCGGAACTCGCCTCTGTGCCGAGCAGGTCGATTCCGCGCTGTGCCCGCTTTCGCCGCCAGACCACGTAGTGACGCCATGTCCCTATGAGGCCCAGCAACGTGAACAACAGGGCCGGATGGCGATGCCCGGCGTCGGTGACAGACATGACGGCAAAAAAGACCGTCAGCGCCAGACCCAGCAAGACCATGTACCCGCTGCCGGGCTGAAGGGCTCTGTCTATCCGGTTCATGAGGGTCGGGGGGATGGGGTTAGGAAGATACGACCCCCGCGTGCCACGTGCAAACGTGCAACGCCCCAACGTCCCCACGCGCAACGCCCCCGCCTCACCGGGCGAGGCGCAGGCCCAGGAGCCACCACCGGCCCGGCATCGGCGCGTCGAAGACCTCGGCGTAGCGCACGTCGAACACGTTGCGGACCTCGGCCGAGAGGGTGAGGCGGGCGCGGCCGGCGGGGAGGCGGTAGGCCGCGCGAAGGTGGACCACCTCGTAGGCATCCCCGGCGAGACGCTCCTTCGCCAGGGCCTGCACGCTCAGCGTGGCCGCCCCGGCGTCAACGGCCAGGGTGGCCTGCCCCAGATGGCGGGCGTTCGTCAGCGCGTACTTGTACCGCGCCACCCGGTCGGTGTCAGCCAGCGTGGCGTCGAGGTAGGTGTAGGCGGCGGTGGCCCGCAGGCGCACCGGCCCCACCTGCCGCCGCGCCTCCAGGTCCAGCTCCAGCCCGGTCGTCTCCACCCGCAGCACGTTGCGGGCCAGGAAGACGGTGTCCGCCGGCGTGAGCATCACGTAGTCGATCAGGTCGTCCGTGTCGCGGCGGAAGAGGGTGGCGCGGGCGACGAGCCCCCCGGCCGGGTACAGGTCGAGGCCGGCCTCGTAGGACCAGGCTCGCTCGGCCCGCAGGTCGGAGTTGCCCAGATTGCGGCCGCGCGGCCGGGCGAGCGTGGTGTTGAAGTAGCGCTCCACGTAGGTCGGCGCCCGCACGGCGCGGGCCACGGCGGCGCGGAGGATGACCGGCCCGGCGGCGTAGGCGGCGCTCACCTGCGGCGTCCACTCGGTCCCGAAGCCGGGGTCGTGGTCGAGGCGAGCGCCGGCGTGGAGGGTGAGGGCGGGCGTGGCCTGCCAGCGGGCCGTCGCGAAGGCGCCGGCGGCGGCATCGGCGTGGGTGCCCATGTTGTTCGAGTCGATGCCGCGCACCGAGGCCGAGAGACCGGCGCCCAGGCGAAGGCCCGGCGCCACCGGGCGGCTCAGGCGGGCCAGCAGGTTGGCCTGGCGGCTGGTGTGGCGGTTGGCGGGTGTCTGCGGGTTGAACACGTACGTGTCCTCGTGCTGCCGGGCCGAGAGCTGCACCTCCCACGGCAGGTCCGCCCCGGGGCCCTGCACGCGGAGCTGGGCCCAGTAGGTGGTGGTGGCCTCGCGGGCCGTGTCGCTGGCGAAGGGGGTGTAGAAGTGGAAGGCGTTGAAGGCGCGGTCGTCCACCCCGGCCCGCCCGTAGAGGGTGGCTCCGCCGAGGCGGTGGGCCAGCGCCAGCGTGTGGGCCTGCCGGCTGAAGTCGGTGCGGAGTCTTTCCGCGCCGCGGCGGACGGGCGTGCCGTCGGCCGCCGTCAGGGGCTGGCCGTCGCTGCCCTGCCAGGCCGTGGCGGCGCTGAGGAGCGTCCGGGCGCCGTCGCGCCGGAGGGCGGCGTCCACCTCGTAGAGGGCGTGGCGTCCCAGGCGGGCCGTCCCGCCCCCGGCCAGGCCCGCGCCGTGCCCTTCGCGCCAGAGCCCGGCGTACGTGAACACCTGGATCACCCCGCCCAGCGCGTCGGGGCCGTAGACCGCCGCCGCCGGCCCGCGCAGCACCTCGATGCGGGCGATCTCGGAGAGCGGCACGGGGAAGTCCGAGAGGAAGTGGCCGGTCATCGGGTCGTTGAAACGGGCGCCGTCGAGCAGCACCAGCACCCCGTTGAACGTCGAGCCCCGCATCGTCAGGTCGCTCTGCACGCCGAAGCCGCCGCGCGCGGCCGCCTCCACCCCGCCGACGGTGCGGAGCAGCTCGTCGAACGACGAGACGGGCAGGGCCGCCAGGTCGCGGGCCGTCCAGACGGACACGACGCGGCCGGTGTGGCGAAGGTCTTCCGGCACCCGCGAGGCCGTTACCACGATGGAGTCCGGCAGCGTACCTTCGAGGGGGACATCCTGGGCCCACGCGGGCACCATCCCCACCAGAAACAGAAAAAGACAACCGGGCGCACGCACAGTACGGTAACGATGATGTTCAAGAGTCGAAGCCGGTCGAGACCCACCTGGCGTCGAGATCGAGCACCTGACCCGACGCGTATCGGCCGAACCGGTAAGTTAGGCCTCCGCCATGAAACGATCACCGAAGCACCCGTGAAGAGCCCCATGCTCCCGTTCCTCCCGCATCCAGGTTCTCCGCGGCCGTCGTCATGCCGGTCGGCTCCGGAACCACGTGGGGCGTGGCGACCCGCGATGCCCCCCGCCGTCAGTACTTCGGCACGCCCGGGTCGACCTCGTCGCTCCAGGCCAGGATGCCGCCCTTGAGGTTGACGGCCCCGTGGAAGCCGTGCTCGCGCAACAGCTTCACGGCCCGGGCCGAGCGGGCGCCGGAGCGACAGTGCACGATGATCTCCTGATCCCGGTACGGGGCGAGTTCGTCCAGGCGGTCGGCCAGTTCATCGACGGGGATGAGCGGCGCGCCCAGGTTGGCGATCTCGTACTCGTGCGGCTTCCGGACGTCGAGGATGAAGGGACGCTCGCCGCGGTCGAGGCGGGCCTTCAGCTCGGTAACGGTGATCTCGGGCACCGCGTCCGCTTCGGCCGACGCGGCAGCACGGGCCTGCGGGATGCCGCAGAACGCCTCGTAGTCGATCAACGCCGTGACGGTCGGGTGCGTGCCGCAGACCGGGCAGTCCGGGTTCTTGCGCACCTTGAGCGTGCGGAACGTCATCGTGAGGGCGTCGAAGAGGAGCAACCGCCCCACGAGCGGCTCCCCGGCGCCCACGATCCACTTGATGACCTCGGTGGCCTGCAGCGCCCCGACGATACCCGGCAGCACGCCCAGCACCCCGCCCTCGGCGCACGAGGGCACCAGCCCCGGCGGCGGCGGCTCGGGGTAGAGGCAGCGGTAGCACGGCCCGTCCGGCGCGCCGAAGACCGACACCTGCCCCTCGAAGCGGAAGATGGAGGCGTACATGTTCGGCGTGCCGGTGAGCACCGAGGCGTCGTTGACCAGGTAGCGCGTGGGGAAATTGTCCGTGCCGTCGGCTACCAGGTCGTAGGCCCCGATGAGGTCGAGCGCGTTCTCGCTGGTGAGGCGCGTCTCGTACGTCTCCACCTCCACGTGCGGGTTGATGTCGAGGATGCGCTCGCGGGCGGAGGCGAGCTTCGAGCGACCGACGTCCTTCGTGCCGTGGAGCACCTGCCGTTGCAGGTTCGACTCGTCGACCACGTCGAAGTCGACCAGGCCGAGGCGACCCACGCCGGCGGCGGCCAGGTAGAGCGCCAGCGGCGAGCCGAGGCCGCCCGCACCGATGAGCAGCACCGAGGCGGCCTTGAGTTTCTTCTGCCCCTCCAGCCCCACCTCGGGCAGGATCAGGTGGCGGCTGTAGCGCCGCACCTCCTCGGGCGAGAGCGTCACGTTCGGAGCGGAGATGGTTTCCATGGTTTCGTGCGGAAAGATACGGTGGTTCGAGACGGATCGCCGGGGTGCTCACCCGCGCCCCCCGGCGATGGACGGGACGATGGAGAGCGTGTCGCCGGGCTTGAGGGCGGTCGCCGGGCCGTCGAGGTAGCGGATGTCCTCGTCGCCGACGTACACGTTGACGAACGAGCGGAGCCGGCCCGCCTCGTCGAACAGGTGGTTCTTCAGCGCCGGGTGCCGGGCGACGAGGTCGGCCAGCGCCTCACGCACGGTCTCGCCGGCCACCTCCACGGTCGCCTGGTTGCCGGTGAACGCCCGCAGCGGCGTCGGGATGTGGATCGCGGTCAGGGTCTGCGTCGTGCTCATGTCGGTCGGTTCGTCTGGGATGGTGAGTGAATGATGGTTTGCAGGGTTCGCCGGACTTCATCCTTCGGCCTGTGCCGCACGCAGGGCTTCGTCGTCGACGGTGATCGCCTCGGGGAGGAACCGGGAGCGGTCCGGGGCGAGGGACCAGGCCGTCAGGTCGGCGGGGACGCCGTCGCGGACGGCGACGATCACGTACGTATAGCCGGGGAAGGTGGCTTCGGCCAGGTCGGTGGCCGAGGGCCGGGCGGGGTGGTCCGGGTGGGAATGGTAGAAGCCGACGACGTCGAGGCCCAGGCCCCGGGCGGCCCGCTCGGCGTGGCGGTAGTCCTCCGGCGCGATGGTATAACGGCGCTCGCGGTGCTCGGCCCGCCGGTTGGGCACGCGTTGCACGGCCACCACCCGGTTGCCCTCCGGCGCGAAGGTGCCCAGCAGGAAGCCGCAGCATTCCTCCGGGTACGTGTCGCGCCCGTGCTCCCGGATCGCGTCGAGGACGGCGGTATGGGTCAGCATGGATGGCCTCACAGCGTTTCGTTCCAGAATGGATCGCTCAGATACCGGGTACCGGTGTCGCACAGGATCGTCACGACGACGCCCTCGCGGAGCGTCTCGGCCACGCGGAGGGCCGCCGCCACGTTGGCCCCGGAGGAGATGCCCACGAGGAGCCCTTCCTCCCGGGCCAGGCGACGCGTCATGGCATAGGCCTCCTCCGTCTGCACCCGCAGGTCGTCGTCGGCCAGCGCCGGGTCGTAGATGCCCGGCACGAGGGCCGTCTCCATGTGCTTGAGCCCTTCCATACCGTGCAGCGGGCTGTCCGGCTGGACGGAGAAGCAGCGGATGGCGGGGTCGAACGCCTTGAGGCGCCGCGTGACGCCGGTGAAGGTGCCCGTCGTGCCCAGCCCGGCGACGAAGTGCGTGACGCGGTGGCGCGTCTGTTCGAGGATCTCGACCCCGGTGGTGCGCGCGTGCGCCCGCCAGTTGGCGTCGTTGTTGTACTGGTCGGGGTAGAAATAGCGGTCGGGCTCGGCGGCGACGCGCTCGCGCACGTAACGCTGCGCCCCGTCGGTGCCCTCCAGCGGGTCGGTCAGGATCAGGTCCACGCCATAGGCGGCCAGGATCCGCTTCCGTTCCGCGGAGGCGTTGGCGGGCAGCGCCAGCGTCACCGGGATCCCCAGGGCCGCCCCGATCATGGCGTAGGCGATGCCGGTGTTGCCGCTCGTGGCGTCGATGAGCGTTTTGCCCGGCGTGAGGGCCCCGCGGCGCAGCCCGTCCCGGATCATGCCCAGCGCCGCCCGGTCCTTGACCGAACCGCCCGGGTTGAGGTGCTCGGCCTTCGCATAGACGGCCACCGTCTCGGGCAGGTGCGCCGTCACCCGCCGCAGCCGGACGAGCGGCGTCCGCCCGATGCGGCGCAGCACGCCGTTACGCAACGCCCCGGCGCGTCCGGCCGGGGAAGCCAGAACATCAACGTGTGTGCCTTCCATCAGAGACTGGGTCATGGAACAAAAAAAGCCCCTCACGGCAATCCGGGAGGGGCACTGGCAGCAATGTGAGCGCGATCGTCAGCTTTCCGGGCCTATCCGTATCGCGACGGCGTCACCGCGCCTCCCCTCCGGCCGGGGGCACAACAACACATCGCACAACAGCAGGCCAGGATGGTCCGGAGGAAAGGCATCGCGTATGGAAAATAGAACTGTTCAGGTAAGGGGAATCGGGCAAACCGGGCATAATCTACGACCGGTCTTTCCAAAAGTTCTTCCCCGGGAAGAAGATTTCACGGGCCCCGTCCCGGGACGGCCTACTCGACGATGCCGGCGCCGTGTTCCTGGATGGCGCCATGCGGGATGGAGGCAAACCGTTTGACGGCCAGCACCAGGGCCTTCCTGGGCAGCCCCCCGTCCAGCATCAGGTCGTAGCGAAAGAGCAGAAGCCCGTCGTTCGTGGTGCTGGCACAGACCATGATGTATTCGTCGTTGATGCGGTTGACACATTGCAGCCGGTCGATCGGGCTGGTACCGTCCTTGAAGCCGAAAACACTCATAAGGCGAATCCGGTTTCTCCGCTCCATGTCCGGAATGACCAGCACAATGCAGGCATCCCGGATACGCAGATGCCCGCTTTCGGACAGGGAAACGTCCATGTAGGCGGCTTCGAAGGTGGCCCGCAACGTATCGACGGACAGGTTGTCCGACGTAATGAGATCCTCAGCCATCAGTCGCTCCTCCCGGGGTGGTTGGGGGTGTGTCGTCGCTTGTCCGGCCGTGTGCTGCAGCGGCAGGGCAGGTCCGGACGGCTCTCCGTTCATCCGCATGCTTCCGAAGAGTCTTCTGAAAAAGCCCATCGTCTCCACCCGGCCGTCCGTTTTCAAGTCGTCCCGACGCTTCAAAAGCAGGGTGCTTTCCTCTCTTCGGCATGCCGGGCGAAGGGAGAAAGGGCGGGTTGCCGAAAGAAAATCGGGGAGGAAGACGTGCTATCCGATGGGCCACAGATCCCTCGCCATCGGCGCGGGGACACGTCGGACGCCGGACGCAACGGCCACGCCGCGCCGCCTGTGACGCGACCCTCCGGCCGAACGCCCCTACACGTCCGCTTGTACCGGCTTCTTCGAGAACCGGCGTACAAAGTACGACATTACGGCCTCCGGGGCAACCCGGGCGGCCGGGGCCTGCATCACGCCCGGCGCCCGTTGGCACGCCGGGTACGCCGCGGCCCGCCTCAGGATTTGACCTGCCGGGGCATGAAATAGCGGGCCGCTTCGGGGTCCCGGGGCCGGACACGCCGGGGAGTGGAGGCGTCCCCGTCCGAAGGCGAAGCCTCCGACCGCACGCCGGGAGCCGGGTCGTCGCCGGAGGATCGGGGCCGGAATTCCGGGGGGATAGGCGGCGTCTGCGTGATGCGCCCCCGCTCGTCCACGGATACCCACTGCGAGGGCAGGTCGTAGAGATACCGCCCGATGCCCCACTGCACGGCCGCCCGGCGCATACTCGACGAGAGGCCGCCCTTGACCGGCTCCACGTCCGTATTCTCGGCGCCGTCCCATTTCGTCACCCACTCCGCCGTGCCGTCTTCCCGCACGATACGGATCGAGAGGCCGCACAGGACCCCGCCCTCCGGTCCCGAGACGAACTCGTTGCGCCAGTTTTCGGGGCCGCATACGCTATCGAGCCGGTCCATGATGGCGCGGTTCGTCACATAGGCGGCCACCAGGGCCTTGCCGGTCTTCTTCGAGACGGCGATGGGTTTCCACCCGATGTCTTCCGGGTCAAAAAAGGCTTGCAGTCGATGCAGGTCGATGGGACCGGGCATGGGCTTCTCCATGGTTGAAGGGGATACGTGGCGGGAAATTATCGCGCGGCGATGACACCTGTGTGTCACCCCGGACGATGCCAAATCCTGCCTTATTTTTTTAAACGAAACACCTGAAAGCGCTTTTCTTCACATCAAAAATAATCGTTTTCCATTAATTAATTTGACAAACAAGCGAATCTATCTTAAAATGATCAACCCGAATCAACATCGTCCTCAATCTTTTAACCCCAGGTAACATGAGACGACGGTTCATCTGCCTTCCCGCCCTGTTCTTCCTGGGCGTTCCGGTCGCCCGGGCCCAGGAAGCCGCTGCTGCAATTTCGGCCCCGGACACGGCCTGGCTGCTGGTTTCGACGGCGCTGGTGTTGCTGATGACCCCGGCGCTGGCCTTTTTCTACGGCGGGCTGGTGCGGGCCAAGAACGCCCTGAACACGATGATGATGAGCTTCATCGCCCTCGGCGTGGCGGGGGTCCTGTGGGCCCTGCTCGGCTACTCGCTGGCCTTCGGATCGGGTACGGCCTGGCTCGGCGACCTGTCGATGGCGTTGCTGAGCGGGGTGGGCCTGGAGGCCAGCGGGTCGATCCCCCACCTGCTGTTCATGGCGTTCCAGGGCACCTTTGCCATCATCACCGTGGCACTGATCTCGGGGGCCGTCGTGGAACGGATGCGGTTCCCGGCCTATGTGGCCTTCGTCGGGCTCTGGGTGCTGTTCGTTTATGCACCGGTATGTCACTGGGTGTGGGGCGGCGGCTGGCTGGGCGAGCTCGGTGCGCTGGACTTCGCCGGCGGGGCCGTCGTGCACATCAACGCGGGCGCAGCGGCCGTGGCGGCGGCGCTCTTCCTGGGCCCGCGCAAGGACTACGGCCGGCAGGCGCTCCTGCCGCACCACGTTCCGTTCGTGCTGCTGGGCGCCGGGTTGCTCTGGTTCGGCTGGTTCGGCTTCAACGGCGGCAGTGCCCTGGCCTCGAACGGCACCGCCGGCCTGGCCTTCGTCAACACGTTGCTGGCTCCGGCGGCAACGCTGGTGGTGTGGACGGCCCTGGACCACCTCCGCACGGGCAAGATCACGGCGGTCGGCGTGGCGACGGCCATCGTGGTGGGGCTCGTGGCCGTGACCCCGGCCGCCGGGTTCGTCTCGCCGCTTTCGGCGCTGGCGCTCGGGGCTCTGGCCGCCCTCCCCAGCTACTTCGCCATCCAGTGGCGCGCCCGCACCCGCTTCGACGACTCGCTCGACGTCTTTGCCGCCCACGGCCTCGGCGGTATCACCGGCGCATTGCTCACCGGCGTCTTCGCCAGCGCCGCCTGGAACGGGGCCACCGACGGCCTGCTCTTCGGCAACGTCGCCCAGTTCGGCATCCAGGCCCTCTCGGTCGTGGCCGTCTTCGCCTACAGCGGTGCGCTGACCTTTGCCATCCTCAAGGGCCTGAGCCTGGTCATGGCCGTCCGGACCGACGACCAGGCGGAGCGGCTCGGCCTCGACATCGTCCACCACGGCGAGGAAGCCTACACGGACGGCGAGGGTGCCCTCCTGCTCCTGGACGAAGAAACCCGGCCCGTGCGCGTGCCCGCACCCGCCGTCAGCCCGTCGATGGCCTGAACCCAACCCGCCTGCGAAAGCCATGAAACTCATCAAAGCCATCATCCGCCCCGAGCGCCTCAACGACGTGCTCAAGGCGCTCTTCCGCGCCGAAGTGCGCGGCCTCACCGTCACCCGCGTGCGCGGTCACGGTGGCGAACGTGAAACCGAAGAAACCTACCGGGGCACGACCGTCCGGATGGAACTGACCGACAAGGTGATGCTCGACATCGGCGTCTCCGACCCCTTCGTCGAACCGACCATCGAGGCCATCCTGTCGGCGGCCCGCACCGGCGAGGTCGGCGACGGCAAAATCTTCGTCCTGCCGGTCGAAAAGATATACCGCATCCGGACCGGCGAGGAAGACACGGCGGCCGTCACGCCCGTGGTGCCGGCGTGACGGTTTCCCGGGGCGCTTCGCGCGCCCGGCCGCCGCGGCTTTTCGGGGTCGTCTCTCCCGGGAGACGACCCCGATCTTTTTCCTCGCGCTCGTTTGACGGCCAGCACTTTCGAACGTATCATGTTTGAAAGGTGTAACCCTGCCCGTGGGCCGGCGTACCCTCCGGGCATGACGCAATGCGGCAACCATGGACACCGTCTATCTCATCAGCCTGATCGTCGGCGGCTTCTTCGTGCTGCTCTCGATCTTCGGCGGCGGCGAGTCGGACACCGACGTGGAAGCCGACATGGACACGGATTTCGACGCCGACACGGATTTCGACACCGGCCCGGGGCTCGTCGACCTCCTCTCCCTGCGGGCCCTGTTCCTCTTTGCCGCCTTCTTCGGCCTCACCGGAACGGTGCTGACGTGGCTGAATTCCGGCGAACCGATGACCCTCCTGCTGTCTGTGCTCACCGGGCTGGCGGTCGGGCTGGGGGGCAACTACGTCATCAAGCGGCTCGCCTATGAGCACGTCTCCAGTGAGATCACGCTGCAAGACCTGCAGGGCAAGACGGCCCGGGTGCTGCTGCCCTTTCAGGGCGCAGAGAAAGGCAAGATCGCACTGGTGGCCCGGGGACACCGGTTGCAACTGGTGGCCCGGGCCCTCGATAACGAGACGGCCGAGACATTCCGGCCCGGCGACGAGGTGGTCGTGGTACGCCTGCGCGACAACGTGGCCGAGGTCGTCAAGCCGAACTGAGGGTTAACCATGGAACTCTTCGTCATTCCCGCCATCCTGATCCTCGGCTTTCTGGCCGTGCTGGGCATCGTCCGTGCCAACCTGAAGATCTGCCAGCCGAACGAGGTGCTCATCTTCAGCGGGCGCAAGCGCAAGCTGCCCGACGGCGCCGTCGTGGGCTACCGGATCATCCGGGGCGGGCGCGGCTTCCGCATTCCCATCATCGAGAAGGTGGACCGCCTCCCGCTCAACACGATTCCCATCGACCTGACCGTCAAGAACGCCTACTCGAAGGGCGGCATCCCGCTGACGGTCCGCGCCATCGCCAACGTCAAGATCGCCTCGAACGAGCCCGAGCTCAACAATGCCGTCGAACGCCTCCTGGGCAAGACGCTGGACGAGATCCAAGTCATCGCCAAGGAAACGCTGGAAGGCAACCTGCGGGGCGTGCTGGCTTCGCTGACCCCCGAGGAGGTCAACGAAGACCGCCTCAAGTTCGCCAAGGAACTCCTCGAAGAAGCCGATAACGACCTGAGCGCCCTGGGCCTGCAACTGGACACGCTCAAGATCCAGAGCGTCGAAGACGACGCCGGCTACCTGGACGCCATCGGGCGGCAGAGCACGGCGAACATCATCGCGGCGGCCGAGGTGGTCGAGGCCAGCAAGCGCGAACAGGCCAAGCTGGCCGAAGCCGAGGCGGAGCGCGCCATCGTGCAGGCACAGAACGAGGTGCGCCTCCTGAAAGCCCGGCTCGCCGCCCAGGCCGAGGCCGAAGAGGCCAAGGTGGCCGTGGCGGCCCAGGTGGCCCGTGCCCGGGCCGAACAGGAGCTGGCCGAACAGGAAATCCTCCTGGCTGAGAAACGCCGCCGGGCCGAGGTGGTGGTCGCTGCGGAAGCGGAACGCAAGGCCAAAGAGGAGATCGCCAAGGGAAACGCCGCCCGCATCCTGGAAGACGGCCATGCCGAAGTGGAGGTGCTCCGGCGCAAGCTCGAACTGTGGCAACAGGCCGGCCCCGACGCCGAACGCCTCTTCCTCATCCAGATGCTGCCGGATATCCTCCGTGAGGTCATCAAGACTGTGGACCACCTCAAGATCGACCGGATCACGGTCGTCGACAGCGGCACCGGCCGGGCCGGGGTACCGGCCGTCTTCAACCAGATCGCCGGGGCCACGCCCGCCCTGCTCGAAAGCCTCAAGGCCACCACCGGCATCGACATCGCCGGCATGCTCGGCCGCGCCGCAGCCGACGACGAACCGGCGGCGGTACCCGCCAAACCCGCCCGCCCCGAAGGCGACGGCGCCTCCTGAGCCGGAGGCCGGAAGGCGCACACTGCCGGCACAAACCCGGGCCCACCGGTGTCAGCGTTCGACTCGGCCGGACCCGCTACCGCCGGCGAGTTTCTCGACCTCTTCGCGACTGACCAGGTTGAAGTCACCGGGAATCGTCTGTTTCAGGCAGGACGCGGCGACGGCGAATTCCAGCGCTTCCTTCGAGTTGGCCTTTTGCAGAAGCCCGGCGATGAGACCGGAAGCAAACGCATCGCCACCACCGACGCGGTCTACGATCTGGATCTCGTAGCGCTGCGATCGCACCGGCTCCTTGCAGTCCCGGTCGTCGTGCAGGACGGCACTCCATCCGTTGAGGCTGGCACTGAACGACTCCCGCAACGTGATGGCAACAACCTCGAAACCAAAGGTTTCCTTGAGCCGGCGGGCCAGCCGGAAATAACCGGCTTCATCCAGCCGTGCCCCTTCGATGTCGGTCTGCTCCGCCTTCATTCCCAGGCTACGATCGGCATCCTCTTCGTTGGCGATGCAAACGTCGACGTATGCCATGAGGGGACGCATGGTGGCCCGGGCCTCCTCCACCGTCCACAGCTTTTTGCGGTAGTTGAGGTCACACGAGATCGTGGCTCCGGCCGCCCTGGCCGCCTCGCAGGCCGCCACGAGCGTTCGGCGGACGGTCTCGCCGAGGGCGGCCGTAATGCCCGTCCAGTGAAACCAGCGGGCGCCTTCGAAGACGGCGTCCAGATCGAGTTCCTCCGGTGCGAGGGTCGTCACGGCTGCGTGAGCACGGTCGTAGATGACCTTGGAGGCCCGCTGGCTGGCACCCGTCTCCAGGAAATAGATGCCGACCCGCTCGCCACCGCGGACGATGAAGCGATCCGACACGCCGAAGCGGCGCAGGTGGTTGACGGCCGCCTGCCCGATCTCGTGGCGGGGCAGCTTCGTGACGAAGTAGCTCTCGAAGCCGTAGTTCGCCAGCGACACGGCCACGTTGGCCTCACCGCCTCCGAAGGTGACGTCGAACGACGAAGCCTGCACGAACCGCTGGAAGCCCGGCGTCGAGAGCCTGAGCATGATCTCGCCGAGGGTGATGACTTTCATACTGGCAGAGGGAACAGGTGAAACGGATCATTCAGCCCGTGCGGCCTCGACACTGCGGCGCAGCTTCCGGGCGTTCTCGATGAGGACGGCATAGTCGCCCGCGGCAATGGCGGCCTTGTCCAGCAGGGCGCTGCCAACGCCGACGGCCACGGCGCCGGCGCGGATCCAGTCGCCCGCGTTCTCGAGCGTGACGCCGCCGGTGGGCATCAGCTTCAGGTGCGGCATCGGGGCCAGCACCGCCTTGAAGAACGGCATGCCCACCACGTCGGCCGGGAACACCTTGACGAGGTCGGCGCCGGCCTCGGTGGCGGCCAGAATCTCCGTGGGGGTGAAGCAGCCCGGCATGGCGGGCACGTCGTGGCGGTGCGCCTCGGCCACGACCTCGGGCTTGAAGACGGGGCTGACGACGTAGCGGGCGCCGGCGTCGATGGCCTGGCGGGCCACCTCGGCCGAGAGCACCGACCCCACGCCGACCTGCACCTCGTCACCCATTGCCCCGGCGACTTCTTCGATGACCGCCAGCGCGTCGGGGGTGGTCATCGTGATTTCGATGGCCGTGATGCCTCCTTCATGAAGAGCCTCGGCCACACGAAGCAGACGCTGCGCATCCGCCATTCGCACCACCGCCACGGCACCGCTCTCGATGATGCGCTGCAGGATCTCCTTCCGGACGTTCATACGACACGGGGGTGTGAGCATAGAAATAACGAACCCCTGCCGGGGCGACCTTGGGCCAAAAGATAAGGGCGCCAGGTCCTTTCACAAGACCTGGCGCCCTCGTACACCCGACTAGCGAAGCAGGGTGACCTTTCGGGTCGCCGTGAAGGTGTCGGTCTCTACCCGGATGAAGTACAGGCCGGCCGGGGCCTGCCCCCCTTCCCACCGGAAGGTGTGGCTGCCGGGCGTCAGATAGCCGTCTGCCAGGGAGGCCACCTCGCGCCCGAGCAGGTCAAAGACCCGCACGCGCACCTCCACCGGCCGCGGCACTTCGAGCGAAAGGGCAGCGGTGCCGCGGAAGGGGTTCGGATAGATGGCGCTGAGGATGAACCCATCGGGCAGCGTCGTTTCTTCGGTGGACGTCACGAACGCCTCGGTGGTCCCGATGGCAGCATAATAGGTGTCCTGAACGAACGTCGGCGGATCGCCCTCCAGGGTGATCTCGAAGGTGAAATCCGCAAGGTCACCCGACTGCACCAGCGTCGGCGGGGCGGCCAGCGTCGTGACGTGCGGGCTGCCGGTGTCGGGATCGAAGCCGCCGCTGTTGCGCCACACGGAGCGGTCTTCTGCCACGGAGGTCGCAACGACGAACTCCGAACTCCCCTCCGGCACGCCGTCGTCCGGACCGTAACTGATCGCAATGCGGTCCACCGTATACGGGTCGCCGGTATCCCGCTCGAACATCGTGAAGGCATAGTACCGGACGGGCGAGATGTCCATGAGGCCGTTTTCGAGGGTGGCCGAACCGGGATCGGCATCGCCAGCGATGACGCGCACCTCGAAGTCCTGATCGTCCGGCACCAGGTCGGAGGAATAGATCGTCACCGGCCGGTAGGCGCTCTCATCGCCGACGGGATAGACGCGTTCGTAGGCGTCGCCGCTCCTGGGGATGCCGCGCGAGAGGGCCCCGATCACATAGGAGTTCGGCGATCCCCCCACGACGCCGCTGGAGCTGTTGGTCCACACCCGCCAGCGGTACTCGTTCGTAACGATGTTACCGCTTTCGAGGTGCAGCTTGGCCAGGCTGTTGTTGTCCTGTGTGACGTCGCTGCCCAGCACCACGCGCCCCCCGTCCGTCTTCCGGATAAACACCTGGAAGAGCTGGTTGGTATTGTTGTCGTATTCGCCCAGCGTGACCACCGAATCATCGGAGCCTTCGAAAATGAGATCGACGAAGGCGGCCGTGGGCGGGTCCGTGCTCGTGGCCCCGCGCCGCATGTCGAACGTGCCGCCGGTGCTGTTGTCAATGTTTCCGTAGACGGTCAGGCGATGGTATACGATACCGTACCCCACGCCGGTATCCGGGTCTTCCTGGGAAAGCGGCCGGAGTTCGGCGTCCGGCCCTTCGATGACCAGATTACCATAGACGGTCAGGCCGAACCCGGCCAGGGAGGGATCGCGCTCGTAGCGGAGTTCCCCCGCTTCGCCCGTAACCGTGACGTTGCGTGCTTCGGCGTTGGCGATGTTGATCGAAACCGTGCTATCGATGACGACGTCGTCGTTTGCCGTCGGGACCGTCCCGGTGGACCAGGTGTTCGGATCGTCCCAGTTGCCGCCGTCGTTGGCGACGGTGATCTGAGCCTGTGCGGTACCGGCCGTCAGGAGAGTAAATGCGACCGCGAGGCTCCAGAGGCAGTATCGGTAGACCATGGCATTGTGCGTTTTGGAAGGGAAAAAAAGCGCTTCGCGACGAAGGCCACCCGTGGACCATCATCCCGTGTTATAGTATAGCGATTTGTAACATGTCATACAAGATGAGATGTGATTTTTATTCAGACGCGGGATGGCTTTCCGGCGATCGCCCGTTATCCTCCCACTTCGCTCTCCGCTTCCACCGCCATCAGTTGCCGGACATGATGTTCCGCGATCTCCAGGTGCCTGGCCATCCGCTCGTGGGCCGCTTCAGGGTCGCGGTTCAAAATTGCCTCGACGATCGCGGAATGCCACGTCACGGCGGCTTCGTGGGCATCGCTCACGGCATAGTATACGCCCGTCTTGATCTTGGGCATGAGTTGCTGGATGGGATGGATCAGGAGGGGCATCAACGGATTGTGCGTGGCCTCGGCAATGAGCACGTGGAACTCCATGTCCAGCTTCGAGAGCTTCTCGAAGGGACGCTCGCAGGCCTTGAGCATATCGAGATTGGCCAGGATCCGCTCCGCGTCCTCCGCGGTGTGCCGCCGCGCCGCCTCGGCCGCGATAGGGGGTTCGATGATCTGACGCGCCCGTACCACGTCCAGCGCCTGACCGGTCCCCCGGTTCAGGTGCAGGTAGAGCTCCAGCGGAGCGGACACGGAGGCGACCGAAGGCGTATCTACAAAGATACCCCGCCCTTTCTCGATGCGAACGAGCCGGCGGGCCGACAGCATGCGGAGCGCCTCGCGCATCACCGTCCGGCTGACCCCGAACTGCTCGCAGAGCTCCATCTCGGAGGGAAGCCGGTCGCCTACGGCGAGGCGACCGTCCCGGATGGCGGCCTCGATTTCTTCCTCGACGGCATGGCTGAGCAACTGGCGTTTCCCAACGGCCTTGAACATATCGCCCTCAAAAGCTGGTGAAGTGTATGACGTCAGTTAACACACACTCGGATCATTTGATCCCATCACACGCCGGGCGAACAGGCCCGCTCATAGCCCGAATACGCCGGGGAGCCAGAGCGTCAGCGCCGGTACGAAGGTCACAATCAGGAGGGCGAGCAGGAGCGCTATGTACAGAGGTAGCAGGGGCCGGACGATCCCGCTCACGGGCACACCGGCCACGCTGCACCCGGCAAAGAGAACCGTCCCTACCGGGGGCGTGCACAGCCCGATGCACAGGTTCACCACCATGAGAATGCCGAAATGCACGGGATCCACGCCCATCTGCACAGCTACCGGCAAGAAAATGGGCGTGAAGATGAGAATGGCCGGCGTCATGTCCATGAACGTCCCGACCAACAGGAGCATCACGTTGACGAGCAGGAGCAACACGACCGGGTTCTCACTCACGGAAACCAGCGCTTCCCCCACCTCCTGCGGAATCCGCTCGAAGGAGAGCGCCCACGAAAGCGCCATGCTCGTGGCAATGAGGAGCATGACGACGGCGGTCGTCACGACCGAGTGCAACAACACGTCGAACAGCTCGCGGAGACGGATCTCTCGATAAATGCCCACCGAAAGCACAAGAGCGTACAGCACCGCGATGGCAGCCGCCTCGGTGGCGGTAAAGATGCCCGCGACGATCCCTCCGATGACGACGATGATGAGACCGAGGCTCGGGAGCGCATCCAGCAGCCGGCGCGCCACCTCGGTGAGGGGGACGCGCTCATCGGTACGGAAGCCGCGCCGGTAGGCCACGACGCCGGCCACGATCATGAGCGCCATCCCCATGAGCAGGCCAGGGAGGTACCCCGCCACGAACAGGGCGGCCACGGAGACGCCGCCCGAGGCCAGCGAATAGATGATCAGCACGTTGCTGGGCGGGATCACCAGGCCCGTCGTGGCGCTCGTGACGTTCACGGCCGCGCTGTAGCCGGCGCCGTACCCGCTCCTGACCATCCGCGGATGCATCACACCCCCGATAGCCACGGCCGAGGCGATGGCACTTCCGCTGATGGCACCGAAGAGCATGTTCGCGATGACGTTGACGAAAGCGAGCCCGCCGGGCAGGCTCCCCACGAGGGCCCGGGCCAGGGCAATGAGACGATGTGCAATGCCGCCCCGCCCCATGATGTTGCCGGCCAGAATGAAGAAGGGAATGGCCAGCAACGTGAACGAGTCGAGTCCCGTCGCCACGCGCTGCGCCACGGTGCTGATGGCCGGGATGAAATCCACCATGGCAAACATCGAGAAGAGGGTCGCCAGCCCGATGCAGAACGCCACCGGCACGTCGAGCGCGAGCAGGACGAGGAACGTAACGAGGAGAATGACGACAGCGAGAGCCATACAAAACCGGCAATACAGTGCGAAGGAGGAAGGATCAGTCGATGGGAGGAACCGGGACACGGTCCTCCTCCCCGGAGGGCGGCACTTCGCCGCGGCGGATCTCGGTCGCCGCCACGAGGGCATAGAACGTCATGAGCAGACCGCTGAGCGGGAGCACGAGGTACACGTATCCGATGGGCACGCGAAGGGCCGCCGAGATCTGTTTCAGCGCCAGCGTCACGTACACGATCCGGATACCGCCTCCCACGAGGACGAGCAGCGCAAAGAGTGCCACCGCCGCGAGCCCGGCATAGGCTGCTATCCGGCGTTTCTTCGGCGACATGGACCGCACCAGAATATCGATGCCGAGGTGGGCCCGCCGGCGCAGGGCATAAGCCGCCCCGATCAGGGAAATCCAGATGAGCAGGTAGGTCGCCAGCTCTTCCGTGATGGAACTGGGATCGTTGAGCAGGTAGCGCGTGGCCACCTGCCACGACACCACGACCACCATCACGGCCATGAGCAGGACCAGCAGGACCTCCACGATCCGGTCTACGATTGCGGCGAGCTTCTTCATCAGGAATCAGAGCCGTTGGTGGAAAGGGTATCGCGCGCGGCGGCTTTGCCGGCGGGTGCGGTCGCCAGCGCACGGATCCGTTCTGCCCACCGGCCGAGTTCGGTGCCCTTCAGGTCCTCGTACAGCGGGGCGACGGCCTGCCGGAACGGCGTCTTGTCCGGTTGGATCACCGTGATGCCGGCCTCCTCGACGGCAGCCAGCGCCGCCGCCGTCGCCTCTTCCCAGAGCTCCCGCTGGTAGGCGACGGATTCTTCGATGGCCTCCTCGATCCAGGCGCGCTGCTGCGCCGACAGCTGGTTCCACCGCCAGGTCGAAATGAGCAGGACGTCGGGTGGTGCAGAGTGCTCATCGAGGATGTAATACCGGCTGACCTCGTAGTGCTTGGAGCCGTAGAAGTTGGGCGGGTTGTTCTCAGCCCCATCGACGACGCCCTGCTGAAGCGCCGTGTAAATCTCCCCGTAGGCGAGCGGCGTGGCATTGCCCCCGAGCAGGTTGATCGTCCGGATAGACAGGTTGCTGCGCATCACCCGGATCTTCAGCCCCTGAAGGTCTTCGGGCGCCTGCACGGCACGGTCCCTCACGTAGAAGGAACGAAAGCCGGCATCGTAGTAGCACAGCCCCCGGATGCGGTAGGGCTCCCCGGCCAGCAGGATTTCCTTGCCGATGGGGCCGTTCAGCACCCGCCACAGATGATCGGCATCGTCGAACAGATAGGGCAGGCTGAAGACCCCCATCTCGGGGACGAAGTTTTCGACGACGGCGGCGGAGACTTTGGCGAGGTCGAGCGTGCCCAGTTGCAGCAGCTCGATGGTCTCGCGCTCGGAGCCGAGCTGGCCGTTGGGATAGATCTCGACCCGCATGGTCCCGCCCGAGAGCGCTTCCAGGCGTTCACCGAAGCGAGCCATGCCGAGATGGACGGGGTGATCGGTCGCCAGCACGTGCGCCAGGCGCAGGACGACGACCTCCTCCCGCACCGTGCAGCCGGCCAGCATGACGACGAGCAGCACCGCGCTCAGATGAAGCATCCGCATCAGAGCATCACCCCCCGGACGTAGACCCGCGCCCGTTTCGTCAAGACTTCGATGAAATACGGCCCCGCCGGCAAACCACCGCCCGACACCCCGGCCTCCCACGAGATCACCGACACACCACGGGGTCGGTATCCGTCCGCCAGTACAGCCAGGCGCCGCCCCAGCAGATCGTACGCCGTGACGCGCACGTGCCCCGGCTCCGGCAGGAACAGACGCAGGTGCGTGGCCCCCCGCGACGGGTTGGGAAAAGGCCCCTCGATACGGAGGGCCTGCCCTGCTCCGGCGGGAGTCTCCACGCCCGTGTCGGTCCCGGTTTCAATGAGGACTACACCGGTCTCCTGGAAGACACTACCGTTGACGCTGAAGTGCACACGCCCGTCACCCAGTTCGTCATACGGAATCGGCTCGCCGTTCAGGGTCACACCGACGATCGGGTCTGCTCCTACCTGCAGGGTGATGCCGGCTTCCCCCTCAAAGGGCTCCAGATACAGCCTCTGGTGTGCTGCATCCGAGCGGTCCACCGCCGCCGTCAGCGCAAGCGTTGCCTGCAGCAGATCCTGGCCTTCCCAGTTCACCCGGTGCCCTTCGGTGACGGCAAACCGGCGGACCGCGCCGTCCATGTGCCCCACCCAGGCAAACGCGGCGTCGGTCCCGAGCGGTCCGGCCGTGCGGAACGCGGGATCACGCTGGACGGCCACGTTCGTGGTGGCCCCGTCGTCTTCCACGATCTCCGCGCTGACGATCCCGTCGGCGCTGAGGTCGGTGACCTGCGGCGCCGGGGCCTCCACCGGGGTGGGGTAGAGCACGTGCAGAAACACCGGCGCCGTGCCGGACTGCCGGACGGAGACGTAGGTCTGTGCTTCCTCGTGGCCCCAGTACAGGCTCGTCCACCGGCTCGTCTCATCCACAATGAGGGGACCATTGCCTACGAAGGCGGCATGGAGGCGGCCGCCCCGGCCGTAGGTGTCGGCCGGGGCCGTCCACGTCATGCGCGTGCCGTCGCGGGTGAGCGCGCCCCGCCCGTGCAGATGCACCTGATAGCTGGCCGTGTTCGCCGAGGTGCCGATGTCGTAGACCACCCAGAAGCGCTCGTTCGGGAAGGCGATGCCGCGCCGGACCTCGGCCCCTCCCGCCACCCCGTTGCTCGGCGCCTCCATCTCGGCAAAGTCGTAGCCGGGCGTGTCGAGCGCGTGCAGGAGGTGCGGCCCCTCGTTCTGCGTGTTGTCGTAGTCGATCAGCGGAAAACCATTGACCGTAACGGTGTTGTGCGCCTGCGCCGAGGTATACCAGGAGCGCCGATCATCGCTGAAGCCGGCGGGGCCGTAGCCGGCATCGACGGCGAGCGGGGTGCCTTCGGCATCGAGGACGTAGGAAAGGTGGTCCGGGTGATCGTGGTTATCGGCCGAGGCGACGCCGTGAAAGAGGAGATACCGGACGTCATCGCCCGCCCAGCCGCTGCGGAAGGCCACCTGCCCGCTGCCGACGATCTGGGTGGGCGAAGCATCCGGCGCCGTCGCCGGGAGGTCGGCATCCCAGGTCAGCAGGACGTCGATCTCCCAGGTCACGTCGTTCGTGGCGCCGGTGTAGTTCTGCGTGAAGAAAGACGTCGTCGCCCAGTTCCACTGGAGCAGTTCGCCCAGCGGTGCCGTGCCGTGCAGCGCGGTGGGCGCGTCCCGGTAGGCAGCGGCCACGGTATGGGTGGGCGCAGGCTTCATGAAACCGTCCTCCAGGTTGGGCATCCAGCCGCGCCCGTTCCGGATGCGCAGGGGCCACTCGAAGGCCGGCTGGTAATAGGGGAAAAGATCCACGCCCGCCACGTTGCGGTAGTGCCAGAGGAACGGGATCGCATTGACGAGGGTGAACACGTAATAGTGCGATCCCTCGCGGTAGACCCCGTCTTCGCTGAACATGTAGCGCGTGACCGTGTTCTGGCGATCGAGCGCGAACGACAGCCAGGCCGCCGCGTCCGGGTGGTCGGAAAGCGTTAGCGCGGCGGTGCCGAGGGCATAGGCCGGCTTCGAGCGGTGGTTGTGCGGGCGCGGGGCGTAACTGTTCATGTGGGCGTAGAGCAACTCGGCCTCGGCGACGAGCCGTGCCCGGACCTTCGCCTCCATCTCCGGCGTGAGCCGGTCGTAGAGCCAGTCATAGGCGGCGCAGTAATTCTGCAGCCACGTGGCCCGGTAGATCTCATCATATTCGCCGTCGAACGTATCCGAACCCACTTCCTGGGGCACGTTCTCGTAGGCCAGCCCGAGCGTTTCCATCGCCTTGACCAGGGCGATGAGGTCGCCGTTGACGATCCAGGCAAACGCGAGGGTCTTGGCCATCCGGGGCCGGTCGCTGGGATCGGTGCTGGCGGGATTCCGGCTTTTGAAGCTGCTAATGTCGCTCGTGATCTCCGCGACCAGGTCGGCATAGGCCGGATGGTTCCACCGGGCCTTCACGACCGCGATCTCGTCGGCCGTGAACCACAGCGACGGATGCACCTCCGCACCGGGAAGCACGGCCTCGGTCGGCACCGAAAAGCCCGTATAGGTTTCGTACTCGCTCTGCGCCCGGATGGAAGGCACGACGGCAAAGGCAAACCCGACGAGAATACAAAGAACACGCATGTAGGCAGGTACAACGGTCAGGACGCGGGGGGGGTAGATGACGCCGCCGGGGAGCCGTCCGTCGAACGGTTTTCGGCTTGATGAGGTTGCCCTTCCTTGCCGAAAGCGAAATCATCCTCCATGCCCAGAAAAGAGCCCCGGGCGGGCGTGAAGACATCGATGAGGCTGCCGGCTTCGAGCGCCACGGCCCCGTGCATTACGTCGGGCGGCACGAAGAACCCGTCGCCGGCGCGGAGTACGGCCTTCTCCCCGCCGATTTCGACCTCGAAGACACCGGACTCGACGTAGGTCGTCTGGCGGTGAGGATGGCGGTGGAGCCGGCCTACGGCGCCGGCCTCGAAGAGCACCCGGACGAGCATCAACTGATCGTCATAGCCGAGAATCTGGCGGCGGATGCCTTCCTCGGGTTGTTCCCAGGCGATATCCCCACTTCTGGCGAAGACGCCGGATCCGTTGAGCCCATTGTGGGCCGGGGTCGATTCATCGTATGGCATGGACCTTCGAAGATCGTGGATGGGGAAAAAAGCGGTTCGGAGATCACCGGCGAATCCCGGCCGGGCCGGCTACACGAAGTACAGCCCCCCGTTGATTTCCAGGGACTCGCCGTTGATGTACGACGCGGCGTCCGAGGCGAGAAAGAGGACGGCCCGGGCCACATCCCCGGGGGTACCCTCGCGCCCGGCGGCCGTCATGGCGGCGGTGCGTTTCCGGGCCTCGTCCGGGGTGAACGTGTCGTGGAAGGTGGTGTCGATCAACCCCGGCGAGACGCAGTTGACGCGGATCTTACGCCCGGCGAGTTCCTTGGCCAGGCCGCGTGTCAGGGTGAGCACCGCCCCCTTCGAGGCGGCATACGCGACGGCCCCGCCGCCCCCACCGTTCCGGGCGGCCAGCGAAGACAGGTTGACGATCGCCCCGCCGTCGTTCATCCTGGGCAGGGCCGCTTTCGTGACGAGGTAAACACTCTTGAGGTTGACGGCCATCACCCGATCCCACAGCTCCTCGGGCATCTCGGCGATGGGTTTGCGTTCGAGCAAGCCGCCGGCATTGTTGACGAGCACGTCGATGGAGCCGCCCAGGCGCTCACACGTCTCGGCGATGAGGCGTTCGACGTCCCCGGGCCGGGTGACGTCGGCCTGCACGGCGATGGCCTTGCCGCCCCGGCTGGTGATTTCCGCCACGGTGGCCTCCGCCTCCTCGCGGCTGGCGCGGTAGTTGACGGCCACGGCGGCTCCCGCCTCGGCAAAACACTGGCAGATGGCTTTGCCGATATCCCGGCCGCCACCGGTTACAAGAGCGATTTTTCCGGTAAGGTCGATGGTCATGGACAAGAAAGGTCTGGTTGAACGGAAAGGTCGTGGCGTGCGCGTCCAGCCCGTCACGGCACCCGCCGGGGGCTGGATTCACACACCGGGGTTATTCCGTACCGTCGCGGACGGGGCGCATCTCGGCGTTGCCCGTCCAGGTGTAGGTTTTTCCACCGAAGTGGGCCGTGTGCGGGCCATCGCCCGCCGGCCCGTTGTTGACGAAAACCTGCCAGCGACGCCCGTCCTGTGCCTCGATCTCGACGACGCTCGCCGTCGCGTCGAAGCCGAGCACGCGCACGGCCGCGATGTAGGGCCGGGCGTTGCTACTCTGCTCGCTGGCCTCGCTGAAGTAACCGTGCGGCTCGATGACGCTGGCAAAGAGGTGATCGGCGGCACGGCGGCGCAGGAGCAGGAGCGGCTCGCTTCGCAGGTTGAAATGGGGGTCGTGGGCCCCCGTCCGGCCCATCAACACCTCGGTTCCGGGGGCCGCGGCCGTGGTGAGGGTGTAGTAACGCTGGCCGTCGAGCCAGGAGAACTGGACGACCGCATCGGGGCGCGCCCGGGCGGTTTCCCAGATGTGCTGGTAGCCCGCGTCCTCGCCCAGGGGCCGGAGCACGTCCGTATGGCCGGCCAGGTCGAACGACGTGGCCATCGGGATGCCGTCGTAGTGGATCGGGTAGTCGTACTGGTGCTCGGCGTCGCTTTCGAGGCGGAAGAGGTCGATCAGCAGCGGGTAGTCGAATGCTTCGTCCTCGACGAGCAGCACCGTCCGCTGCATGTCCACGCCAGTGTAGTACCCCCGCGCATAGGCACTCATGCTCTGCACGCCGTCGGAAGGATCTCCGTCGAAGAAGTGGCGGTCGGCGTGCATCGCATCGGCCGCCTTGCGGTCGCCGTCGTTCTGCGAGCGGCCATCCACGACGACCGTGTTGTGGGCGATCGTCTGCTTGGCCCAGGTGTCATTCTCGGGAAGGTAGCGTCCGCCGTACTTGGGTTCGACGTTGACGAACCGGGCAAAGCCATAGTCGTCGAGCACGTCGCGGCGCTGATCGTAGAAGAGGATCGAGAGCTTGTCGAAGTGGCCGTGCCCCAGGCCGTGAACGCCGTATTTCATGAGCGCCACGGTCTGGTCCTTTCCCCGCCCGACGCGGAGGATCCCGAGGCCACCGCCTTCGCCATCGGCCCCATCCCGAAACTCGACGCTCGGCCACGTCATCTCGGGGACCTCGTCGGCCGCCTCGTAGGCCCGGGCCACCGCCAGGCCGGCCCCGTTGAGCACGACGGCGTTCTGGAACCCGGCCACCCCGAGCAAAACGGGGTCGGGACCGTAGCGTTCGAAGACGAGGTCGGTGGCCAGCACGACACCCGGCGCGGCGACGTTCATGCTCAGGCTGGCGTCGTTGAGGGCCGGGAAGGTACCATCGGGCAGGGCCGTCTGAACCGTCGCATAGAGCGCCTTGCGAAGGATGCCGTCGCGGTAGCCGTAGATGTTGCGTTCCGGCTCGTAGCGCTGGATGGCCTCGGCGAAATAGAAGAACGGCCAGATGGCATAGCGGGCGTAGTAGGGGCCCTCCATGTAGTAGCCGTCGGGCGAGAAGAGCAGGTCGAGCTGGCGCATGAAGCCGGCCTCGCCACGCTTGTCCGTCCCGTAGAGCGCCTGCTCGACCCATTCCGGCTCCCCGAGGACGTAACCGGCCATCCCGACGGCGGCGACCGTCCAGGTGCCGTGGTTGTGGATCCGGTTCATCGAGTACGCCCCTTCGTTCATGAACCACGACACCATCGGGTAGAACACGTTGGCCTCGATCGTGGCCCGTTCGTCGGGCGTGAGCGCGTCGTAGACGCAGTCATACCCGATGATAGTGTGAACGAGCCAGACGTTCTCGTTGAGGAGCTGATGGAAAAGTTTGCCGGGCACCTGGTTCTCGCTCAGCGGGTGCGGCTCGAGGGCCGGGTACATCTCGGCGTACTGGAGGAGCATGTCCCGCACGAAGGCGGCATACCGCCGGTCGCCGGTGATCTGGTACAGCAGGCCGGCGTGGTACATCTCGCGGTAGTTCTGCTTGTGCCGCTCGTGCGCGTAGCCGCCGGCCTCACCGGGCGGGGGCGTCTCGATGGGCGCCGCCAGGGCCGCCTCCACCATCTCCGTCGCCGCCTCGAGCGTCGCATCGAGGAGCGTATAATGCCCGCGTGCCTCCCGGATGGCGGCGGCCTCCGAGGCCGTAATGAACACCTTCGGGTGTTGCTCCTGCGCGCGTACCGGCATCACCAGCACCAGCAACAGCACGACACCCCACATCCGGGCGGAGAAAAGGACGGTCATGGCAACGGAGACCGGCATAGACCTGGAAAAAGCGCTGACGGCGACAATATAGGAAATTTGTAACATGTCATACAAGTACAGTCGGGCACCCACTTCATTTTCTTCCCACACCCGGGGGCCTCCGGCGCATACTCACCGGCTCCCGCGCCGGGCTGATCGCACAGCTAGGCCTGCAGTCGGGTTCGGACGGGACCCGCGCAGGCGGCGTCGAGGGCCGGAGACGAGGCCGGTTGCTTTACAGCACGCATGGTCCAGCTCGTCACGAAAAGGTCGCTCCTGACCATCATCCTAGTACATCAATTTCAGGGGCAGATTCTGCTCTACCACGATGGCGCCCGAGTTCTCGAGCACATTGCCGGCGTGCGTGTTGTTCTTCGCCCCCCACAGGCGCGTCACGATCCGGACGGGATTGTCCCGAAACACGTTGTCCTCGATGCGAACGTTTATAATGCCATACGTATTGATCAATATGCCGCTTTCATCCCGGCTGCCACTACGGGTAAACGTGCTGCCCTTTACGATCAGATTTCCTCCCACGGTAGACTCGTCGTAGCCACCGCGATAATAGTTCACCACGTTCCTGCCGACCCGCTCGAAGCGGCTATCGAGGAGGTAGACGTTCTCCGCGTTGTACTCCCCTCGGTCATCATCCTCGGCGGAAAGATCCAGCCCATTGGTGCAATCCCGGATCACCGTGGATTCGAACGTTATGAACTCGGCGAAGGAGTGCTTGTAGGCTTTGAGCACATAATCGAAGCCGGATATCTCTGAATCCTCTACCCTCAGGTTATACAGCCTGGACATGCCTTCTTTAAGGGGGGCAAAGGCGTAATTCTCGCCATGCCCCTGCAACACCACCCCGCGCAGGACGAGATGCCCGCCGGGATGCAGCTCAAAGGCCGGGGTGCCGGCCGCCCCGCGATATACGATGCGTGCTCGGGCCGAAGAATCCGCGGACTGGATGACGATCGTTCTGTCGATCCGGATGGGCGTGTCGATCTCGTAGCGCCCGGACGCGAGTTCGATCACGTCGCCGTCGGCGGCACGGACCACGGCCTGCACCAGGTCTGCGGGCTGGCTCACCCGGTGAACCCCGGGCTCCTGCGTACCGGCCGGCGCAGGATCATACCACGCGGGACCATACCGGGCCGGGTCCAGGATGTTCGGCGGCTCGGGCATCGTCCCGTTGGTGGCGCCCACAGCGTTTTTTTCGCCCCGGGGGTTGCCAAACAGATCCCGATCGATCCGTTCGAACTCGAAGCCGTGGTACACCTCGACGTCGCTCAGATCGGAAGCAGGCACCCAGATGTTTTTTTCCAGCTCGACCATCGAGAAATCATGTTCTGGAAGTCCATCCACCCCCCGGAAGGGCACGCCCTGGTTGTTGATGAGGTTGTTCCGGAACGTGATGCCGTCGATCGAATCGTAGCGGACGATGGGCATCGGGTCCCCTTCCGCATTGTAGATGAGGTTGTTGGCGAACAGCGTGCGGATGGGCGTCTCCGATCGGATCTCGGAGGGCGGCAGCACGTCCCGCTGATCCACGTTCGACCCGACGCCGAACTGCCAGGGCGAGATGGTATTGACCCAGGTGTTGTGGGCCACCACGACGTCCGTCACCTGAAAATACCGGTTTACGGCCGAGCGCGGGATCCCGTTCATCACGGCCAGGGGCGCTCTGAATTCTTTGCCGCGCAGGCCGTAGAAGTAGTTGTTGAACACCCAGTGGCCCGTTCCGATGAGCCGGATGCCCCCGATGTGCGGCGACGCGCCATCTCCGATGAAGTAGTTGCCCGCCACGACGGCATAGTTTCCATGCCGGGTGACCAGCGAGCCTTCACTCAAATAGAAAACATTGTTTCGGAATTCGTTGAAGTTGGATTTGCTCGAAATAACCTCCACTTCTCCATTGCACCGTTCGAACAGGTTGTTCTCCACCAGGGTATGGCTCGGCGTCATGGAGGTACCGCTATCCCCGATCTGGATGGTTTCCGCACTCGGTCCTCCCCGGGGCGGTCTTGGCCCGAAATGGTTGTTGTTGATCCGGTGATAATTGTAGATGCTCGGGTTTCCATCCAGGTCCACCCGGATCGTCGGCCCACGGTTGGATTTGCCGGCCAGATAGCAATGATCGAGCTGATTGTGCCGCCCCTTGAACAGGACCCAGAGATCCTGCAGGTTGCGCTGTGGTTTGTTGAAATCCTTGATGACGCAGTTGGTCACCCGGCTGTGGTTGGCCAGCGTATCCTCGTTGATGAAAAACTGGATGACGGCGCCGGACGGTGAGGCACCGCTGGTAAAATACAGGCCGTCCACCACCAGGTATTCGCCCCCCAGTTTCAGATCCGACTGTCCCTGGATGACCACCTGGCCGGGCGTTTCGGCACGCAGGATGATGGGCCGGTCTTCCGTGCCGTATCCGACGAAGCGGATCCGAACGTCGCGCCACGCGCCATTCGCCATGACGATCTCCGTCCCCGGTGTGGCCTCCGCGATGGCCCGGTTCAGCTCCCCGGCGCTGGAAACCAGCACCCTCGCAGGGGCGGCCGGATACCGACACCCGGCCAGGGTGACGAACAGGGCGATCAGCCAGACAGCGTATCTCATTACCGGGACGTTCGCAGGATCGTGATGAGGCGGTAGTCAGCCCGACCGTTGGTTTCCAGCACCAGCACGTAGGTGCCCGTCGGCAGCTGCCGGCCGTCCAGCGCGACTTCATGGAGGCCCGGCGCCAGCGCCTGGTCGAGCAGGCGAAGCACCTCGCGCCCGGCGATGTCGTAGAGGCGCAGGCGGGCGTGCGCGGCCTGCTCCAGGGTGAAGGACACCGTCGTCGTGCTGTCGAACGGGTTGGGGAAGCTGGGAGCCAGCCGGGACGGGCGGGGCTCCCACGGCGCCTCGACGGCGACGGCCACCCGCCACGCCGGCCCGACGTCGGCGGGGGTCAGGGGCGTGTAGAGCACCGGGGCGTCCGCGTGCTCGTCGGCCCCGGCATCCGGTGCCCGGGCGTCGCGGGGCTGGCCGTCCATGTCGGCTTCCGGCGCGAACGCCGGGTCGGCGGCATCCAGCACCGGACTCGCAGGCCCGGGGCGATACAGCCCGTCGGCTCCCTGCTCCAGCCCGGGATCGGCGAACGTGAACCCCTGCGGCAGCGCGTCCGGGCGGCCGTAGACGATGTTCCCCGCCCACGTCGTCTCTCCGACGGGTGCCAGCTCAATCTCGAGGACGGACGCGGTGGGGTAGGTCTGCACTACGTTGTTGACGACCGTGATGTCCTCGGGCGGCAACGACTGATCGGCGCTGGCGCCCACGCCGATCACGAACGTCTTCTCGGTGTTGACGAACGTGTTGTGCGCCACGACGGCCCGCTTGACCTGGAAGTAGCGGTTCAGCGGGGAATCGGGCACGCCCTGCACCATCGAGAGGGCAGCATAGTAGCCCGTGCCCCGCAGGTCCTGGAAATAGTTGTTGACGACGCGGTGGTCCTCTCCGATGATGCGCACCCCGCCCGTGCCCGCGATGCCCTCACCGAAGAAGAAGTTGCCCTCGACCAGGCAGCCGTTCCCGTGGCGCAGCGTGAGCGTGCCCCGCGCCCGGCGGAAGGTATTGCCCCGGTAGACGTTGCCGCCCGATTTGTTCGATATGATCTCGATCTCGCCGTTCGTCTCGGTGAACAGATTGCGCTCGACGACGACGTTGGCCTTCTGCATCGAGCGGGCGCTCGTGCCGATCCGGATCGTCTCGGCCCCGTTGTCGCCGAACTCGGGCCGGGGGCCGAAGTGGTTGTGGTCGATCCGGTGCTCCGGCGGCGCGTCGTCGGGCGGGTCGCGGAGCCAGACCACGAGGAGGGCGCCTTCGTTGGTCTTGCCGGCAAAGTAGCAATGATCCACCCGGTTGAAGCGGCCGTACACGGATACCCATTTGTACTCGGTGCGCGTGCTCGGCGGGTTGTAATCGACGACGGTGCAGTTGGTCAGCCGGCTGTGGTTGGCCAGGTCGCCCGACGAGCGGCGGAACTCGATGACCGGAACGCCGTCAGGGAGCGCGCCCCCCTCGAAGCGGAGGCCGTCCACCTTGAGGTAGTCGCCGGCAATCTGAAGGCGGGAAGTGCCGGTGAGGAGCACCTCGCCGGGGGTTTCGGCCCGCAGCGTGATGGTATCCCCCGGCGCGCCATCCGTGTCGAAGGTGATCACGAGGTCGGTCCAGGTACCGTTGGCCAGGGTGATGAAGTCACCCGGGCGGGCGCTCCGGATGGCCGCCTCCAGCGCGGCCGGCGTCGTGACGTAATGGTCGGTCTGTGCCCATGCCGTTCCAGTCGTCAGGATCAGGAGCAGGGCGAGCGGGCTGAAACGAAGCGGAGAAGCCATCAACGGAACCTGATCAGAAGCGGTACGAGGTTTCGAAGAGAACGGTGTGAGTCGTCCGACGGTTGTCGTTCTCGTTTGAGATCCAGAGATCCTCGTAGCGGAGACGCGAGAATTCGTAGGTGAGGTCGAGCCCGATACGGCCCAGCGACAGCCCGAGCCCGGCGGCATAGACGGAGGCCTTCGCCGGATCGTCGAGGAAGGCGGCGCCGGCCGGAGCGAAGCCCCGCGGTTCGCTGTGGTAGCCACCCCGGAGGGCCAGCCCCTCCCGCGCCTGAAACTCGGCGCCGAGGTGGAGCGCCGAACCGTCGACCCACGGGGAGAACGGGCTGCCGCCCTCCGGGACGTACTCGGCGGCACCGGTGCGGCGAAGGTCGTACCCGGCGACGAGTCGCCAGCGGGCGGAAGGATAGAGGGCAAAACCGAAGGTGACCTGCGTGGGCATGCGCAGCTCGTCGGTGCCGCTTCCGCTCCGGGCTCCCGCCTGCGTCCACGTCCGTTTCAGCGTAAAGCCGGGCCGGAGGGCGATGCCGACGGCGAACTGATCCATGTCGAGCCGGCCGGAGAGCACCGCCCGCACGCCGCTGTAGTCCGATGAGCCGGTGGTGATTTCTTCCCCGATGGGGGAAGGGACCAGGGAGAAGTCATTGTTGTAGCGGAGCGTGAGCAGGCCGCGGCCGAGCCGGTGCTCCCGGTCGTCGGACGTGCCCGTCAGGATGGTGACGGCCACGCCGAGCAAGAACGGGCCCCGGCGCGCCGCCAGGGCCGGCGTGATGCCGTAGAGCGCCCCTTCCCGTTCCCGGCTGAACTGGAACCAGTCGACGAGGAGGGAATCGCCATCCTGCACGCGCGGGATCGGAGCCGGCCGGAGCTGCCCGATGTTCGGGTCGAGGGCATTGTTGTTCTGGTAGTAGTGATCGAGCGAGGCGACCTGCGCGAAGCCCAGCCCGGCCGTAAACGTGAAGCCGGCCACCCGGCCCGGAAGCGGCAACGCGACGGCCCCGAGCACCGGCCGCACCGCGCTCCGGTCATACGCCCAGTCCGGCCGGATCGTGTCGAAGGCCCGGGTGGGGTGCACGGCCTCCGGATCGTTCTCGAAGAGGAGGCTGAGTTCGGCATAGACCCGGTTGGGAATCCACCGCTGCCGCTGCTCCCGGTGCGTCGCGGTGAAGCCGCCGCCGAGCCGGATTTCGGGGCCGGCGAGCCGGCCGAGGGCGGCCGGGTCAGCGAAGAGCGCCGTGGCGTCGCGGGCGTCGCCGACGAGAAAACCGCCCATGGCGCGGGCACGAGCTCCCGGCGTGGCTGCCTGATCCAGTCCCTGAAACGAGAGGGGGTTCGCTACGTCCTGTGCAACGGCCGAGACGGCGAAAAGGGCTACGATCGCCGCGGCACCGACGAGTCTGCAAGCAAAGAAGGGGAAAGTCATCGCAGGAAAAGATGCTGGACGTGTGTTACTTCAACCGGGCACTCAGGGTAAGGCGATGGGCCACGCCGAGATCAACACTCATCCCGGAATAGGAGTAGTCAAACGAGAAGTCCGAGGAACCGAGGGCAAGACGGATACCCCCTCCGAACGTCCAGTTCTCGGTGTCGTAGTTGAGTTTCCGGCCGGCCCGGAGGGTGAGCACCTCCGCAAAGGCATACTCCAGCCCGAGATGCATCTGCTGGTCGTAGTCGTTGGGTTGATGGAGGTCGTAGACCACGGTGAGGCGCTGGCCCGCATGGGGCTGGAGCAGCGCCCCCGGCCCGATCAGGTTGGCCGCAACACCGAGCCGGAACGTCAGCGGGGCTGCGAAACTCTCCTCGACAAAGGCCACCTCCGCCCCGAAGTTCTGCACGGCGGCACCCAGCTGAAGCGAGCGGAACCCGGTGTCATACTGAAGCCCGAAGTCGAAAAGCAGGACACCGGCGCCGGTGTTGTATACCGCCCCGCTTTGAGGGTCGGTGAAGGTAGTATTCCCGTTGTAGAGCGACTCATAGACGTACTTGCCGGTGAGCCCGATGCGGAACTGATCGTTGAGGGCGCGCCCGTAGGAGAGCCCGAACGCCCAGGCCTGTGGGCTGAAGGTGTTGCCCGTAAGGCCGGGGTTGAAGGTTCCGTCCGCGTTGAACCCCAGCAGGTCCGTCCGCGTCTCGACGAGGTCCCCGTAGTCGACATACTGGATCTGAAGCCCCAGGCGGCCGAAGTCCCCCAGTGCGAAGGCCAGGCCGGCCGAGGAGATGCGGGTGTCGACGAGGTAGGGAATGTGCGTGCCCGTCACCTCGATCCCGTCGGTGAGAGCCAGGCCGGCCGGGTTCCAGAAGAGCGCCTCGGCCCCCCGGGCGAGGGCCGCATACGCGTCCCCCATGGCCGTAGCCCGGGCAACCGGCATCACTTTCAAAAACTGGAAGGAGGTCGTCCCCACTTTCTGGGCTGCCGCCGACGGGGCAACCCATCCGATCAGGAGCGCTGCCACGACTCCGAGGAGCCGGCAGGACGCTTCCGTGCGCATGCGATGCAACATAACCTGACCCTGCCCTGATTAACGGATGATGGCGAATTTGCCACGCGCCATCTCGCCCGAAGGGGTCGTGACGACGTAGAAATAGACCCCCGAGGCGAGGCGCTGGTTGTTGCGCGTGACCTGGAGATAAGCCGTCGAGTACGTGGGGTCGTCGTGCTCGATGGTCTCCACGAGCTGCCCCGCGAAGGAATAGATCTTGATCGTGGCCCGTGCCGGCAGGCCGTAGAAGCCGAGCCGGAGCTGGCTTTCCACCGCCCCGCCGAAACCCGAGCGAACCACGAACGGGTTGGGGACGACGTAGACCTCGCGCAATTCATCGGCCGGGCCGAGTTGCGTCTCGTACCGCGTGAGGTTGGTCCGCCCGCTCGTACGCCCTGCCTCGTCGACGCTGAGCACGGAGTAGTAGTACGTCTCGCCCACACGCGGCTCCGGGTCGCGAACGAAGTAGTACCCCTCGGGCACGAAGGAGATGTCCCCGTTGTTGATGAAGTCCGGATCACCCGGCGTCACCCTGGCCAGCAGTTGCCAGGGACCGACGGGGTGCCGGGCCCGATAGACGGCATAGTGATCGAGCCGGCCCTGCAGCCGCTCGTGCTCGAAGCTCTCCACCTGGGGCCCCCAGAAGATCACGTTCTGGGCGCGCTCGTCGCTGGCCACCTCGATGGCGGGCGCCGGCACGGGGATCGGAAGCCGGTAGACCCCCGTCGGAGGGAAGGATTCGATGGCATAGGGTGGTCCCTCGGCGCTGCCGGTGTAGGCCTCTTTTGCCTTGTCGGCCACGTCACGGACCGTCACCACGTCGGAGTTGACGTAATCCGGGAGGCCGTATTCGGAGAGATACGTGTTACCGTATTCATACTGGAAGCCGTAGGGATACGTCGGGGGAAAAGCCGTGCCGCCGTAGCGAATGACCTCGGCGTAGTTCGGAACGGGATAGAAGGCGCGCTCGCTCGCCTCGCCGCAATCCTCGCCGCACGAGCCCCCGAAATCCACCAGTCCCGCCTCCGTTTCCTCCCGGGTGGCGGCGCCGTACCCGATGACCTCGGCATAGGCGAAGCGGAGCCTGTCACCGATGCGGAGGGTGTAGGGACCGAACGTGAAGAAGCGACCCACGGCTTTACGTGTCTGGCGGTGGTTGAACCGGCCTCGCCCGACCCAGTACTCCTGGTACCACCGGTATATGGCGGAGGTGGTATCCCCGGCCGGAGGCTCGACCGAACCGCCACGGTAGGGCGGGTTCTTCCGGGGATCGACGACGAGCTGCTGTTCTATCTTCGACTGCCGGAGGTTGCTCGTCTCCAGCCGGACCATCCACGGCTGGATGATTTTGGGCCCGCCGCCGTACTGCGTCGTCCACACGATGGCCGAGTCCTCAACGGCCACGTCGGCGTGCGTCTCGTCCGGGGTGGCGAGATGCTCCATGTCGTAGTAGAGCATCATGAAGCCGGGCGCACCGGGGGCGTTGAGGCCGCCGCCGTTCTCCCCGCTCGCACCCCACGCGTCGCGGTAGACCGGATCGGGCAGGCCGTTCATGTGAAGGTTGTAAGCAAGCCAGCGCGTGGGGTCGAAACGCGCGCGCTGGTCGTTTCGCTCGTAGTCCGTATACAGCCAGCGGTTGTACTCCCGCTGGTAACCGAACATGTTGCCGGCAAAGCCATACACAAAGCTGACGAGGACATCGGTGAGCGGTGCCTCCGTGTCCGGGATGAGGTCGCCGTCGCGGTCGCCGGTGTACTCGAGCTCGTACTCGTAGATGATGAAGTCGTCGTAGTCCGGGTAGCTCCAGGCCCGTGTGGTCCGGGTGACGAGGACGCCCAGGGAGGTGCCCCAGGTCGAGACGATGATTTCCTCGGCTTCGTCGGGGTTGTAGTCCGGATTCAGTTCGCCGTTGTCCAGCACGGGATAGTTTTCGGTGCGAAAGACGCCGTAGGGAAAGACCCACCGGCCGGCGACCTGCTCCGGCGTGCTGGAGCCCACCCCCCCGGCGAAGGCGAACATGCGCTGGGTGGTGTCGGCGGCTTCGCCCGAGATGTTCATCCCCCCGCCGATGATGTAGTGTTTCCCGTCGAAGGAGATGTCATCGACGACGGTGGCCGAATAGCCGGGCCATTCCATGAGCGGGACGTTCGTATCGTTGCCCGCCTGTCCCTGGTGATAGGCCCGGCCGATCTCGCCGGTATTGTAGATGGTCTCGTGAAGCATCCCCCGCCGGTGCACCTCGTACTGGCGGAGCTGGGCCGTTGCCTCGGGGGCAGCCCCGAGCAGGATCACGCCGAGAGAAAAGAAGAGAACAAGCCGCATCGTTGTACCGGGCTGAACAGGTTAGCACCTTCAGAAGTCGAGATTGACACCGACGTAGAAGGAACGGGGCAGGTTGTCATAGATCCGCCACTCCTGATTGGCGGTGAAGCTGCCGTTGGGCGGGATGATCAACTCGATCGGTTCGTCGGCATCGCCTTCGTAGGAACGAATCAGGAGCGGATCGCCGAAGACGTAGTTGTAGTCGTAGTGGCGGTTGTTGAAGAGGTTGATCACTTCTGCAAAGAGGACGAGGTCTGCCCCCCCGACGAGTCCCTCGAACCGCCGGTTGATCTTGAGGTCTGTCTGGTATTCGGCCGGGCTGCGGCGGTTGGCCAGAAGCACCCCTTCCAGCCCCGTACCTTCGCCGGCATACGTGTAGGGACGCCCGCTCAGCATGCGGCTTTTCACACTGAGGTTGAGCCCTCCGAGCGGGTTGAAGCCTGCGATCTCGAAACCGAAGTTCGAGGGCGTGCTCAGGGTAAGCTGGACGAGCAGGTTGTGGGTCCGGTCGAAATCGAGCAGCACGTCGTTGAGGTTGAGCGCCCCCCCGGAGACGTCAACCTCACCGCTTTCGAGGAGCGTGAACGTCGGCGGGGCATCGAAGGCCGAGGACGTCTTGCCGGTAGCAATGCTGTAGTGGTAGCGGACGAAACCGCGCACCGGACCCGAGCGCCGCACGAGGGAAACCCGGAACCCGCGGATATCGGCATAGTCCCGGTTGACGAACGTCTCATACGGGAGCCCTTCCCTCAGACGGAAAAAAGCAAGCTGAACGAGGTTTTTCACGTCCTTGTAATAGCCCGAGACGTCCAGCGTGAAGCCCGCAGGCAGGGCCTGTGCCACGCCCACTTCGTACATCTTCGTTTCCTCGGGCTTGAGCCGGGGATTGCCGAAACGAATGATGGCGTTCGAATTGGAGCGCTGGATGCGGGAGGCCAGCGTCCGCTCGAACGAGGGACGTTGCAGGAAGGCCCCGTAGTTGAGATGGAAAACGGTGCCGACGAACACCGGAAAGGAGGCACCGAAACGCGGCTGCAACCGCACGACCCACGGTGTCCGGTCTCTGGCAGCCAGGTCGGGACTCAGGTAGGCGTTGTCCCCGACCGGGGGCTTCTTCGGGTCGAAGTTCGGGTTGAGGTAGGGGGCAAACTGGTTCGTGTAATACTCGGTGTTCTGGTTGTAGGCATCGAGGCGCAACCCGATGCTCGCGATGATCCCGCTGTACTCGAGCTTGTCCTGTACGAAGAGCGAGAGATCCACGGGATTGACGTGGAAGCGCTCGTCCTGGGCGTCCGACGGGCTGGAGAGGTTCCGGCGGTTTCGGACGTTGATGTCATACAGGCGGGCCTGCAGGCCGGCTTTGACCAGGTGGTTATTCGTGACCTGGCTGTTATAGGCGGCGTCCAGGGCCCACGTCCACGTCCTTTCGTTGAGGAAGTCATTCTCCATATACCCCACCCGGAACTGGTCGGGCGGGTTGAAGTAGCGCCAGACCCCCGCATCGGCCGCGTCTTCCCGATAGCGGTTCGGGTCGAGGACGGTCGCGCCCTGCCTGGTGTGGGTTCGCAGGGCGGTCAGATTCGCCTCGTAAAACGTGCGGTCGGAGACGGCATAAGAGAAACGGGTGCCGAGAGCGAAGGTCCTTTCCTGTACCGGAGCCAGGCCGATGGCCCGGTCCCAGAGCCAGTTCCAGAAGCTGCTGCTCGCCTGAAGCTCCTCGGCATAGCTGTAGGCCCCGGCCAGGCGCAGGCTCGTCCCCCCTCCCAGGCCGAAGGTGACGTTGCCCAGCAGTTGTTGCGACTCGAGCGGGCGGTCGTACGGAAACACCGGCCAGGTGCTTTCGAACCGGGTGGCGAGAAACGTCCTGGCCCAGGAGGTGAGCGGACCTCCGAGCGCCACCTGCACGTCGCTGTCGATCCCCTGACCGTAGGTGCTGTTGAGTTCCTCCCGCGCCTGACGCCAGAGTTCGTAGGCAATCCGGGCAGCCTGCACGGAGTCCGCCCCGTAAATGTTGCCGAAGCCGTATCCGATGAAATTGTAGTACTCGCCTTCGCCGCTGTCGCCCGCCCATTCTTCAACGCTGTCAAAGGCCTGTATGTAGGCGTGGGCATCGGCATCAAAGACGCCCGGCCCGAAATGCTTCCGGCCCGGGGCGCGGAGGCGGACCGACGCTTCCCCTTCCCACCGGTGGGCGTTCCCCTCGCGCAGCGCGATGTTGACGACGCCGCTCTGCGCATTGCCGTACTCGGCCGGAAATCCGCCCGTGATCACTTCAACCTCTTCGATCCCCATAGCCGACGGCTGAAAAGCCCGGCTGTTGTTAATGGGATTGATGATGTTGATCCCGTTGAGCAGATAGATCTCCTCGCCCGTCCGGCCACCCCGGAAGTGCCCGTCGGTGACGTCCACGGTAAGGTCGAGGACGTCGGCAAGGTCGTAGACCCCCGGCGAGACGGTCACTTCGTCGAGCTGTATGATCTCGCTCGAGGCGATGCGCTCGGGGTCGATGACGGGCCGCTCTGCACTCACGATGACCTCCTCGCCCAGCTCCACGGTCGCCACGGCAAGGGTGAAATCCAGTTCCGTCGTCCGCCCCGTGTTGACCTCCACCCCGGTCTTGGTTACCGGTTGATACCCCAGAAAAGAAGCCGTGACCGCATACTCGCCCGGTGGCACGTTCAAGATGACATAGTAGCCATCTATGTCTGTCGCACTTCCCCTGAGGGTACCCTCCAGGACGACGTTGACACCGGGCAGGGGATCTCCCGTGTCGGCGTCACGCACGTATCCGGCGATCTTACCCGTTTGGGCATGGACAGGCGCAACCGCTCCAAGGAGCAGCAAGAGCAGCAAGACGGGCCACTTCATGATGGTGATGCGACGATGGGAATCCGGGAAAAGGGCTTTCACGTGCAATATAAAAATAAGTAACATGTCATACAAGTGGAATCTGAAATGCCCTGCCCGGAAAAAGCCAGGTTGGGCCAATAACGACAGCCGGCTTTGATCCCGGCGGCCCATCGGTTACCTTGTGCGCTCGAAGGCACCGTTCCTCACACCAATCCCCTGCCTCCCATGAAACCGCTCGCGCTGCTGACCCTGCTGCTGGTGCTCCTGCCGCCAGCCCGCCTCCATGCCCAGGAAGCCACCCCTCCGGAAAACCCCGTCATCACCTCCCTCAAGGGCCTGCACGACATCACCGTCACCAACCTCCTGAAGACGGCCGAGATGCTCGACGAGAAGATGTACGCCTACCGGCCCACCGACGAAGTGCGGACCGCCGGACAGATCCTGGCCCACGTGGCCAACGCCCAGTTCTTTTTCTGCGCCACGGCAGCCGGGGAAGCCAACCCCAACACCCGGAACTACGAGGAGACGGCCACCACCCGCGACGCGATCCTCGCCGCGCTGAAGGATGGCTTCGACTACTGCACGGGCGTCTACGCCAGGCTGACCGACGCCGAGGGCAGCCAGATGCGGGACCTGTTCGGGCGCAAGATGGCGGCCTCGGCCATCCTGGCCTTCAACGCCGCGCACAACTACGAGCACTACGGCAACCTGGTCACCTATATGCGCCTCAACGGGATCGTGCCGCCCTCGTCGATGTAAACCAGCCGCACGGCGACCGGGCCGTCCGCGTCAGGGATCCGTTGCACGCGGCCGAGAGCGGGTGACCTGCCCGGGCCAGCCCTTTCCCGCGCGATAACGCACATCAGACAGGGACGTCTCGCCGGCGCCGCTCGCCGAAGGCCCGTCTCCCCACGAGCCGCTCCGGACGGAGCGGCTCGTGTCGCTTTCCGGATTTTCACCGGATCATACTGGCTTGGCCGCCGGTTTCTTTATACATTGCGGTATTTGTGCAGCCTGCGTCGGAGCTACACTGCGAAACCCTCCTCCAAGCGCCGCGCTTCCTTCGAAGCCCAGCCCACACATCGAACCCCGGACGATCGAATGGGAAAGGTCATAGCAGTTGCGAATCAGAAAGGCGGTGTCGGAAAGACCACGACGTCGGTAAACCTGGCCTCCTCGCTGGCGGCCACCGAGCATCCGACCCTCCTGCTCGACTTCGACCCCCAGGCCAACTGTACCTCGGGCATTGGCATCGATCCCCGCACCGTAACGGCTTCCACCTACGAGGTGCTCATCGGCGACACGACCATCGAGGACGCCATCCGCCCCACCGAGATGCCGTTCCTGGATGTGGTGCCCAGCCACATCAACCTGGTCGGTGCCGAGATCGAGATGATCGACGTGCTCGAACGCGAGCGGATCCTCAAGAACGCGCTGGTCCGCACCCGGCGGAAGTACGACTTCGTCGTGATCGACTGCCCGCCGTCGCTCGGCCTGTTGACGCTCAACGCACTGACAGCCGCCAACTCGGTCCTGATTCCGGTGCAGGCCGAATACTTCGCGCTGGAGGGACTGGGACAGTTGCTCAACACCATCAAAATCGTCCGGCAGCACCTGAACCCCGAACTGGAACTCGAAGGCGTGCTGCTGACCATGTTCGACACGCGGCTGCGGCTTTCGAACCAGGTCGCCAGCGAGGTGCGTCGCTACTTCGGCGACAAGGTGTTCAAGACCATCGTACAACGCAACGTCCGGCTCTCGGAGGCTCCCAGCTTCGGCAAACCCGTGTTGCTCTACGACGCCACCTCCATCGGCGCGCGCAACTACATCGCGCTCGCCCGCGAGATTCTGAAGAACAACCAGCGCTACCTTCAACATTACGAGGAAATCAAGGAAGAAGCCTCCGGGCAGGGCGTGCGCCACAACGGCCGCGACGGGTCGTACGCATCGTCCACCCCGGCCAACGGGTTCGCGCTGTAGTGCCTCACCGTGAGGACCGACGTCGCCCCATTTTTTTCATCGTCTCGACAAAACATCGTCTATGGGTTCCAGAAAAGCTGCGCTCGGTAGAGGCCTGAACGCCCTGCTGCCTTCTACACAGGCCGAAGAGGCGCCCAACGTGCAGGAAGGGGGGGAACTGCCCAAAAGCCGTCTCTACAATTTCGAGGACCGGTATCGCTACCTGGGCCGGGTGGCCGACATCGAGATCGACCACATCCGCCCCAACCCCTACCAGCCGCGAAAGGATTTCGACGAAACCGCGCTCAACGAGCTGGCCGATTCGATCGCACAGCTGGGCATCATCCAGCCGATCACCGTGCGGGCGATGGGCAACGGACGGTTCGAAGTCATCTCCGGGGAACGCCGCCTGCGGGCCGCCCGCCGCGCCGGGCTCAAGCGCATCCCGGCCTACGTCCGCGAGGCGGACACCGAAGCCATGCTGGAGATGGCCCTGGTGGAAAACGTCCAGCGGGAGGAACTCAACCCCATCGAGGTCGCCCTGGGCTACCAGCGCCTGATCGAAGAGTGCAACCTGACGCAGGAACAGGTGGCGCAGAAGGTGTCGAAGAACCGCTCGACGGTGGCCAACTTCCTGCGCCTGCTGAAGCTGCCCCCCCCGGTGCAGGCCGCCCTGCGCGACAACTCGATCACGGTGGGCCATGCCCGCGCCCTCGTCAATGTCGAAGACGAGGCGGTGCAGCGGCGCCTGCTCAACGCCGTGCTCGAACAGGGCCTGTCGGTGCGCGAGGTCGAAGAGCGCGTGCGGGCCTGGCACCAGTCGCAGGCACGGGAGGCCGGCGGCAGCCCGCCCAGGCCGCCCGAACCGGCACCGCCGGACCGCGACGCCCTGCAGCTGCAGGCCCTCACCGACCGGCTGCGCAAACACCTCAGCACCCAGGTGCAAATCAAACGGGGCAGCAAGGGCGGCCGCATCGAGATCGCCTTCTACTCGGACGAAGACCTGGAACGCCTGGTCGAGCTGCTCCTCCCCTAGCCGCCCGGAGGCCTGTCCAACCCGCAGCGTCCGGGCCTTCCGGTCATCAACCCCCCGCATGATGTGCCGTGCTTCGATGCCGGCGGGCTGCTCCGAGGAAAGCCGGCGTACGAACCGGCGTGCGCCCCGGCGGTCTCCGGCGTGGGCAATCCTCGCCGCCGTGATGCTGCTGGTGCCGGCGCTCACCGCCCGGCCCGCCCGCGCCCAGGCCCTCGCAGACACGAGCGCCACCCCGGAATCCCACTCGCCGCGCGGGGCCCTCTGGCGCGCCGCCGTCCTGCCGGGCTGGGGCCAGATCTATAACCGGCAATACTACAAGCTCCCCATCGTCTACGGCGGCCTCGGCTTCCTCACCTGGACCGCCCTCAACCTGCACGACGAATATATCCTCTACCGGCAGGCCTTTCAGTACAAGGCCTTTCAGGAACTGGTCGAAAGCGGCCAGCTCGACGAAAACCCCCGGGCCGAGTTCGAGGACGCCTACAACCGGCTCGCCGCCCGCTTCGGGCCCATCTCTTCGGCCCCCCTGCGGGCACGGCGGGACAACCTGCGCCGCAACCGGGATCTGACCATCCTGGCCCTCGGCCTGGCCTACGGCCTGCAGATCCTCGACGCCTACGTCAGCGCCCACCTCTTCGACTTCGACGTCGGCGAAGACCTGACGCTTCGCCTGCACCCCGCCGTGCAACCCGCCGGCATGACCGCCACCCTGCGCGTAACCTTCTGAACCCTTTTATCGTGAACCTTCTGCGCGAAAAGCTTCTCCCCCAAACACCGGGGAACAAACATTTTGCAGCCCGCATTTCACGCTGCCTTACGCCGCCGCGCCTGCCCGCCCCTTCCCCCGGACAGGCGCGGTTTCATTGCCAAATTATTGCATTGACGACACAGAAACTAATTATTTTAGCACAATAAGCGCCAACATGATTCTTTTTTTAACACCTGTCCATCGCAAACTGTTTTTTTTGACGTGATTTGCCGGGTCTGCACATATAATATCCGGAGAAGCCGTATATTCAGCGGGTTAACCTTTTCGTTACCCCGGCTCCTGTGGTCGTTGTCCTGGTTTACCGTTTCGTCCCATTTTCGTGAGGCAAGCCGATGACGCCTGAAGGCTATCGCAAGCCAGACACCGCTGCGGAGGAAGTCTCGCCTCCCGTCAAGCCCGCCCCGTCCCTGTTCGACAAGTGCTATCGCTTCTTCGAGCCGACCGAGCTGTACGCCCAGGTCAAGGCGGCGGACCTGTATCCCTACTTCCGCGCCATCGAGCGGAACGACGGCACGCGCGCCATCATCAACGGGCGGGAAGTCATCATGGCCGGCTCGAACAACTACCTGGGCCTGCTCTCCGACCCGCGCGTGAAGGAGGCGGCCCAGCGGGCCATCGAGCAATACGGGACCGGGTGTACCGGCAGCCGCTTTCTCAACGGCACGCTCGACCTGCACCTCGAGCTCGAAGCGCGTCTGGCCCGGTTCATGGGGCGCGAAGCCGCCGTGCTCTTCTCCACCGGCTACATGACGAACCAGGGCGTCATCCAGGCCATCGCCGGCAAGGGAGACATCATCTTCTCGGACAAGGACAACCATGCCTGCATCGTCGCCGGCACCCAGGTGAGCCTGGCCGAGACCTGGCGCTACCGCCACAACGACCTCAAGCACCTGCGCATGCTCCTCGAAAAGGCGCAGCGCCAGCGGCCCGAGGCCGGTAAACTCATCGTCACCGACGGCGTCTTCTCGATGAGCGGCACGCTGGCCCGGGTGCCGGAGTTGCTGGCGCTGGCCGAAGAGTTCGGTGCGGCCCTCATGCTCGACGATGCCCACGCCGTCGGCGTGGTCGGCCCCGGCGGACGCGGCAGCGCCGCCCACTTCGGCCTCGAACAGGAGGTCCACCTGACCACCGGCACCTTCTCGAAGAGCTTCGCCTCCCTCGGCGGCTTCGTCACCGGAGACCGCGAAGTAATCGAATACATCCGTCACAACAGCTCGGCCCATATCTTCAGCGCTTCGATGCCGCCGGCCAACGTGGCCACCGTGCTCAAATGCCTCGACATCCTGGAGGCCGAGCCGTGGCGCGTCCGGCGCCTGTGGGAAATCTCGGACTACATGCGCGAAGGCTTCCGCCGGCTCGGCTTCAACGTGTGGACGAGCCAGACGCCGATCATCCCCGTCGTCGTGGGCGACCTGAAGACGTGCTTCCGCTTCTGGAAAGACCTGCTCGAAGAGGGCGTCTTCGTCAACGCCGTGGTGCCGCCGGCCGTGCCGCAGGGCCAGTCGCTCATGCGTACCTCCTACATGGCCACCCACACGGACGAAGAGCTCGACTTCATCCTCGAAGCCTTCCAGCGCGTCGGCCGCAAGCACGGCGTCATCCCGTCCAACGGCGCCTTCTGAACCGGTCCGCTCGCTCCCCCCCGGCTCCGGTTGCGTATGACGACCCCCTTCTCCGTCCGTCCCGTCCACACCCGGCGCGACCGCAAGCGCTTCATCGACTTCCCGTACACGTTTTATCGGGGCGACCGGTACTGGGTCCCCCCGCTCCGGATGGACGTGGCCAAAACGCTCCATCCCAGAAAAAACCCTTTTTTTGAGCACGGGAAGATGCAGCTTTTCCTGGCCGAAGACGCCGGCGGGCAGGTCCTCGGCCGCATCGCCGCCATCGTCAACGGCATGCACCTGAAGAAATACGCCGATGGCAACGGATTCTTCGGCTTCTTTGAGTGCGTGGAACGGTACGAGGTCGCCGAGGCCCTCTTCGACGCCGCCGAAGCCTGGCTCCGGGCACAGGGGATGACCGGCGTGCGCGGCCCCGCCAACCCGTCGCTCAACGACACCGCCGGCCTGCTCGTGCGCGGCTTCGACCGCCGGCCCTCAATCCTGATGCCCTACAACCCGCCCTACTACGTCGACTACCTCGAACGTTACGGCTTCAGCCGGGCCATGACCATGTGGGCCTACTATGCCCACCAGAAGTTCGTCCGGACGGACAAGCTGGAGCGCGGCGTGGCCCTCGTGCGACGGCGCAACCCCACCATCACGCTGCGCACGCTGGACATGTCGCGCTTCGACGAAGACGCCCACGCCGTGCTCGACATCTACAACGACGCCTGGTCCGACAACTGGGGCCACGTGCCGATGACCGAGCGCGAGTTCGCCCGCCTGGCCAGGGACCTGAAGCAGATCGTCGACCCGGAACTGGTCTACCTCCTCGAAGACGACGGCGAGCCGATCGCCTTCGTCGTCTCGCTGCCGAACCTGAACGAGGCCCTGGTCAACCTGCCGGACGGCCGTCTTTTCCCCACCGGGCTGCTCAAGCTGCTGGCCTACGACTGGCTTCACGCCTTCAAGGAGATCCGTATGCCGCTCATGGGAGTGCGTAAGAAATACCAGGGGCGCGGGCTCGATGCCCTGCTGATCCATGAAACCGTCGTCCGCGGGCAACGACGGGGCTACGTGGCCTGCGAGATGAGCTGGGTGCTGGACACCAACCGGGTGCTCATCAACGCCCTCGAAGCCCTCGGCGGCGTCGTGGACAAGGAGTACGCGATGTACGAGAAGGCGCTCTGATGTAGTGCGTATTTCGTAGTCCGTATTTCGTAGAACTCGATCTTTACCCACCACGCACTACACACTACGCACTACACACCACGCCACCCCCATGCCCGTCCGCTTCGTCTACTTCGATCTCGACGACACGCTGCTCGACCACCGCCGGGCCGAGGCACGGGCGCTGGCCGACGTGTACGCGGCCCACCGGGCGGCCTTCGCGCCGCACCCGCTCGCGCACGTCCAGGCCACCTACCACACCCACAACGCCGCACTCTGGCGAGACTACGCCGCCGGTCGCCTCACCCGGGAGGACGTCCAGCACCTGCGCTTCGCCCGCACGCTGGCCACACTCGGCCTCACCACCCTCGACCCGGACGCGCTGGGCGAGCACTACCTGGCCCGCTATGCCGAACACTGGTCGTTCCTCGACGGGGCCGCGACGGCCTTCCACGCCGTCGCCGACCGCTTCCCCGTGGGCCTCCTCACGAACGGCTTTGCCGAGATCCAGCACGCCAAGCTGGACCGGTTCCCCGACCTTCGCGACCGTGCACAGGTGATCGTCATCAGTGAGGAGGTGGGCTACCTCAAGCCGCACCCGAAGCTCTTCGAAGAGGCCACCCGCCGGGCCGGCACCGCCCCGGAAGCCATCCTCTACGTGGGCGACTCGTACCATACCGACGTGGAGGGTGCCCGCCGCGCCGGCTGGCAGGTCGCCTGGTACACCACCGACGACCGCCGCGACGAGTATGTCTTCCGCTTCCACGACTGGCACGACCTTCTCGCCCACCTGGACACGTTCGGGGGCTAACGTGAACGTCACAGCCCGAGCTTGTTGAGCAGGTAGTCCAGCCGGCTACGCAGGCCGAGCCCGTAGCCGTACCGCCGGGCCGTTCCTCGCCCGAAGTGCGTCACGTAGTCCTCGATGGGGAAATCCACCAGCCGGTAGCCCCGCTCGGCGGCGGCGGCACAGTTCTTCAGCACGGGCAGGCCGTGGTGGATGAACGGCGGGAGTTGCAGGTACACCGCGCGCCGGAGCAGCATGTGTGCGCTGGCGAGCACCGGGATCGTCCCCTTCGGATCGGCAAACCCGCGGCGGTTCACCCGCACCACCTTCCCGGCGCCGTAGTGCATCGGGTCGGCTTCGAGCCGGGCCTGCATGGCTTCGAGGAAACCCGGGCGCTTCGTCTCGGTGTCGCTGTCGAAGAAATAGACGTACGGCGTCTGGAGGTGCATCATCGCCCGGTGCATGGCCGGGCCGTGGTAGATGTTCTCCTCGAGCAGGAGCGGTGTGAGGACGGGCCCGAGTTCCTGCCCGAGGGCCTCGATGCGGGCCCGCGAATCGTCCCGCGAGCCGTTGTCGATGACCAGGAGGGGGACGACCGGATAGGCGCGATGGAAGGAACGCACCGCCGTCTCCAGCAGGTCGGGCGTCTGGTAGTTGATGACGACGGCGGTGAGGGGAGCCGGGCGGTCCACGTCGCACCCCGGGGCGTTGCGCAAAACAAAAAAAGCCGCCCCCGCGGGCAGCTTGCCAGCTATTTCCTCGACGCGACGGCCTCCCCTGGTTCGATGGATCACCGGGGTGTCCATTCCAAACCAGCCGGGAGGCCCGTCTCTCCCGTCTGATCGACGGGGTGGGTTTCCGCGCCCCCGGTGGTCGCCGGGACGCCTATCCACGCCGCATGGGCACACGACGTGGAACCACGGGTCTATATGGATTTCGGCCCGCCACGGTTTCGGACAGGCATCGTGCCGGAAAGGGGCCTTGCGGCGTGCCTTTCCCGCTGCTACCTGCCCGCTGCCGAAGCGCCCGACCCGATTCCCGCGGCATCGCTGCCACGGTAGCATGCCCTGCCGTGCGCCTCGTCCCGGCCACCGGAAGAACCGGTGCCTGTGGGATCGAAGGCGATACAGGGCATCGGTCGTGCCGCCATCCTCCCCGGTGTTCGCCGGGGTCGATGCACGGCCGCCGGGGTCTCGCCGGCCCCGGTGCGGCGATCACCGGAACGCCGGAGCGCTCCCGGTTCGCCCGCGCCGTGCCATGCCGGTACGTGAGATGGCACCCCGCCTGGTTCGTACCTCTGCGCCCCGCTGTCGTGACAGCAGCAACACAGTAGGCCCGTCCGGCCGGGGCCTGCACCGGCATCCGAAAAGCGACCGCTTCCGACCGGCCCGGAGGCCCGTCTTCCACGCCGCTTCCCGGGGCGTCGCATCGGCCCCGCCGGGTCTTCCGACCCGCTGCGGGCCGACCTCATGCAGCCCAGAGACTCCATCGCGTCAAGGAACCGTGCCGTCAGGCACTGAGAGCAGTATATCGCGGCGGGCGAGGGAAGTCAAGCCACGAACGGCGGGTTTTAATCCACAAACGATGCACAAAGATATCCACACCCGCCCGGGGCGTACGATGAAAGGAGAGGCCCCGGCGCAAAAAGCCCGGCCGAGCCGAGCTTTTTGGTTGCCCATGTCATGACGCGACGGAGCGACCTGCCAGGAGGTGCCCAGGCCGCATGAGGTGCCCCAAGATACGGCTCCTTCTGCAAACAGGCAAGAACCAATAACGGACCAGCGGCCTTTCCTTCGTTAATATACCGTTAATGTCCCTGGATCAATAACGGAAGCTTCACGGGACGTTCAAACACCCAGCTGGCTGAGAAAGATCGGCAGGGCGCGGGGCTCGAGCAGGATCGTCAGCAGCAGCCCGCCGACGGCCCCGCCCAGATGCGCCTCGTGCGCCAGCCCGCCCGTCTCGCCCGGCGCCCGCCGCCCCATCGCCACGATGGACAACACCACGAACCCGACGGCGAACGCCCATGCCGGAATCCAGATCGCAAAAAACAGCCCGATCTGGCTGAAGGGGTTGAACAGGCAGTAGGCGAAGACAATGCCGCTGATCGCCCCGGAAGCTCCCACAGCGGCATACTGCGGGTGGCCCCGGTGCATCCAGAGCGAAAGCCCGTGGGCGGCCAGCTCGGCACCGAAATAGATCAGCAGAAACCGCACCGACCCGAGCAGCACCTCCAGGTATGGGCCGAAGAAATACAGCGTGATCATGTTGAAGGCCAGGTGCCCCAGCCCCACGTGAACGAAACCGCCCGTGATCAGCCGGTAATATTCCTTCCCGTCGAGGATGCGACGCGGCTTGAAGGCCAGCCGGTCGATCAGCCCCGGATCGGAGAACAGCGCATAGCCGCTGACGAGCACGTTGGCCACCAGCAGGAACAGGGTGACGGGCGCGGCGGAGAAGTCGGTCATCTTGCCTCCGGTTGACGAGAAAGGACGGAGCCTGCAGGGTGCGCCTGTCTACGCCCGAGCACAGGCGGGGGTTCAGGCGCCTTCGGCCAGCCGATGCGGCCCCCTCCGATCCCGCCGCGATACCGGCACACACCGTCACCCTCCGAAGCGATCCCCGGTTGACTCTCGGCGGAGCCACGCTTTTCTTCCGGGGAACCCAACCGAATGCCCGATGGAAAACCTCGAACCGCTCGACCTGCTCACCCGTTTCGGCGCCGCCCTCGTGATCGGGTTGCTGGTGGGGCTTCAGCGCGAATACGCCTATGTCCAGGAGCATCCGAAGCGCGGAACGCCGGAACTGTTTGCCGGCGTGCGGACGTTTGCCCTGCTGGGGTTGCTCGGCTGCACGACCCCGCTCGTGGCCGAGCTCACCGGGACGATGCTCGTCCTGGGCGTGGTGCTGCTCGTCGTAGGGGTGCTGCTTACGGTGGCCTATTTCATCCAGGCACGCGAAGGAGCGGCCGGCATGACCACCGAGATCGCCGTCCTGCTCGTATTGCTGGCCGGCATGCTCTGCTACTGGAACCACCTCGTCCTGGCGGCAGCGCTGGGGGTAGCCACGACCGTGATACTGGCCGTCAAGCTCCAGACCCGCTCCTTCACCCGCAACCTCTCGCGGGAGGACGTCTACGCCACGCTCAAGTTCGCCGTCATCTCGGCCATCGTGCTGCCGGTGCTGCCGCGCACCGGGTACGGCCCTCCGCCGTTCGATGTGCTGGTGCCCTACAAGATCTGGCTGATGGTGGTGTTCATCTCCGGCATCAGCTTCCTCGGCTACGTGCTCATCAAGCTCGTCGGGCCCCGGCGCGGGGTGGGGCTGACGGGCCTGCTCGGGGGAATGGCTTCCAGCACCGCCGTCACGCTCACCTTCGCCCAGCGCAGCGGCGACGCACCCGCGCTCGCCCGCTCTTTCGCCGTGGCGATCCTGCTGGCCTGGACCATCATGTTTTTCCGGGTGCTGGTGGAGGTGGCCGTGGTGAACACCGCCCTGCTCCGCACGCTCTGGCTCCCCATGACGGCCGGAGCGGCCACCGCGCTCGCATACGCCGCCTATCTCTTCTTCTACGCCGCCGCCCCCCGCGGGCCGCAGGAAGAGCAGGACAACCTCAAGAACCCCTTCGAACTCGGCCCCGCCATCACCTTCGGGTTGCTCTACGCCCTGATCCTGCTCGTCGCCAACGCCGCGCAGATGTACCTGGGCAGCACCGGCGTGTACCTCTCCAGCATCGTCTCGGGCGTGGCCGACGTGGACGCGATCACCCTCTCCATGGCCGAACTCTCCCGGCAGAACACCCTTGCGCACGATACCGCCGCGCGGTCCATCGTCCTGGCGACCGTCTCGAACACCCTGGTCAAAGGCGGCCTGGTGCTGGGCATGGGCCACCGTAACCTGGGCAAGGCGATCCTGCCCGGCCTGGTTCTCGTCGCTGCCGTCACCCTGGGCGTGGGTCTGCTGGCCTGAGGCCGGGCACCACGCACCGCCCGGGCTATACCTGCGCCTCGACGAAGTGCCGCACGAGCGAGCGGAAGAGCAGCGCCCCGTCCTCGTTGCCCAGGATCGCCTCGGCGCACCGCTCCGGGTGCGGCATCATCCCCAGCACGTTGCGCCGCTCGTTCACGATCCCGGCGATGTTGCGCGCCGAACCGTTCGGGTTGGCCTCCGGCGTGACGTTCCCGCCGGCGTCGCAGTAGCGGAAGACGACCTGCCCGTTCGCTTCGAGACGGTCCAGCACCTCCTCGCTCGCATAGTAGTTGCCCTCGCCGTGCGCGATGGGGATACGCACAACCTGCCCGGGCGTGAGGGCGTTCGTGAACGGCGTCTCGGCCTGCTCCACCCGCAGGTGCACGTCTTTGCAGGCGAACCGCAGCGAAGCGTTGCGCATCAGCGCGCCCGGCAGCAGCCCGCTCTCGCACAGGATCTGGAAGCCGTTGCAGATGCCGATGACAAGCCCGCCGTCCCGCGCGAACCGTACCACGTCCTTCATCACCGGCGAAAAACGGGCGATGGCGCCGGCCCGCAGGTAGTCGCCGTAGGAAAAGCCGCCGGGCACGATCACCACATCCACGTCGCCCACGCGGGGCTCCTTGTGCCAGATGAACCGCGCCTCCTGCCCCATCACGTGCCGGGCCACGTGGTAGGCGTCGTGGTCGCAGTTGGAGCCGGGGAAGACGATCACACCAAAAGAAACGCTCATCGAAAACACGCGGGTCGGTGAAGGGGATGCCCTGCCTCTAAAATACGGTACGCCCGGGAGTTCCCCGCCGCCTTCATGGCAAATTATAGCGGGGCCGGCCTGCCGCCGGGAACGACGGCCCCCCACCTTCACGAAACCTTGACGCCCCCTGATTGCGAGACCTCCTCACACTATTTAGATTTAGTCTAATTAGTAAATCAGGCCGGGCGGTTCGGCCCCGCTTGCCTCCTTTCATCCAACCAGACACCCTCCTCAAACCCATGTATAGATCAACGTTACTGCTCGTCACACTGCTTTTCGCGGTGCTCAGCCCTTCTTCGCTCTGGGCGCAGGAAGAAACCGGCTCGATACGAGGGCACGTCGTCTCGGCCGACGGCCGGCCCGTCGAGCTCATCAACATCGGCCTGCGCGGTACCCGCCTGGGTACCACGACCGACTCCACGGGGGCGTTCGAGCTGCGGGGCGTGCCGCCCGGCGCCTATGAGCTCGTGGTGTCTTTCGTCGGGCTGGAGACCCGCACCGTGCCCGTCGTGGTGCAGGCCGGCCAGGTGACGGTCCTCCCCACGATCACGCTGCGGGAGACCATCGCCACGCTCGACGAGATCACCGTTGCCGACCGCACCGACACCTACCGCGTCAGCCGCGCTTCGGCCTCGCTGCGGCTGATGACGCCGTTGCTGGAGCTGCCCCAGAACATCCAGGTCGTCACGGCGGACCTGCTGGCGGATCAGCAGATCCTGAACATGCGCGAGGGGGTGGTTCGCAACGTGAGCGGCGCGTCCGAAGCCGAGCACTGGGCGCAGTTCACCCGCGTCCACATGCGTGGCGCCCGCATCCCGGCCTTCCGTAACGGCATGAACGTGGCCTCCAACTGGGGTCCGCTCTCCGAGGATGCCGCCCTGATCGAGCGCATCGAATTCGTCAAGGGCCCCGCCGGGTTCATGATGGCCAACGGGGAGCCGGCCGGCTTCTACAACGTGGTGACGAAGAAGCCCACCGGCCAGACGCGCCGGGCCGTCGACGTCACCGTGGGCAGCTTCAACCTCTACCGTACCACGCTCGACCTCGACGGGCGGGTGGACCGCAGCGGCCGCCTGCTCTACCGCCTCAACCTGGTGGCGCAGCAGAACGAGTCGTTCATCAAGCACGACTTCCAGCACCGCTATGCCGTCGCCCCGGTGCTCACCTACCGGTTCGACGAGCGCACGGCGCTGACGGCGGAGTACACCTACCAGCAGGCCCGGCTGCTCAGCCCCGGCTCGGTCTACCAGTTCTCGGCCAACGGCTTCGAGGTGGGGGCGGTGCCCGAGGACTTCACCGCCGCCGACCCGTCCATCGACCCCACCGTCATCGACGACCACAACGCGTTCGTCACGCTGACGCACCGCTTCAGCGACGCCTGGCGCCTGACGGCCCAGCTCGCCTACTTCGACTACCGCGTCAACGGATCCTTCCTCTGGGTGGCCTCCCTGACCGAAGACGGGGACATGCAGCGCAGCTACGGCCTCTGGGACAGCCACCTGGAGAACCGGCTGGGGCAGATCTACCTCAACGGCGAGTTCGCCACCGGCGCCGTCTCGCACCGCCTGCTGGCCGGCCTGGATCTGGCCGACAAGGACTACCTGGCCGAGTTCGGCCAGTACGGCATCCTCGGCGCGGACGTGCCCTTCAACATCTACCATCCCACCTACGGCCTGCCGGCCGAGAGCATCCCGCAGTTCGACCAGACGCAGAGCCTCCGAAACCGCGCCAACTACACGATCGCCCAGAGCCACACGGCGCTGTACGTGCAGGACGAGGCGCGCTTCCTGAAGGATCGGATCCGCCTGACGCTGGCCGGCCGCTTCACGGACTCGCGGGACAACGACGTCCACGAGCAGGTCTTCACCCCGCGCCTGGGGCTGAGCGTCTCGCCCGTGGCGGGCACGAGCCTCTACGGCCTCTACGATCAGGCGTACCTGCCGCAGGCCGGTGCCGGGGCCGACGGCACGCCCTTCCGGCCCATCCGCGGCCACAACCTGGAAGCCGGCCTCAAGCACGACTGGCTGGGCGGGCAATGGACCTCGACGCTGGCGGTCTACCGCATCCGCAAGACGAACGTGCTCACGGCGGACCCGGAGAATCCCAACTTCTCGATCCAGCTGGGCGAGACGCAGACGCAGGGGGTGGAGGTGGACCTGCGCGGGAGCCTGGCCCCCGGGCTGGACCTCGTGCTGAACTATGCCCTCACCGATGCCACCATCACGAAGGATACCGACGCCAGCCGCATCGGCGATCGCTTCGGCGGGGCGCGGCACATCACCAACGGATGGCTCTCCTACCGCCTGCGGCACGGCGCGCTGCGCGGGCTGGGGCTGGGCCTGGGCTACCGCTGGCAGCTCGACCGCACCTCGAACTGGGCGGCGGCCGGCAGCCAGGAACGCCTCCCCAACTACTTCCGCCTCGACGGTGCGATCTCCTGGCAGAACGAGCGCTTCAGCGCCGCGCTGAACCTGGGCAACCTGCTCGATGCCACGCTCTACACCGGCACCCGCTGGGGCAACGTCTACTACTGGCAGCTCGAGCCCCCGCGCACCTTCCGCCTGCGCGTCGGCTACCGCTTCTGACACCCGACGGCCCTCCGTCGCCTCCGGCGGCGGAGGGCGCGTCCGTTCCGCCGGTCCCCTCCACCGTCACCCCCCCCGCTCCATGACCCTGCGACAGTTCATCGGCAAGCTCCACCTCTGGCTCGGCCTCGGCTCGGGCCTCATCGTGTTCATCGTCGCCATCACCGGCTGCCTCTACGTCTTCGAGGAGGAGCTGCTGGATGTCTTCGACCGGGACGTGCGGTTCGTCGAGCCCGTGGCGGCCCCCAAGCTGCCGCCGAGTGAGGCCTTCGAGCAGGTACGCGCCACGATCGGCCCCGGCTACGGCATGATGCTGATCAGCTACACCGATCCGGCCCGCACCCACCAGGTCTGGGCCTGGGACAGGCAGGATCCCGAGCACTGGATCGGGGCCTACGTGCACCCCTACACCGGCGAGGTGCTGGAGCACTTCGACTACCACGACACGTTCTGGTCGATCGTCGTCCACCTGCACACGACGTTGCTGCTGCCGCACGAGATCGGGCGCATCGTCGTCGGCACGGCCACGCTGGTGTTCGTGGTGCTGCTGCTGAGCGGGCTGGTGCTGTGGTTTCCGGCCAACCGCAAGGTGCTGACCACGCGGAAGGGCCTGCGCTCGCGCTTCACGATCACCTGGGGCCTGAGCCCGAAGCGGCTCACCTACGACCTGCACAGCGTGATCGGGTTCTACCTCTCCTGGGTGGTCGTCTTCATCGCGCTGACGGGGCTGGTGATCTCGTTCGAATGGGTCAAGGAGGGCGTCTACCGCCTCGCCACCGGGGGCGAGGCGCTGCCGGAGGAGGTGCGGCCGATGGCCGCGCAGCCGACGGCACCGGAGGAGGCCGTCGGCACGCTGGACGCCGTCTACCGGGAGCTGACCGCCGCCTACCCGGAGGCCCACGGCGTGGTCGTCTACGAGCCGCTGCACGAGCGCGCCGCCTTCGAGGTGCAGGTCTACCCGGACGAGGGCACCTTCTACCGCCGCATCGAGCGCTGGTACGACCCCGCCACGGGCGCCGAAATCGCCGAGGAGCGCTTCGAGGAGGGCAACGCGGGCGACCGCTTGCTGCGGATGAACTACGACATCCACACCGGCGCCATCCTGGGCCTGCCCGGCCGCCTGCTGGCCTTCTTCGCCAGCCTGCTGACGGCCACGTTGCCGGTCACGGGCTTCCTCGTCTGGTTCCCCCGATGGCGCCGGAAACGGCGCCGCCGGCAACGGGAGCAAACGGCAAAACCTTCCATCCGTACGAAACCGGCGTCGACCTCGCTCCCGGTGGTAACGGTCCGCACGAATGGGAAACCGGACCCGCCGCCCGTGCCCCGGCCTGCCGTGCCGGAGCCGCATCCCGAAAGCGAATAGCCATTCCGGCCTCGTGGAGGCATCCCTCGGCGCCCTGCGGGCGGCCCCCACCCGACCTGCCCCCTCTCACCTTCCACGCCACAAAAAAAGCCGGTGCGACAAGCGAAACGCCGCACCGGCCCGGAAATCGGAAAACCGCTCGTCCTCACTGTTTGATCGCCTCGATCTCCAGCACGAGCTTCACGTCGTGCCCGACGACCAGGCCGCCGGCCTCCGTCAGCCGGTCCCACGTCAGGTTGAAGTCCTTGCGGTTGATCGTCGTCTCGGCCGTGAAGCCGGCCCGCTCGGAGTCGCCCATCTTGGCCGTGCCCAGGAACTCGGCCTCGAGCATCACCTCCTTCGTCACGTCCTTGATCGTCAGGTCCCCGACGAGTTCGAACGCGTTGCCGTCGATGTTGCGGACCTCCTTGCTCACGAATGTGATCGTGGGGAACGTCTCCACCTCGAAGAAGTCCGGCGAGCGGAGGTGGTTGTCCCGGCGCTCGATGCCGGTGTCGATGCTGTTGACGTTGACCGTGCCGCTGGCCTTGAGCGTGCGCAGGTCCGTCCCCTCCATCTCCAGGGTGACGTCATATTCCTTGAAGCGTCCCTTGACGTTGCTCACGCCCAGGTGACGCACCTGGAACCCCACGTAGGAGTGCGCGAGATCGGCCTTGTAGACGGCTTTCGGCCGGTCGTTCACAAAGCCGGCCAGCAGCAGCACGGCTACAAGGACCGGCAAGAGCAGGAAGTGTGTGCGGTGCTTCATCATGTCTCCGTTGATGGTTGCGGTTTCAAATCGTACGCGGTCTGTATCGCGGCCGCCCTCCACGTTACCGTTAGCGGGGTGCAATGCGTTACAACAAATAATGTTTCAACATGAAAATATCCTGGTTCAACGGTACAGGACCTCTTCCCACGCCCGTACGGGCTCGGCGGCGGGCACGATGTCGAAGCGAATCCGCCCGAGGACCCGTCCTTCTCCGGTGACCACCTCGACGCGCCACCGGCCGGGCCACACGCGCCGCTTGCGCGTCACGCCGCGGTAGCCGTTGTCCCGCCCGCCGACGAGCTCGTACCCGATGCGGTCCGTCTCGACCCACCCTCCCCGCGCCGGGTCGAAGTAGGCCCAGGCGTGATACACCTCGGTCTTGAGCCGCGTGGGGGCGAAGATGGCGGTGAAGCAATAGACCGTGTCCCCCTCGACGTACCGGAACGGCTGATCCGATTCGACCCAGAAACGGTACCATGGCGGCTTTTCGTAGCGCAGGAGGAAGGCGTCTCCCTGGCGGCCGGCGTAATGATAGACGCCGCCGTCGCGCAGGGCCAGCGGCACCGGAGGGATCCAGTTCTGCACGTAGAACACGTTCATCAGTACGAACAGCGCCGTCACCAGGCCCGTCGCATACAGCGCCTCGCGCCTCCGGAAGACGCGCTGCCAGACGAAAAACGCGATCATCCCGCCGGTCACGGCCACGCTGAGCAGCCCGCTGGCCAGGAAGATGCCGTAGCCCATGCGCTTCACCACCACGGGGATGAAGAAGGTGAAGAAGGCGAAGACGCACAGGAAATAGAGGGAAAGCAGCAGGTAGAGGTTGGCCGTGCGCCGGTGCACGAACTCGTTCCCGACGAGCAGCGCCACGAGCAGGACGAGAAAAAAGGCGGTTTCGGTGAGCGAAGCGCTCTGGCCGTAAAAAACCACGTAGGCGCTGAAGAGCGCGCCCATGAAAAACTGGATGGCGGAAGGATACCAGTGGCTGTAGCGAACCGCCCAGGTTTCGCGCAAGCCGCCATACGTGACCAGGGCACCGGTAAGGATGAGCGCCCCGACCAGCACGAGGTAGGTGAAGAGCAGGATGTTGTCGAAGACGGCGTCGATACGGTAGAGCGTGAGCAGGTCCCAGGCTACCCCGCCAAAGAAAAAGACCACCGGCATGGAGCGCCGGTGCCGGGCGATGAAGGCTTCCAGCCGGCGGGCCGGGGGCAACCGCCGTGCCCGTCGGAGCCAGCGCTGCCCGCGCACCGCGAGCACCCGCCGAAGACGACCTTTCCGGGAGGAAACACTCATCGGGCAAAGGCGCGAAGGGCTGCCCGGGAAGTCCACGGGGTTCGCAGCAGGCAATGCACCGTCCCGCCGCCGTGCCAGGGACGCATTCATGGACTACACCTCCAGCACGACGATCGTATCCAGCGAATCGCGGGTGGACGGAAGCTGCAGCTGCACGTCACCGCTTTCGTCCGTAAACGGGACGGGCGTGCCGGTGCCGAAGAGAACGGCCCGGCGGACCTCAAGCCCGGCGGTGCCGGGCAAAGTCAGCAGGGCCGGGGCATCGGATTGCAGCACATGGACGAAGACGCGGCGGTCCGTGCGCGTCGTGACGCCCCACGCCTGCGGGGCCATCGGGCCACCGCGCGTGCCATAGATGGTCTCGCCGTGTTTGCGCAGCCAGGCTCCCATGGCCCGCAGCCGCTCGACGACCTCCGGCTGGAAGGTGCCCTCCGGCGTCGGGCCGACGTTCAGCAGGAGGTTGGCGTCGTGCCCGGCGGCGCGAACGAGGTAGTGGATCAGTTCTCTCACGCTCTTGAAGTTGCGGTCGTCCCGGTTGTAGCCCCACGAATGATTGATCGTTTCGCAGGTTTCCAGGGGCAGCCGGCCGATCCCGGCGGCGTTGAAGCCCGTCGTGTTCCGGCCCGGCAGGTCCCGTTCGAAAATCTGGATGTCCTCCCCGGGAAAAGGCATGACGTGGTGGTTGTTGGCGATGAGCGCCTGCGGTTGCAGGCGGTGGATGAGGTCATACGTCTCCTGCAGCCGCCAGTCCACGAGCGTCTCGGTGCTGCCGGTGTGGCCCTCTTCCCGGCGCTGGTCCCACCAGCCGTCGAACCAGAAGCCGGCGACCTTGCCATAGGCGCCTCCGGCCAGTTCGGCAATCTGCGCATTCACATAGTCGAGGTACCGGTCAAAGTCGCCGCTATCCGGCCGGGCACTGTGCCGTCCGGTCTTTCCACGGGGGTAATAGTCGGGATGGTGCCAGTCGAGGTGTGAGTAGTAGAAGAAGAGCCTGAGCCCCTGTTTTTCACATTCATCGGCGAGCATCTTGAGCACGTCCTTTCCGTAGGGCGTCCGGTCGACGATGTCGTAGTCGCTCACGGCCGAATCCCACATGCCGAAGCCGTCGTGGTGTTTGGCGGTGATGGTGATGTATCGCATGCCGGCTTCTTTTGCGATACGGACCCACGCGGCCGGATCGAAGCCGGTCGGGTTGAACCGGGGCGGCAGCTCTTCGTATGCCTCGACCGTCATCCTTTCGTTCTCCATCACCCACTCGCCCCGGCCGAGGACGCTGTAGACGCCCCAGTGGATGAACATCCCGAAGCGTGCCTCCCGGAACCAGGCCCGTCGCGCTTCGGGGTCTTCCCCGGCCACCTCGCCGGCCGGGCGCTCCCCGCTCGTGCAGGCGGTCGTGAACAGCCCCAGCAACAGCCCGGCCGTCCACAGGGTGATCCTGTGCATAATGCGTGCCCCGCGATGTGGAAAAGGAGCGTTGATTTTCGGGAACGAATGCCGCATTCCGCAACAGGAGAGAAACAGGCGATCGCGTTCCGGCCGGGGTCACGTCTCTTCCCTGCGGTCCGGCACCCCCGGCGGCGGGATGACGGGACGGGCCGTGGCCCTCGGACGAGCCGGCGTTTCCGCACCGGCCGGCCGGCGCCATAGCGGGACCGACGAGCACGGCTCGCCGTACATCAGCTTGCGGGCCACCGCCTGGAGCTTCTGCACCGCGACCAGGTAGGCACTGACCGGCACCACCTTGCTCCCGCATCCCTTCACCACCACGATGCGATCCTCATAGCGCGACCAGTCCTCGGCTTCGAGTGCCCGCGTGAAGTGGTCGCGGATCAGGTCCGCCGCCCGGCCGAAGGCGACCGAGCGGGCCACCCCGTGCAGCTTCGTGGCGATGAGCATGTAGGCCCATACCGGCACGATGGCGTCCGCCGAGCAGTGGACGGCAACGTGCCTGTCCGCATACCGTGCCCAGTCGTGCTCCGCTACGTGTGCCCGGAATACTTTCTCCCGGAGCACCAGCCCCTGCACGAGGAACGGCGCCAGGTCCAGTTCGACGACCTCCCCGCCGTCCCACAACGCCTCCAGGTTATACACGTCGATGTCGCTCTCCGCGACCCGGTTGACGATCGGTTCCATCGGTGATTGCTCTGGTTGTGAAGTTCATGCCCGTCCGCTCCTCATCGTGCCACCCCGGCGGCCTCGCCGCGCAGGGCCTGCACCGCCGCAACGACCTGCCCGACGGCATACCGGACCTCCTCGTCGGTAGTGAAACGCCCGAGGCTGAAGCGGAGGGTAGCGGCGGCGTCCTCATCCGAGAGGCCGAGGGCCTTGAGCACGTGGCTGGGCCGGTTGGACCCGCTGGCGCAGGCACTGCCGGTGGAGAGGGCGAGGGTGCGCAGGCGGGCGATGAGATCGGCGGCCCGCACCCCGCGAAAGGTGATGCTGGCCGTCTGCGGCAGGCGCGGCGCTTCGGCCCCGTTGACGACGACGTCCGGCAGGACCGCGCAGAAAGCCGCCTCCATCCGGTCGCGAAGCCCCTGGAGACGACGGGTCTCCTCCGGCAGCAACTCCCGGGCCCGCACGGCGGCGGCACCCATCCCGACGATCCCGGGCACGTTGAGCGTCCCGGCCCGCCGCCCTCCTTCCTGGCTGCCGCCGTCGAGGAGCGGGGTCAGGCGCACAGGCCGCCGGCCGCGCCGCACGAAGAGCGCACCCACCCCCTTCGGCCCGTAGAACTTGTGCGCCGAGCAGGCCAGCAGATCCACATGCTCCACGGAAACGGGCACCTTGCCGACGGCCTGTGTGGCGTCACACAGGAACAGCGCGCCGTGGGCCCGCACGACGGAGCCGATCTCCTCGACGGGATGGAGCACGCCGGTCTCGTTGTTCGCCCACATCACCGCCACCAGGATCGTCTCGTCCGTCAGGGCCTCGGCGACGGCCTCCGGCGTCACCCGGCCGTCCGGCGCCACGGGCAGGTAGGTGACGCGGAAGCCGCGCCGCTCGAGCGCACGGCAGGCGCCGAGCACGGCCGGATGCTCCGTCTGCACCGTGACGACGTGCCGGCCGCGCCGGCCATAGACCTCCGCCGCCCCCTTGACGGCCGTGTTGATCGACTCGGTGGCCCCGCCGGTGAAGATGATCTCTTCCGGGGCAGCCCCCAGCAGCTCCGCCACCTGCTCGCGGGCCTGGGTCACGGCTTCCTCGGCCGCCCAGCCGTAGGCATGCCCCTTACTCGAGGGGTTGCCGAAGTGCTCCCGGAAGAACGGCAACATCCGCTCCAGCACCACCGGGTCCACCGGCGTGGTGGCATTGTGATCGAGGTAAACGGGAAGCTTCATCGCCGTCTCAGACTGCGCCAACCTCTTACTGAAACGGCCGCCCAAAGTTCATCCGGCAGCCCGGCCTCCGGATCGTACGGCTACCATCGGTACACACACGGTTGTTGTATTTACAACATTATCCGTTGCATTCAGATCCATTCTTTGCCTTTTTTGGAACGGGCGGTTCGGCTTCGTTTCTTCAGTCGCCCGGCTAACCGAACCCGTACTGCCTTCCGGTCACGGGTAACCGGCCGGGTCACGGATCGGAGACGGCTTTTTTGCCACAACGGCACGAAGGATGTCTCAAGCGTTCCGTTTTCAACCTTTCGATTTTCCATCCGCAATCCTTCCATGACGTACGGACCTTCCGGGGCGGAATCCATCAAGGCGATGACGGGGAACGACCTCCCGTGGATCATCCTGAAGTTTGGCGGCACCAGCGTCGCCGAAGCGGACCGGTGGCAGACCATTGCCCGGATCGTGCGGGAACGGCTGGACGAAGGCGTGTGCGTCCTGGTGGTGTGTTCTGCGCTGCGTGGCGTCTCCGACGCGCTCGACGCGCTGGTGGAAGCCGCCCTTGCGGGAGAGCATGCGGAGCGGCTACAGGCCCTGCAACGGCGACACCTGGACCTGGCCGCAGCCCTGGGGGTGGACGGACCGGCGCTGCTTGCCCCGCACTTCGAGCGGCTGCAGCAGCTACTGACGGGCATCGCCCTGCTGGGTGAGGCGAGCCCGCGCATCCGCGCCCGGGTGATGGCCCGGGGCGAGCTGATGTCCAGCACGCTGGGCGCAGCCTACCTGGCCCGCCAGGGACTCGACGTGGGCTGGCAGGACGCGCGGGATCTGCTCCGCGCCCGGGAGACCCCGGCCCACTGGCCTGCGACGCGCCGCTTCCTCTCGGCCACCTGCGACGCCAGCCCCGACCCGGCCCTGCGCGAGCGCCTGGCCCGTACAGGTGCCCGGGTCGTCGTCACGCAGGGCTTCATCGCTCGCGATGCCGGGGGCCGGACGGTGCTGCTGGGCCGCGGTGGCTCGGACACCTCGGCGGCCTATTTCGCGGCCCGCCTGCAGGCCCGGCGCCTGGAGATCTGGACTGACGTGCCCGGCCTCTTCACGGCCAACCCCCACGAGGTCCCCACGGCCCGCCTGATCGAACGGATCGGCTACGACGAGGCCCAGGAGCTGGCCACCACCGGCGCCCGCGTCCTGCACCCGGCCTGCATCGACCCGGTGCGGCGCCACCGCATCCCGCTGCACCTGCGCAGCACCCTGGCGCCGGAACTGCCCGGCACCGTCGTCACGGCCGACCCCGGCGATCACGGGCCGCACGTCAAGGCCATCGCCGTCAAGCAGGGCGTGGTGCTCGTCGCGATGGAGACGCTGGGCATGTGGCAACAGGTCGGCTTCCTCGCCGATGTCTTTGCCGTCTTCAAGCGGCACGGGGTTTCCGTCGACCTGGTAGCCACGTCCGAATCCAACGTGACCGTCTCGCTGGATCCGGCGGCCAACACGCTCGCCCCGGAGGCCCTCCACGCGCTGGTGGAGGACCTTGCGGCCTACTGCACCCCGCGCCTGATCCTGCCCTGCGCCGTCATCAGCCTGGTGGGGCGCCACATCCGGTCCATCCTGCACCGGCTTGGCCCGATCTTCGAGGCCTTCGACGCGCACCACCTCTACCTGCTCTCCCAGGCCGCCAGCGATCTCAACCTCAGCTTCGTCGTCGACGAGGCCCAGGCCATACCCCTGGCCCGGCGGCTGCACGCCCGGCTCTTCGAAGCGGATGCGGGAACGTCCCGGCCGGCCCTCAACGGCACCGCCACCGGCGTGGCATCCGGGCAGCATGCCTAGCCCGTCGAGAGGTGATCTGCGTCCTGCACATGGAGCACCGGGCAAGGCGGCCTCTCCTGTCCGGCCCTCACCGGATCAGCGTCAGCAGCCGGGTCGTGTGAAAAGCGGCTCCCTGTACCTGGAGCAGGTACGTCCCACTGGGCAGCCCCCGTCCCTCGACGTGCAGTTGATGCGGCCGGTTTTGCTCGAGTATGCCCTCATAGAGCACGGCGACCCGCCGACCGGTCATGTCAAACACCAGGGCACGCACCGGCTGCGTACGCGCCACCGTCAACGTCAGGGCCGTGGCGGTGTCGAAAGGGTTGGGATGGGGCGGGCTCAACTCATACGCTCCGGTAGTTTCAACGCTCACCTCCACCTCCGGAGAGTAGGTGAAGGTTCCGTCGAAATCAATCTGTTTGAGACGGAAGCGATAGGCACCCGGTGCCAGCCCATCGACTCGATAGACATAGTGTTGCGGCGTACCTCGCCCTTCCACGAACCCCAGCGTCACAAATCCATCCGGCCCGGCCTGTTGCACCTCGAAGCCGGCATTGTTCACTTCCGAGGCCGTTGCCCAGGTGAGCACTACCGTTCCGGCATCCACGCGAGCCTCGAGGCGCGTCAGCTCTACAGGCAAAGGAGCATCGTTAAGGGTTATGGAGCCGTTCGAGGTGCTTGCTGCCGGAGATCCTTCGTTAAACATAAAGGAGGTAAAATTGAGCCAGCTGAACAGGACATCGGTGTCACTGACCAGATCGAAGGTGAGGGTGAAAAGTGTACCCGGTCCTCCCGAGATGGGATGCGTGCACGCGATGCTGACATTGATACTGCTGGCTCCCGGATTGGTTGTGAAAAGGCATGAACTCATCAAACCGTTGTTCGAGGCGGAAACCGAGGTCACCACGACGTCCGGTGTGTTGAAGCCGATGACGGCATCCAGGGAGATGATGCCCTGCCCTGTAACATCGGCATCCACCTGAACGGGAACGTCAATCGAAGCACCGGCCGTGCCGCTGACATGGGGCATGGAAACGGGAACCTGTGCCCGAACCCCGACAACATTCAACGCGAGCAGGGCAAGCCCGCATACCGCACACAAACCATATCGCATAATCACCACCGTTTCAGGATGCAAACAGGGATACAGGTCATTCGTCCGGTTGCGTCGAGGAATCTGCGTTTCACGGGTGGGGCCCCCGGTGTAACACGAGCGGCCTCCCCGATCCCGGAGCCGAACGGAATCGATGTGCTGACGGGTCGTTAGCGCGGTTCCCGGCACGTTTCCTCAATGCCAGGCACGTACGACCTCCGGCCCGGGGCCGGGCCGGGGTACGCGGAAACCGGGTTCCACGTACCCCGGCAGGCACAGGGCTCGGCCTTACTTGACCCGCATCATGCGCCGGGTCTGGGTATATGATCCGGCCTCGAAGCGGTAGAAGTACATACCGCTTGCAACGCGGGCACCGGTTCGATCTCGCCCATCCCACACCACTTCATAGCGCCCGGCCTTTTGCTCCTCCTCTACCAGGACCCGGACGACCTGACCGAGAACGTTGTAGATGGTCAGCCGTACGGATGCCGTCTCGGGTAGCTGATAGCGGAAGGTGGTGGACGTGCTGAAGGGGTTGGGGTAGTTCTGTGCCAGGTCGAACGTCTCGGGCGGGAGGCTCAGATCGGCCGCCAGTTGCTGCCAGGCCTCCTCGTTGATGCGGCTGCTGGCCGACAGGTTGATGGAGGCCGTGGCAACCGGGTTCTGCCAGCGCAGCACCAGCGTGGCCACCTCGCCCACCGGCAGAGCCGACGCACCGGCCATGGCCAGGTGCAACCGCCCGGCCTCGTCCACGTGGTGGGCCATTTGCCATCCCTCCGGCAGCTGAGCCTCCACCTGCTCCAGGGCGATCACGTCGGCGTCAAACGGCGCCACCACTTCGAGGGCCGTCACCGGGCCGGCGGCCTCTTCCAGCCGGAGCGGCAGCAGAGTATGGCCCGTGCGGGGATCCTGCGTCAGGTCGCCCCAGGCCAGGTTGGCCGCCACCGCGGCAGCGCCTTTGCCGGATGCCGTCACGGGGAACTCGTCCACCACCCCGACGACATAGCGGGCGATCCAGGAAGCATCGAAAGCGCTGACATCCCCGTTGCCGGTCACATCGGCAGCCACCTGTGCGGCCTCGTTCAGCGACACCAGGCCGGCGACGTGCTGCAGCGTCAGGGCCGCATCGAAGCTCGAAATCTCCAGGTTCAGCGAGGCATCTCCGTAGAGCGGCACGACGGTCACCGTGCCGAGCGTCCCGCTGCCAGCCGGAGCGCCCTCATTGAAGAGGATGTGATCGAGCGTGAGGCCGGCATCGCCCAGCGCCTCTTTGGCCCGGAACTGCAGGCGCACGAGCGTACCTTCGCCCTGGAAGCTGAACAGCACCGGATCCGTGGTGCCTTCGGTGCCCACCGGCGCAAAAGCGGCCACGATGAGCTGCCCCGGCACCGTGGTGTTGACGGCCAGGCTGGCCCCTTCACTCAGCGTGCCTTCGGTGAGCACGTCCTGCACCTCCAGCAGCGCCGGGTCAAACGATATCTGGAACTCGTACGACTCGACTCCCAGGAAGTCGACGCTGTTAACCGAAAGGGGCAGTTCAAACACCTCATTGGGATGCACCTCGGCATCCGGAGTGGCTACACTAAGTCCCTCGACGACCGTGTAGGTAACGGGCACGACCGCCGTGGGCTGCACCGGGTCGTTGGTGCTGAAGAGCAGGTCGAGGCGATAGACGCCCGGCACCAGGCCGGTCGCATTGAAGGAGAGCGTCAGGTCCAGGCTTTCGCCCGGCTGCACCTCGCCTTGCTGCGGGTCGAAGGTAAACCACTCGTACAGGGACAGGAAGGCCACGTCGTCGATCTGGCTGTACCAGTCCCAGTCTCCCGAATTGGGGTTGTAGGCGTGCCAGCGCACGATGAACGTTTCTCCCGCACTCACATAGGGGCTCAGGTCGATCGTGACATTCTCACCGGGCGTGCCGAAGAATCCCCCATGATCCTCGTTCCAGCTCAACACGGTGGTCCAGCTCGTCCCTCCATCCGTGCTGATATCCACGTCGAGGAAGTCGAGGTTGGCGAAGTTCTGGTAGTTGGCCCGGTAGGTGAGCACCACGTTGTTGGTGGGAGCGGTCAGTTCCGGCGTGCGCAGTTCCGTATCGTACTCGCCCGGTCCGGCACAGTCGCTGCACACCATGGCGGCCAGGTTTTGCCCGCCGGTGTAGTTGCCCTCACCCCAGTCGGCGCTGGTAGCCCATGTGATGCCGGTCCCCTCGTTGTCGACGACCGTCCAGGTACCGGGGATACCGGCATCGAAGTTCTCGCTGAAGAAGGGGCTGCCGCCGAAGGTAGCACCGGGAGTGACGACGTTCGTCTCGGCCCCGACGAAGGTGAGCGGGTTGCCGCCGGCGTTGGTGATGGTGAGCGTCTGTGTATAGGTCAGCCCGGGATAGGCCTGCGTGTTGAATGCTGAGGGGGTCAGCTCCAGCACCGGGGCCGGGATGCCGGTCCCGGTGAGCGCCACCTCGACGGTTGGCTCGTCGGGGTCGTCGCTCGTGATGGTGATCGTGGCTCCGGCCTCTCCCACCTCGGTGGGGGTAAACGTCACCGGGATCACGCGCGACTCCCCCGCAAACAGTACCAGGTCCGTCTCGCTGCCCAGCGTGTAGGCTGGATGATCGACGGAGAGATTCACCGTCAACGCGGCCCGGCCTTCGTTGATGAGCAGGAAGTTCTGCGTGGCACTGGCGTTGACGAAGAGCTCGCCGAAATCGAGGGCCTCCGGGTTGACGGCCACGTCCGGATCGGCATCGACCGTCAGGGAGACCGGCACGACCTGCTCCGGATCCCCGGCGACGCTGGCCACGACGGCCACGGAAGCGTCGTAGGTACCTTCGAACAGGCCGGTAGCATCCAACAGCAGCTGGATGTCCACATGCTGCCCGGCTGGCAGGGTACCCGCAATCAGGTTGGGACGGACGAAGCCCACACTACCAAGGGCCAGGTAGCCGAGTTCATCCCCGCTGCCAAGGGTACCGACGAGCGTCGTCAGCCCGGTACTCGTGTCGGCGATGCGCAGTTCACCCCGACTGAGTGCGTTGTTGTAGGCTGCCAGGTACAGGCGTCCCGTCGTCAGGTCGAAGTCCATGCCCTGGGCATAGTTGGCATCGAAGCCGGTCGGCCCCACGGTCGTGGCAACACCAGTGTTCTTATTGATTTTGACCAGGACGTCATTGACGATCTCATGCCCCCACATCTGCCCGTTCGCGCTGATGGCGATGGCAATGATCAGCTGTGCCCCGCTGATCGGGGCCACCAGGGTGGCCTCGCCGGTGGTCGGGTTGAGGGTGTAGAGGTAGGACGTGGCCGTGGCCGAGCTGTAGGTGCTTCCGTAGAGGGTGCCCGTGGTCGGATCGCTGGCCAGCTCCGTCCAGGTTTCCGAGGTGGTGGCGGGCTGGGCCACCCCCAGCGTGGTGATGGAACCGTCGGTCGTTGAGACGGAATGGAAGAGGTTGTCGGTCGTGATGACCAGGAAGCGATCCTGCTGGCCGAAGGCGAAGTCGCCGGCGAAGGCCAGGGGCGAAGCGCCCAGTTCGGTCAGCACGTCGGGCACGCCGAGATCGAAGGAGACGAAGCTGCCGGACTGATCTCCGAAGACCGACGTACTGTAGGCCATGACGCCGAGCGCCGAAGTCAGGTTCACCGGCGCCGTGCCCGTGGTTGCGGAGGCTGGGGGCAATCCGGCCGAGGGAGCCGCCGATCCGCGCGGGTACTCACCGGCGGCGGCACGGGCCTGCCGGGCCATCCAGTCCTCCCGGTTCTGGAGCAGCGGCACGAACGCCGGCGCCGTCCCTGCCGCGCCGCGAACCTCCAGGTGGAAGCTCTGCGCCTCCTCTGTCGGGTTTTCGATACGCAAGGTGCGCGTGGTCTGTTCGTCCGTCGCCAGCGACGCCTCGATGGTCTCCGGCGAAACCACGAACGGGAAAGGCTCGCCCGTGACGTTCAGCGTGGTGGGGAGAGTCGCCAGGGCGGTGGAACCGCTCTGTGTGATGAGCGCTTCCAGCGGGAAGGTGTAAATGCCCGTCTCCAGGTCGCCGGCGTCGAAGCCGACGTTGAGCGCCACACTGCCACCGGCCGGCACCGTCCCGGCAGACGGGCTCAGGGACAGGTAAGGCGGGGCATACTGGATCGCCACGGCCAGCTCCTCGGTCAGATACGGTGCGTTGAAGACCACCTGCAGGCCATCCTCACCGGTGGCATTTTCAACACCCACCGTTGCACTGGTCACGTTACCCAGTTCCTCATACTGGAAGAGCAAGGTACCGTTACGGTACAGGATGGCCTGGAAGGTATACGTCCCGTTGGAGGAGATATAGTGCGGCACATCGGTGAACTGCACGATGAAGCGCTCGTTCGCCGCGTCGTAGTAGGTGTGGACCGTCCCACCGGCTCCGGGGTTCAGGTCATCCCAGAAAGGCGCGATCAGGTTGTTGGGCGTCGCCGTGCTGGGGATGGGGTCGTTGGAGAAGTCGCTCCCGCCTGCGTTGAACGTCAGATAGCCGTTCGAGACCACGTTGACGCTCGTGTATTCGGTGCCGTAGAAGGAAAAGGCGAAGGGCAACGACACGGATGCGGTGGATTCGTCGGTCAGGCTGAGGGGATCCCCGACGCCGGAGATGTCGAGCCAGTCATAGACCGGACCGCCCGGCTCGTTGCTGTCGATCCAGTTGTAGCCGAAGCCGTCCGGCCCGCCGGCGCCCATCAGCACCGGATGCCCCACGCCGCCGAACGCATCGTTCCCTTTGGCATGGGTGGCGTCGGCAACGGGCGCGCTCGTGTCGTTGAGCGTAGCTCCCGGGGCCTGCGTCAGGCTGAGCGAAGCAAAGCCGAGGAAGGAAAACGTCAGGTCGGTATCTCCGTTGTTGGCCAGCGTCACCGTCTCCGTCGTGCTCTCCCCGACGAGCAGTTCCACCTCGACTTCCTCCGGGGTGAAGCTGTATTGCGGCCCGGCGTCCGTCACGGTGGAAGGCGAATTCGAGACATCCGAGCGGTTCCCGAACTCGTCCTCGACGACGAGGGCGAACCACATCTCCGTGTTGAAAGGCAGGCCGGTCGCTGTGAAGGTTTCGGTGGAGCCGGCGGGCTGCGGTGCCGGAAGGCCTGTCACGGGCGTCGCGTCGTCAAAGTTGGAGGCATCGATGGGCCCGGCCGTGCTGTAGCGCAGGTCGTACCGGGCCGCCGTACCGTCCGTCCCGTCGTCGCCGACGGCGGTCCAGGTCAGCGTGACCGACGTGCCGATCGTCGAGGCCATCTCCGCGACGATGGCCAGGTCGGTCACCGGAGCCGGCGGGATCTCATCCGGTCCCTGCAAGGCATTGAACGCATCGACGCGTTTGCCGATATGGAAGCCCGGGTTGAGCGCGCTCACGTCGCGCCCGGACAGTTCGAGCAGCGCGCGCACTTCGGCCGCCGTCATGCCCGGCATGTACGAGGCAACCAGCGCCGCCACCCCCGAGACGTGAGGCGCCGCCATCGAGGTGCCGTCGAAGAAGCCGTAGCCACCGAACTGCGAGGAATGGAGCAGGCTCAACACCCCGGCCGGGTGCGTGACGTACTCTTCGATGGACCCCACGGGCGGGATGTCGCCACCTGGCGCCGCAATGTCTACCCAGTCCCCGTAGTTGGAGTAGGACGCACGGCGGTCGCCGAAATCGGTGGCGGCCACGGCCACGGAAGCCGGATAGAAGCCGGGGTAGTAATCCAGGTCACTGTTCGAGTTGCCGGCCGAGTTGATGAAGAGCCCCCCGACGATCGGGGCACCGGGGAACTGACCGGCCTCGGCGACGAAATAGTCGATCGCATCCAGCACGGCCGGTTCGAACACACCGGGCAACGTGTAGCCCCAGCTGTTCGACGAAATGACGGCGCCGTTATCGGCGCCGTAGACGATGGCCTCAGCGAATCCGTCCACGTTGGCCCCGAACGTCACCGCGGTCATGATCCGCACCCCGCTTCCGGCCGAGCCGTCGCCGCCGGCCACACCGGCCACCCCGATTCCGTTGTTCGACCGGGCCGCAATCGTCCCGCTCGTGTGCATACCGTGCGAGTTGGTGACATCGGCCGGGTTGACGATGCTCGGGTCGTTCGTGTCGTCGGCGAAGTTGTAGCCGTAGACGTCGTCTACGTAGCCATTGTTGTCGTCGTCGATGCCGTTGTCCGGAATCTCGCCCGGGTTGACCCAGAGGTTGTCGATGATATCCGGATGGCTCAGATCGATGCCGGAGTCGACCACCTGCACGATGACGTCGGAAGAACCGGTCGTGAGGGCATGGGCCTCGGGCAGGTTGATGTCCGCATCCGGGGTGCTGCCTTCCACCTGGCCTGTGTTGTTGTAATGCCATTGCTCCGCATACCGCGGATCGTTCGGCACGAACGTATCCAGGAGCGCGGCCGGCTCACCCGGCAACGCCCCCCGGACGAAGCGGCCGTGCATCTCCTTCTGGTACACCGGAGACGCCTTCTCGACGTTGGGATCGAGGGCATACGCGGCGGCTACCGCTTCCGGGTCCATCGCTGCCGAGAACTTGACCCGGTACCAGCGATGCAGCCCATACTGGCGGTGTTTCGCCTCGTGTTTTCCGGCCAGCCGGAAGATGCGTTCCATCTGCACCGCCTGGTAGCGGGCGTTCAACTGGTCGAGCGAGGCAAGCCCGGTCGTGGCCACACCACCGCTCTTGCCGAGCGCCATAGACTGAGCCGCCGTCTCATTGAGCTTGATGGTGACCACACCATCGACGGGCTGGGCCGAGGCGGAAAAAGCTACGGACCACAGCAGTCCGGCAAATAAGACCAGCCCGATCCTCTGCAGGAAATCGTACCGACAAACCATAGCAATAACCATGTCTGGGTGAAGGGGGTTAACCAGAAAAAACGAGCACGACTCAACGGAAACCCTGCTCCGCGCAAAACGCCGTTACTCGAAGGACCGACACGAGTGGAAGGGACTCGGAAACAACCAAAATGGGCCAGACTCCTTTGCAAACGACCCATTCTTTGCCCGGGCTAAACATGAATTCCGTCTCTGCGAAAAGACTACCCTAAACCAGGTCCACCCTGCAGAAACCAACTCACTACACGGAGGGGCAGCCCGATATCCGACGTCCAAAACCTTATGGTATCGGCGGTTGCATTCAGGAAATAAATCTTCAAAAAGAAAGTCAACCCCCCGGGACGAGCTCCTGCCGAATCCTCCCCCTTAAAGCAACACGCCCACAACGACTTCATTATCAATTACTTACTCCAACAATTTTGTCTCACAAAAAGCGTACTCCCGTCCAATTCTCACAATATTTAAAAATGTAATTTCAATCCCACATACCATAACCCCGTTAAATCCGTTGCGCGACGAAATGTCGCCCGACCCTCCCGCAAGCCGAATTTTTTTCGGATCTTAAACGATCGAGATCACCTGTTTCGCTCCGATGATCGTGCTGGACAACCCATTACGACCCCCGGCATGGTGGCCCGTGCTCTGGCTCGTCACCCTGATGGTACCGCCCCCCGGGCGGGCGCAGACAGCGACGCCGGCCGTCTACAACATACCGGCTCTGGAGGTACGCGGGCTTGCCCCTGGAACCGGCTCCCCGGCTTCGCTCTGGATCGCCAGCACCGGCGGCGTCTTCCGGTACGCACCGGCGTCGGATTCCTGGAGTAGCTTCACGCCGGCCCAGGGCCTGACGACCTTCGCCGTACGCGGGGTATGGCCCGATCCCGGGAACGCCGCGCTGCTGTGGGTCGGCACCTTCGGGCACGGCCTCAACCGCATCAACCTCACCACCGGACGCGCCGCGGCCTGGGCCCCTTCGTTGAACGAACGCACCGTGCACAGCGTCCTGCCCCGGCCACAGGTGCTCTATGCCGGCACCGATGAGGGACTCTTCGAACTCGATCCGGCCTCCGGCTCCGTACTTCGTGCCTGGCACGTAGCCGACGGGCTGGGCGAAGACGACGTGCTCGACCTCGTCGCCGACACGAACGGGCTCTGGATTGCCACCGGGGAAGCAGATCTGGTCGGCGGCCCCAACCCCGACCTGCGCGGAGGCGGCCTGAACCATCTGAACACGGCCACCGGCACCCTCACGCTCTACCGCATTGATGCCACCTCAGACAGCAGCAACTTCTACGCCCTCGCCCGGGTGAACGACACGCTCTGGGTGGGCGGCTTGCGTGGCCTGTTCCGCTTCACGCCCGCCACGGGCACCTTTACCCGGTTGCCCGAGATCGAAGGCGTCGTCTCTACGCTCGAGCCGGATGGCTCTGTACTGTGGGCCATCGTCTCGGAAGGAACCGACGAACACCTGGCCCGGATCGAGACCGGCACGGCGACCGTCACGCTCTCCTCTCCCTTTTCCCCCTCGACCCTCCCCGCCTGGCTGGCTCTCGTCGGAGACCGCCTGTACCTCGGCCGGGGAGCGGACCTGTTCGAGGTGGATCGGAACACGATGGCGCTGCAACCCATTGCCTCCCCGCTGCTGCCTTCACGTTTTACCCAGGGGGTGACAGGAAACGGGAACCGCGTCTATGCCGGGGCCGCAGGGCACCTCGTGGCCCTCGATACGACCACCCTGTCCCTCGTGGCACGGACCGACACCCTTGCCGTGCAGGGCTATGATGTGCGGGCCCTCGGACTCCAGGGAGAAGCGCTCTGGGTCGGTACCAGCCAGGGCCTCCACCGCCTCGACCGGGCCACCCTCACCCCGAACCTGCACCTGCTCGAGGGCTACGACGTCCGCCGGCTCCACATCCGGGACGCTCACCTCTGGTGCGTGGCCGATGGCCGGCTCCATCACGTCGATACCGCCCTCCGGACGACGCCGATCTCTCTGCGCCAGATCGCCGGCACCGACGTCGAACCGTTCGTCGAAGCGCTCGCCGACGATGCCTCCGGCGTCTGGGTGGGGTATAGCGTGGGTAGCGGTGCCCAGAAAGAGCACCTCGGGCTCGTCCACGTGGCTTCCGCCTCTCTCACACCGGATCTGCACATTCCCCTCGACACCGTGCCGGACCTCACCCGGCTCGACGACCTGGCACGGGCCGGCTCGCGCCTCGTACTCGCCGGCAACCGCCTGCTTTTCCTCGACCCGTCCTCGCGCTCCATCGAGCATTCCATCCCGCATCCGGGTCGCCGGCTGGCCGTACGGGGCAACGAAGTATGGGTCGCCTTCGGAGCCGTCCATGATCCGGATGCAGGCATCGCCGTCTTCAACCTGGAGAACGGAGAACAACGCTACCGGCTGGGACTGGCCCAAGGTCTCCTCCACCCGTTCGTGACGGATCTCTGGGTGGAACCAGGAGGAAACCGAGTGTGGACGACCACACAGGCCGGCCTCTCCGTGGTCCGGCCCGGTCCGGACACATCCCTCCCGGTAGATCCCGTACCGCCGCCGCCACCGCTAGCGGTGCAGCTTTACCCGAATCCCGTGCACGAGGTCGTCACACTCACCCTCGATGTGCCCCGGCCCACGCCGGTCCACGTGCTCGTCTTCGACGTGCTCGGTCGCACCCGTGCCGTCCTGCTCGACGCCCTGCTCCCTGCCGGGTCACGTACTCTCCGCTGGCAGGTTCGCGGCCTTCCGGCGGGCGTTTACTGGGTTCACGTCCGCACCCCCACAGCTACCGTGAGCCGCCCTTTCGTCCTCGTGCCCTGAGTGGGGCCGTCGTCCCCCGAAAAACCGGTGGCGTCGCCCACCACACGTCGGCGGACGAAGCGGTGCGCCCCGTTCATGGCGTGCCCGGCAGTTTCGGCTCGACGAGCAGTACCTCTTCGCGTTCGACGACGACGGCGCCGGGCGGGGCACCTTTCGGCTTGCGCACGTACTTGCGCTCGGTGACGATGACGGGGACGAGCCCGCTGCTCCGGGCCTTGCTGAAGTAGGCGGCAATGCCGGCGGCACGTTCGAGCAGGTCGCGGCCGGGGCGGGCCTGGCGGCCGGGCAGGCGAAGGATGGCGTGCGAGCCGGGGACCCCCCGCGCGTGCAGCCACAGATCGTTCTTCCGGGCGTGGCGGAACGTGAGTTCGTCGTTCTGCCGGGCGTTCTTGCCGACCCACACCTCGTAGCCGCCCCCGAGCGGGAAACGGCGGAAGGGAAAGGAATCCGCCTCTTGCTGTCCGGGCGAGAGAAAACGCGCCAGCCGGGCGGCCTCTTCCTTCTTGAAGCGCTCGACGTCGGCATACGTCTGGAGGCGGCGGAGACGCCCGAGCAGGGCCCCGGCCTCGGCAGCGCGGCGCTCGGCCTCGGCCATGCGCTCCTCGGCATGCAGGCGAGCCTGCCGCGTCCGCCGGGCTTTTTCGTAGTACCGCTGTGCATTCTCGACGGCATTGCGGGCCGGATCGAGGGGGATCGTCACGGGCGTACCGCCGGCAAAGAGATCGGGAAGGGTGACGCGCCCGGCACCGGGAGGAACGGCACCGGGATGGGCCATGAGCAGATGGCCCCAGCGCTCGTACCGGTCGGCGCGGCTCTCGCGGCCAAGCTCTTCGAGCATCTTTTCGGCACTCGTCCGGTAGTGGTCGCGGGCCGCCGCCAGGGCCTTCTCGAGCGGCTCGTACGCCGCCCGGAAGCGGGCCTCGGCCAGGCTCCGGCGAACGAAGGCCCGCACGGCCGCGTCGACCGTGTCGAACGGCTCGGCGGTGAGGTCGTCACGGGCGTCGAGGTGGTGGAGGGGGACGAGGGCAAACGCCTCGGGCGAACGACCGCGCCGGTAGACCCGGGGGGCGGGCGTCTCCAGGGCGGCAAGCAGGTCCACACCGGCGGCAAAGAGAGCACGGCGGTCGGCGCCGGTGCAGGCGGCGGGAGCGGGCGCCGTCACGCCGGCCCGGAAGACCACCTCCGCGGCCAGCGTGCGGTCGAGCAGGGGAAAGGCGGCGGCCACGGCCTGCACGGTCGTCTTCCGGTCCGCACGCCAGCGGGCCTCGAAGGCGCCGAACGTGTCTACCACGGGCGCCGGGCGCGGTGCCGGCGCGGGCTGCCCCGACCATTCGGCGTCGGCTCGAAACGCTTCACGCACGCTTCCCCCGGCCTCGACGAGGAAGACGTTGGCGTGGGGACCGAAGAGCATCACCTGAACGTGCAGTCCCTCTTCGAGGTCAAGGTAGAGCATCCGGTCGCGTTCGGCCAGGCGCAGCGCCGTCACCCGCCGGCCGAAAGCCTCCTCAAAGAGCGTGGCGACGTTCCGGCGGGCCTTGCTGTAACCTTCGGTGCGGAACAGGTAGTGTCGCGGCCCCTGCACCGAGATCCGGAGCATCCATTCCCGACCGGGCCGGGCCAGCGCCAGCGTCAGCTCGTCCCGTACCTGCGAAAACGCATCTCCGACGACGCACCCGACGAGGTCCGGCGCCCATTCCCGCACAAGGGCTTTCAGGGTGAAATAGCTGGTGAGCATGCTTCGCGCGGGCGCATCACCGGCGGGCACGCCGCTCGGCGAGCACCGAAAGACCCCAGATGAGCGCCCATCCGGCCCCGACGAGCCACCAGCCGAAGGCCAGCAACACCCCCACGTTGATCGCATAGAGGAGGTGGTAGAACCACTCCGGCACCCCGGCACCGGCCCGTTTCACCTGCGCGGTCAACCCCGCCCCGAAGACGGCCACGACTTTCAGCAGGAGCATGAACGGCGTGTAGATCCAGACGAGCCACCGCGCCCAAGCCTGTCCCGTGAGGACGGCGATGATGATGACGACGGTGACGGCCAGGTCGAGAAGGACGTGTTTGATCCAGGACATAAACCCGGTTGTTGATTTCCGGCGCCGGCCGATGCTGACGCCGAAGATGCGGTGTACGAAAGCGGGTGTCAACCCGGCACCCGGGATCTTTCTCCCGCCGGCCGGTCAATCCGTCGTTTCCGAGAGCACCAGGCCGGCGGGGAGGGCTTCGCCGAAGACCCAGGCGGTTTCCTCCTCGCCGGCAATGCTGGTGGGGTTCAGGAGACGTTCGCGGAAGACCTGGCCGCCGGGCACCTGCGTCAGCCAGCGGGCGATGCGGTTGACGACGGGCTCGGGCAGGTCGCGGGCCCGGTCGCCGGTGACGCGGGCCAGCTGCACGAGCGCGTGGGCTACGTAGTCCTTGCGTTCGAGCCGCACGTTGAAGATGGTCTTGAACCAGGTGGCCACGGTGTCGGGCGGGACGACGCTGTCGAGCGGGCCGTGGACGGGCTGCCGGGCACCGAGGCGACTGAGCGCCCACCATTCGAGCTTGTGCGGGGCCACGCCCTTTTTGAAGTGGGCGGCCAGCAGCCACTGCCCCAGGTTGGCCCGCAGGTCGGCGCCCAGGCGTTCGAGGCCGGCCAGCGCCATCCAGAGTTCCATGCGCTCGCGGGCCTCCATGCGGCGCGGGATGAAGCGGTGTTCCTTGCTCGTGCGCACCTTCGGCTGGATGAACGGGCGCACCTCGTGGTAGATCTGTTCCTGCCGGCTGGCCGTCAACCCGCCGGCCACGCGTCGCCAGAAGACCCACCATTCGAAGCGGCTCTGGGGACGATCCGGGAAGGCCGGTCCTTCGAGCCACAGCTTCCACACCGCGCGCATGCGCCACTCGTCCACCGGGTCGCCGAAGCCGGGGCGGAGGAGATAGCCGAGCAGGTTGAGCCAGCGGGCCTCGTGCTGCGGGCTGCGGTCGCGGGGCAGGTCGAGCACGACGTCGGCGAGCTTGCGGAGCAGCGGCAGCGGCCATTCTTCGCGGGGCAGGTCGAGGGCCTCCTCCAGCCGCCGGCGCAGCGGGGCGGGGTCGGCGTCGCCCTCGAAAGCGTCGCGCAGGTGGCGGACGGCCCGTTCCACCAGGGCCTCGTCGAGCGTCTCAGCCACCCCGGCGGCCGTGCCGGCGGGGTCCACCTCCTGCCGCACATCGAAGAGCAGGCGCCAGCGATGCTCGGTGTCCTCGGCGTGGCACCACAGCTCCAGCGTGCCCACGGCCGTCAGGTGGACGCTCAGCCGCACGGGGATCTCGGTGACGGTGCCTTTCTTCCCGTACCGGAGCACGGTGCGGATGGGCGGGAGCACAGTGACCTCGCCGGGCTCGAGCATGACCACGTCGCCGGGGCGGTCGCCCAGGCGGGTGCTGGAGCTGTAGAGCTGGAAGGTGACGGGCTGGTTCGTACGGGCGACGAAGCCGGGGGCGTCCAGGCGGATGGTGGCGTCTTCTTCCATGCCGCGCGGGGCCAGGCAGACGGCCGGGAGCCCGTCGCCGTCATGACCGGTCACCTCCACGTAGAAGGCGCGGGGGCTGCCGCTGCCGACGCGGACGCCCGCGCCCAGCCGCACCTTGCCGTAGTAGGCCGCACCGGCGGCCACCGCGAGGTGCGGGTACGGGTTCTCGAGTTCGGCGGGCTGCCACCCGGCACCGGCCTCGGCCTCGAACCAGCTGCCGAGGATGCGACGGAGGCGGTCCCGGAGGGGGGCGGGCGTGAGGGCACCGCCGTTGAACAGCACATAGTCCGGGAAGACGGCCTCGCGGCCCGTCTCGTCGCGCAGGTAGGCGGCGAACCGTTGCCAGAAGGCGGCCAGGTGGCGTGTGATGGCAGGGTCGTGTTCGTAGGGGAGGCCCAGCTCGGCCAGCCCCGCACGCCGGTCCGCCTCGGGCCTTGCATCGGGCTCCACCTCGGGAAAAAACCCTTCGAGCAGCAGCCGGTCGGCGTCTTCCCGGGTGATCGTGGCCTGGAGCGTGCCGCCGATGAGCTTGCCGGCCTCGCCCACGAGCGTCACGTCGACGGACGGAGGGGCGGCCGGGTCGCCGAGGAGCTTCTCTTTGGCCTGCCGGCAGACGTGGACGAGCTGGTGCCAGCGGCGGGCGTCGAGGCGGCCGGGGCGGCCGGTCATGAGTGCCTCGGCGTGGCGGGCCAGCGTGTGATCCATGTTGTCCCCGCCGAGAAGGAGATGGTCGCCCACGGCCAGCCGGTCGAAGCGCAGCCCCTGTTCGCCGGCGCGCACGCCGATGATGGAGAAGTCGGTGGTGCCGCCGCCGACGTCGCAGACGAGGATGAGTTGCCCGCCGGTCAGGCCCTCGAGGCCGGCGTCCTCGTGCCGGGCGAGCCAGGCGTAGAAGGCGGCCAGGGGCTCTTCGAGGAGGATGACGCGGGGCAGGCCCGCCTGCCGGGCCGCAGCGAGTGTCAGTTCCCGGGCCACCTCGTCGAACGAGGCCGGCACGGTGAGGATGATGAGTTGCTCTTCGAAAAGGGATCCCTCCTGCCCGCCGGCCACGACATGGTTCCACGCCTCGCGCAGGTGGCGCAGGTAGCGCGCGCTCGCCTCCACCGGCGACACCGGTTTCACTCCGTTCTCGCCGTGTACGCGCCGGGCCGCACCCCACGGCAGGATGGGCGCGGTACGGTCCACCCCGGCGTGCGACAGCCACGACTTGGCCGAGGCCACCAGCCGGCCGGGCACCAGGGCACCCTGCTCCCGGGCAAACGTGCCGACGACGTACGTACGGCGCACGTCCCACGGAAGGGCCGTGCTGCCCGCCGGCAGGTCGTATGGGCCGGGCAGGTAAAGGAACGACGGAAGCACGGGCTGCGGGGCGATCTCGCCCGGTGCTACGAGCTGGGGCACCTCGAAGAACCGGATCGCCCGGTCCTCATCGGCCAGGTCCACGTAGGCCACCGCCGAGTTGGTGGTGCCCAGATCGATGCCGATGACGTAGCGGTAGGAAGGGGCGTCGGAGGGCATGGGATTCATCCGTGCTGCTCGGCCGGGCCACCGGCTTCCTGCGGTACGTCGCGGAGGTTGAACTCCAGCTTCCACCGCCGGTCGCCGTCGCGGGCCACGCACCAGAGCTCGAGCGTGCCGATCTCGGTGACCTTGCTGTGGAGCCACACGGGCAGGACGGTGCCGCCGCCCTCGGCGTCGGTGGCCGGAAGGGTCGTTTCCATGGTGATGACCTCGGCCAGCTCGCCGTCCCAGTCCTCGATGATCTCGCCGGGCGGGTCCGTCTTGCGCGTGTTCGAGGCCAGCAGGTGGAAGACGGCCTGCTCGCCGACGACGAGGCCGAACTCCCGGCCCCGGATGTCGGCCTCGGTGCCCTCCTCCATACCGAAGGGAACCACGCACAGGGCCTTCATCGGCGCGGGGATACCGGGCACGGCGGGCATGGCGCTCTCGATGCCGATGTAATAGGAGCGGGCCGTACCCGCACGGATGCGAATGCCGCGCCCCTTCCGCGCCAGCCCGTAGTAGGCCGCACCGATGGCCACGGCCTGGTCCAGGTCCACCGACGGAAGGGCCCGCAGGGCGTCGTTGCTGCTCCACTGCCGGAGCACGCGGAGCACCTGCTCGCGCAGCGACCCGGCCTTCATCACCCCGCCGTTGAAAAGCACGGCGGAGGGGAAGGCGACGCCCGCCTCGCCGTTCCCGGCCACCTGCCGGTGGAGGAAGTAGGCCAGGTGCCGGGTGATGGCCGGGTCGGATTCGTAGGGCAGGCCCATCTCGCGCATCCCGACCTTCGGCCTGCGCTCGGGGAAAGCGTCCGGCGGCGTCTCGGGGAAGAAGCCCTGCACCAGGATCGCCTCGATCTCCTGCCGCGTCAGCTCGGTGCGGATGGTGCCGCCGATGAGGGCGGAGCCTCGCCCGGGGATGACGACCGGCACGGCCTCCAGGTCCGGATGGCCCAGCAGGTGCTCCTTGGCCTTCCGGCAGCCGTGCACCAGCGTCCGGAACTGCCAGTTGTCGAGGCGGGTGCCCTCTTGCGCCAGCCGGGCCCGGACGGCGTAGGCCAGCGTCAGGTCCATGTTGTCCCCGCCGAGGAGGATGTGATCCCCGACGGCGGCGCGGCGCAGGTCCAGGTTACCGTCTTCCTCGACGACCTCGATGAGGCTGAAGTCGGTGGTGCCACCGCCGACATCGCAGACGAGGATGGACTCGCCGACGTGGACCTCCTCGCGCCAGGCATCGCCCCGGGCTTCGAGCCAGGCGTAGAAGGCAGCCTGGGGCTCCTCGAGGAGCGTCAGCTTTTCCAGCCCGGCGGCCCGGGCGGCCTGCACCGTCAGCTCCCGGGCGACGGCGTCGAAGGAGGCGGGAACGGTCAGATAAACTTCCTGCTCTTCGAGGCGGGCCTGCGGGTCGCCGGCCGCCATGACGTGGTTCCAGGCCTCCCGGATGTGGGCCAGGTAGCGCGTGGCGGCCTCGACGGGCGAGACGCGGCGGGCATCCCCGGGGGCATCCCACGGCAGGATGGGCGCGGTACGGTCGACCCCCGTATGCGAGAGCCACGACTTGGCCGAGGCCACCAGCCGGTTCGGAATCTCGGCCCCGCGCTCGCGGGCATATTCCCCCACCGCCTCGCCGGCGTCCGGCTTCCAGGGCAGCGCCAGACCGCCCTCGGGCACGTCGTGCGGGCCGGGCAGGAACAGAAACGAGGGCAGAAGCGGACGGGCCTGCACCTCGCCCGGACTCACCACCTGCGGGATCTCGAACAGCCGGATCTCGGGCCGTTCCAGCGCCTCCGGCGCGGCACGGGTGTAGGCCACCACACAGTGCGTGGTGCCCAGGTCGATGCCGACGATGTATCTGGGATCGCTCATGGTACGTTCGGAAAGGGTTTACGGGCCTGGCGGGGGCGCGGGAAAGGAAGCAAACGGATCGTCCTCGCCCCGAAGACACAGGGGGATGAGAGGCACCCCCGGGCTTTACTTCCCGGGGCCCGCATCCCCCCCGAACCAGGTGCCGGCAGATCTCAGGTGCCGACTTCCACCTCGGCGGGCGCCACCACACGGTCCTGCGCGTGCATCAGCGTCGGCAGCTCGATCCGCTCGACGCGCCAGCCCCGGTGACGGAGCGTGCCTTTGAACGGCGGCGCACCGGTGATGTTGCCCGTGAGCCGGATGGCCCGGGCGTCGAAGCCCGGCTCGACGGTGACCGGGCTGCCCTCGGGCCGGTCGAGCACGGGCACCAGCGAGACGTGCTCCTCGAGCGCCTTCTTACAGCCCTCGTGGACGGCCCGCACGGCCGCGCCGATCTGGGCGTCACCGTAGGCACTCAGATCCTCCTGGAGAAAGTCGAGCAGGCGGCCTTTGCGCTGGAGGATGGCAAGGAGCTGGAGGGCCGCCGCCTCGGCAGGTTGCTCCGGCAGCGCGGGCGCGGGGCGTTCGGCCGGCGCCCGCGCTGCCCCCTCCTTCGGGGAAGCTCCTTCCAGGCGACGGGCCAGCCGCGTCACCACGAACCACAGCACCAGCGTCAGTATACCGCCCAGGCCAAAGACCAGGGGCGCCTTCCCGGCCAGCGCCTCTCCCCCGATCACGTAAATCGTCACGAGCAGCAGCGCATTCAGGATCAGAACCGCCAGCAGGCTCTGCAGGGCAAAGCTGGATTTCTTTTCCATAATCCGGATCCTCTATCAAACGTGGTCCGAAGACCGTCTTTTCGAAAGACGTAAAGTTATTGCTCCGAAGGGACTTATCGGAAGAAGCTTTGGTTAAAGCACATCGCGGAGGTCCCGCACGCAGGGCAGGCGTGCATTTCCCGCCTGTGAAGGATCTCCGAAAGGGGAACGATGTTTCCCGAAGAAGAGACGGAACGGCTACCTGTCACGCCGACGGGGACAGGATGCACGTGACGGGCCACCGGCGGCCAGAGAATGCCGCTCCCCTTCATGACCGGACCGGGGGAGATGGACCCCATGAAACCGCGGGATGGCCCGGCCGCCCCGCACACGTGGCAACGGCAGGTAGCGAGAGGGGGAAACGTATCTCGCAGGTTGACGTGCCGATGTGATGCGTGTTCTTTCGATCAGCCTGTTGCTCTTCGTGGCGATGGGGCCGGGATGCACCCCGGAGCATTGCCTGCCCCGGCCGTCGGAGGACGAGACACCGCCGGTTCTCCGGCTGGAGGTCTCCTTCACCGACGCGGCGACGGGCAGGCGGGTCACCCATACGCTGGCCGGGTCGGACCCGGCACGAACGTTCCGGGCGGTGGCCTCGACGCCCGTGGAGGTGACGTATGTGGCTTCGGATCCCGAGGGATTGCGGCGGGTGCAACTGGGCGTGACGTACCAGACGGTTGCCGCAGCCGGTGCGGTACGCCGGAGTCCCGTGCTCGAACCCGTCTCGGCGTCCTGTCCCCGGGCCGAGCTTTCCGGCACCTGGTCGGCCGCCCCACCCGGCGATTATCGCAGCCTGGCGCTGGGGGCCGTCGCGGAGAACTGGGTCGGGCTGCGGGCGGCAACCCCAACGTACGTCGTTGAGCTGACGCCGGAGTAAGCCGGGTGGGTGGAGCCGTCCGATCCTCTCCGCCCTCGCGTGTGTCGTGGCGGGCACTCTGCTCCTGCCGAACGGCCGGATCGCTCCCGGTACCGGATCGAGGCGGGGGCGTTCGTCGCCGCCCGGCCGGTGGTGCTCGTCAGGTAGCGGAACGCGGCGGGCGGCCCCGGCGCGGCGCCCGTCCCGAAGGACGGCCCAGGTTGAACCGGAGACAGGCCTTGCCCAGATAGATGAGATCGCCGTCCTGCAGGGGCACGGGCTGCTGCCGCACCTGGAACGGCACCAGAAAGCCCTCGCGCACGACGGACGTCCCGCAGGTGCTCTGCGCGTCGTAGAGCCGGAAGGCATCTTCCGTCTCGTCGTACTCGATGCGGGCATGGACGCGGGAGATGGTGGCATGCACCTCGCGTTCCTCCTCGGTCAGCCGGTCGTCCTCGTAGTCGAGGAACGCGACGGCGTTGCGCCAGACGACCCGCCCGCGCGCGTCGGTGACCTCGGCCTGCCGCCCGAGTGTGACGGGCGCACCGCCCCGGATCACGTACTGCTCCTTGTGCGCCCGCCCCCGGAGCACCTTCAACGTGGCGGTGCCGGCCGGACGGCGCCGCTGCCACTCGATGTGGTAGGGCACGGCCTCGAACGCGGCTTCGAGTTTCTTCGGCGGGGTACGATGAAAGCGCCAGCTCACGTGCAGGCTAGCCGGCACGGGGATGCGGGCATCGGCCAGGCGACGCAGGACGGCCACGGCAAAAGGTTCACGCTGCCGCTCCAGCGCCGCCTCGTAGCGCTGCCGGGTGCGCTCGTCCGGCACACAGACGTGCACGACGAGCCGGTTGAAGGGGAAGTCGCGCCGGTACGGCTCGGCGGCGTGCTCGATGGCGTCGAGGAGGGTGCGGCGCACTTCTAGCGGCTCCGAGGGCGGGCGATGGAACAGAGTCCGGATCCGGCGGACGCCGGCCTCCCAGAGCGCACGGACCCCTTCCCCGGGGGTGCGGTCCCGGCTCCGGCCGACCGCCTCCTTCCGGGCCTCGATAGCCTCCCGCGCCTTCTCCATCCAGGCCGCGTCCTCGCCCGGCGCCAGGCGCTCCTCCAGCTCGGACCGCATCAGGTCCAGCACATGCGGTTCCAGCCGCTCTGCCTCGGGCTCGGCACCGATGGCCCGCAAGAGCAGGATCGCCGTCTCCAGCGTGCGGCGCGTCTCATCGAGCGAGAGCGTCCCCTGGTGCGCCCACTTCTTGCGAATCTCCCGGAGCAGGCTCACCCAGCTCCGCCCCTCGTGACCGATGTCGCGAAAGACCGGATGGAACTTCGTGTAAAGGAGGGTGAGCAGGTCACTCGTATCCCACGTCTCAATCGGCTTGCCGTGCAACACACCCCGCGCCTCGCGTTCCCACCGGTCCCCGTAGACCGCCCGCATCTCGCGTTCGATATAGGGATGGAGCACCCGGTGCAACAGATCGAGGGCATCGCCCACGCGGGCCCGGTGCGTGAGCTGTGCGTTCGCGGGTTCCATGGTCAGGCGTGGATGGATGAACGTGTGCAGATGTCGAAGATCCCGTCAACTCCCGTACTTTAAACCGTTTCAACGGAATGAGGTCCGTCGTGCCGGGGCTTCGCGGTGCAGGATCCCGCCCCGATGCCGGGCGGCCCCGTCATCCGAACGCCGCCGGGCACCACCGGCACTCCGAAATCCGGCATAAACATAAGCCGCCGGCCGGTTATTGTTCGTCACGGCGGATGAGGCCGAGGTCGGCGGCGGCCTCCACGATGGCACCGGCGATGGGGGCGGCCACCCGGCCGCCGGCGCCTCCCTCCTCCACGAGCACGGCCACGGCGATCCGCGGGCCACGCCCGGTGCCGGGTTCATGATAGGGCGCGAAGCCGGTAAACCACGCATGGTTCAGCGTGATCCGCACCGGCCTGCCGTCCCGCACGACGGTCTTCTTCTCCTCGGCCGTGCCCGTCTTTCCAGCGATCGGCACCGAGAGATCGCGCAGGGCGCGGGCGGTCCCTTCCCGGTCGGTGACGACGCGGCGCATGATCCGGGCGAGGATGCGGGCATCCGGGGGCAGGAGGACGTAGCGCACGGGCCGCCGCGCCGTGTCGGGATGGCGGACCCACCGCACCGGAGGCAGGGCCCCGTCGTTGGCGATGGCCGCCGCCACCCGGGCCACCTCCAGCGGGCTGGCCGTCACCGGCCCCTGTCCGAAGCCGGCCTGCCGCAGGTTATCCGGCTCCAGCAGCAGGGCCCGCCGGGCCGCGTACGACCGGCCGTACCCGCCCACCCGGAAGCCGAACGGTTCCATCATCGCCAGCAGCGAATCGACCCCGACGACCTCACGGGCCAGGCGGGCGAAATAGACGTTCGAGGAGGCGATGAGGGCCCGCGCCAGATCCACGCGCCCGGTGGGTTCGTTGCGCCGGGCGTAGCGGTCGAAGGCATGGATCTCGTACGTCCGGTACAGGGCGTCGCGGTCCCGGTGCAGGGCGGCCATCGCCGTCACCAGCTTGAACGTAGAGCCGGGGGGCTTGGCGCCCTGCCCGAACCCGCGGTCGAAGAAAGCGGGATCCCGGTGCACGGCGGCCGGGCGGCTGAGGTCGGGCAGCGGGTAGGTCACCGACGCCAGCACATCCCCCGTGGCGGCATCGAGCACGACCGCCGAGGCCACCTTGCCTGCCGGCGCCCGTTCGGCCAGAATCTCGGCCACCCGTTGTTGCAGCCGCACATCGACGGTCAGGTAAAGATCGCGGTTGCGGCGAAGGAGGGCCCGGGCCTCCGGGCTGCGCGTCCCGTGCCGGACGAGCGCGGTCAGTTCCGAATAATCATACCGAACGATGGTGGCCGTCCCGCCCGCCCGGCTCCGCGGCTTTTCGACGGCCTCCGGGCGGTTGTCGTATCCCCGCAGGTAAGAAAGGAAGGCATGCTCGGCGTAGAGGCTGTTCGTGGCACCCCATTTCACGCGGGTCCGGATGTCGCCGAGCAGGTAGAAGGTGAGCGCCCCGAAGGGATAGTAGCGGGGATCCGTCCGGTTGAGCCGGTCGACCTGCACGCCGAGCTGCTCGTACACGGTGCGGAATCGCTCGATCTCGTCCCACCGGCTGCTGGCCAGCGGCAGGCCGTTGCGGTCGTAGATGGTGCCGCGCGTGAGAAGCTGCCGGGCTTCGAGCAGGCGGGGGTTGTAGACGTAGGCCCGCTCGCCGTCCTCGCGGGGGACGAGTGCCGGGCGAAGCACCCAGGCGTCGGCCTGCCCGCCCTGGATGTACGCGGCCCGGGCACCGAGCACGGCGAAGAGCACAAACGCCGCGGCGGTCACGTAGTGGACGGGGCGCCCGAAGCTTGCCTGCTGTGCCGAGCGCTGGATCTCCGTGCCGGGATGGGCCGAGAGGCTCATCAGGATGCCGGCCAGCGCACAGTGCACCACTATCGACGACTTCCCGTAGCTGAGGAACGGGGTCACCACGCCCGAGAGCGGGATCAGACCGAAGGCTCCCCCGGCGATGAAAAGCACCTGAAAGAGGATCAGCAGTGCCACGCCGAGGCCAAGAAAGAGGCTGTAGACGCCGCGTGCGCCGAGCGCGATCCGAAAAGCCCGCCACAGGAACACCAGGTACAGAGCGAACACCGCGAGCAGCCCGGCCAGGCCGAGCTCCTCTCCCAGAGCAGGGAGCACCATGTCGGTATGTGCCGCCGGGATGTAGCCTGGATACCCCTGCCCGATCCCCTGCCCCGTCACGCCGCCGGTGGCCATCGCCCAGTATGCATGGGCCAGGTGCTCCCCCCCACGGACGAAGTTTTCCCAGGGCGAGAGCATCATCTCGATGCGGCCGGCCACCACCGGCACGACCTCCAGTCTGTAGGTGTACCAGAAGACGCCGGCAAGCACGGCAAAACCCGTGAGAACGGCCGCCCAGCGGCTGCGCACGATGCCGTAGAGCACCAGAAAGGTACAGGTGAGCACGAGCGCCGGCCCCATGTCCTGCAGGGCGAAGAAGATCAGCAGCGCCGACAGCACGCCGGCCACAACCGGGAGCACATCGCGAAGGCGGGGCATATCGAACCGGTGCAGGAGGCGCGGCAGGCCTTCACGCTGCCGGAGACTGCGCAGAAATTCCCAGTTCCGGGCGAAATAGCCGGCCAGAAAAAGGACCAGGCAGAGTTTGATGAGCTCGACCGGTTGCACGCTTCCCACCACCGGGAGCACAAGGTTGATCCGAGCCCCGCTACCGGCCGGCCCGGTACCGAAGCAATAGAGCAGGGCAGCCAGGATCCCGCCCGTCCCGAGCCATGCGAACGTATGACTGCGCCACCGTTTGTCCTGGAAATCCATCTGGCTGACCACTCCGAGCAACAACCCGCCGGCCACCACACCCGTGACGAACCCCTGTGCCCGCATGAGGTCACGCAGCGGATCCGGAAGGCTCAGCATGAGCATGAAGCCCAGCCCGGTGAGCAGATGGAGCACCGGCAGGAGCACGGGGTCGCCGGCAAAACGACGTCTGAACCAGAAAAGATGAAGTCCATAGAAAACGGCGAAATAGAGCAGCGTGAGCCCGGCAAACCGGCGGGCATACCCGGCCGGCGCACGCACGACGAGGCGCGGCTTGAGCCGCTGAAACGCCGCGGCCTCTTCGAAGAGGGGCAGGCGATGCGGGCGGGCCCGGAACGTGTGCTCCCCGTTTCCGGAGAGCGGAGCGTACCGCACGGGTGTGAAGGCTAGATAGCGCGCCACGGGGCGCATCACGAGACTGTCCCCCGGCTGCAACCCCTCGAAGCGGAAACGGCCGTCCGGACCGGTACGGGTGTCGGCCGCGCGCGTGCCTCGTAGCGTGACCGCCACCCCGGCCATGGGTGCTCCCGTCTCATCGACGACCCGTCCTTCGAGACGCAGCGGGCCGGCGGCGGCGTGCACCGTACGGACCGAATCCCCGCTCACCCGGCCGTCGGGCGCCAGGCCGAGACGGGCCCGGCTGCGCGCCAGTCGCTCGCGCAACACCGGCCCGCCCTGTTCGGCCAGGCGAGCCGGAAGATCGAGCGCGGCCGTGTTCAGGAATCCTACGTTCGGCACCGGATCGCCAAGGAACCAGGGCTTCCGGTTCCGGAGCACGTAGGTATAGATATGCCCGGCAACGACGCGGCGGTCATCCGGATCCGGAAAGACGACCGCCAGGGCCGGCATCAGCGCACGGCTGCTCTCGAGCGCGTTCAGGTTCACAACCTCTCCGGCGGCCAGCAGCGCCTCGACCTGCTCGAAGGCACGGGTCTTCGCCCGGTACGTGAGCAACAGCCCGAAGGCCACCAGGAGCGAGGCCGCCAGCAACAGGCGCCGTTCCTGCATGCGCATTCGCAGAACCCGGACCGCAGCGGTATCGATGCGCCGATGCGTTCCCATGAAAAACCGCAGGATTCAGGGTGAGACGGGCCGGGCCACATCCGCCGGACACCGCTACGGGCGGGTGCTCCGGCTTCGTACATCACGGACCCGCGTGCTGCACGGCATCCCATACCCGCCAGAACAACCAGAACAAGACCACCAGGAGCAACGTGGCCCCGGCCGGCCACACAGGGGGTGGCAGCCGCAACGAACCGGTGTGCACCTTCCGGATGCCGGCCTCCACCGGCGGCGCGTCATGTCCTTCCGGCCCATCCGAAGGAGCGTCCGGCAGGGAGCCCGGCGCAAACGCTTCCCCCTCCACCACGATCACCGTGATGTTGTCATACCCGCCGGCCCGGTTCGCCAGGTCGATGAGGGCCGCTACACTTCGCCCGGGATGCCCGGCATGAGCCAGCACCGTCTGCCGGAGCACGTCACTGGGCACCAGGTCCGTCAGGCCGTCCGAGCACAGGAGCAGAGCCGTGTCCGGCAAAAAGGGGAAACGATACAGATCGACCCACGCTTCATCCTCCGGCGCCCACCAGACCGACCCGACGTCCCGGAGAATCTCGTTGCGCCGGGGATGGAGCATAGCCTCCCACTCGCTGAGCTCGCCCCGGTCTTCGCGGAGGCCTACGACGGAGTGGTCGCGGGTTACCTTGGTGATACCGTCCCGACGGATCACGTACAGGCGCGTGTCGCCCACGTGCCCGACGGTGACGAAGCCATCCTCGACGACGGCGACGGTGAGCACGCAGGCCATGCCCCGGCGGCCCGGGTGGCTGCGGCCCTGCTGGTAGATGACCCGGTTGGCGGCGACGATGGCCTGGCGGATCCGCTCCCCGGGCGTACCCGTCCCCCGGCGGAGCTGCGCCGCTATGAGGTCCCGGGCGAGCGCAGCGGCCACCTCCCCGGCCGCATAGCCCCCCACCCCGTCGATCACCGCAAAGTGGCCGCATGCCGGCTCGCAGATGAAACAGTCCTCATTGTGCTCGCGCTCCCGCCCCGGGTCGGTGGCCCCGAAGGCCCGAAACCCGCTCACCGGAGAGGCCGCAGAAAGGATATGGGACGGGGTATACATGGCCGGAGGTCAGGGATGCCGGTCCGGGCGGTGGACGTGCAACAGGCGGGCGGCAAACGTGAGCAACAGCATCAGAAAGAGGTAATGCAAGAGGGTCGTCAGCATGGCTCAGAGGGCTTCGAAGGTGATGAAAACGGCATTGGCCAGCCCGATCTCGGCCTTCGGAGGCAGGGGGTGCCAGCCGGCCTCCGGATCCCCCTTCTCGCCGGGAGGGATCTTTTTCCCGTTGACCGTGACGCCAAACCGGCTCAGATCCTTGATGGCAAACCCCTGCTGGCCCTCGTGCCGGATGCAGGCATGCTCCCGGGAAACGTCGGGCAGGGTGTGGAGCGGCAGGTCGACGTCGCCCGTCGCATCGTACCGGCCGATGCGGAAACGCGGGGTGGTCATGTAGACCACATGCGACCCGGTGTCGTCTTCGTAGGTGAGGCGGGCCAGCGCATTGACAGGGGTCACTGGCAACGGCACCGGCAGGTGCCGGGTCGTACGACGGGACGACGGCCGAGCGTCCCCCCCGGCACCCCGTTCGGGCCGCTCGGTTGTCAGAACGGTTTCGAGGCGGCCATCGGGGAGGACCAGGGTACGGCGGCGGATGTTCACCGTCGGGCGCCCCTTCAGCTGCGGCGGGGCCTGCGCGGCGAAATCGGTCTCGACGGCCAGATAGTCGATGCCGGCGTCGGGCTCGGCGGTCACGCCGATGTCGATGGACCATGCCTCGCCGGCACGCTCATAGCGTGCCCGGCCCCGGGAGGCACGCCGGAGGTAATGCTCGGCGGAAAAGAGCCGAAGGACCTGATGAAGCAGACGCCGGAAGAGACGCCGCTCCCCTTGCTGCCGGTTGAGCCGCTCGAGCTCGGCGTCGAGCCGCTTCTTGGCCTGCTCCTTGATGCGCGGGAAAAGTGTCTGGAGGTCCTGATACGCCGACGGGTGCAGGAGCACGTCGAAGACGGGAGGAACCAGGATGAGGTCTTCGTCGAGCGGTTCCCGGGCCTCGTGCATGGCCTGCACGACGGCGTCGACGATCTGGCGGGCGGTGGGACGCTGCTTCTCGGCCATGGCTCGTAGGGGTGTTTCGTTGTGCGTACGTCGTAGTGCGTCGTGGCGGGCAGAAGTGCCTGTACGAAAGACGTACTACGCAATACGCCCTGTGTGTCAGCGTACGAAAATCGCCAGGCGCTGTCCCACCAGGAGGCGGTCGGTGCGGAGCGCGTTCCACTTGCGCAGCTCGGCCGGTGTGGCGCCGTAGCGGCGGCCGATCTCGGTCAGCGTGTCTCCGCGCCGGACGGTGTACGAGATCCACCGGCCGCCGGTGCCGGTATGCTCGCCGGCATAGATGGTTAGCCGCTGGCCCGCACGGATGTGATCGCTCCGGAGGTCGTTCCACCGCCGCAGGTCATCCACCGTGACGCCATACCGTGCGGCGATCCGGGTGAGGTTGTCGCCCGGCCGTACCTGGTAGGTGACCTTCCGGCCGGTGGAGGCCGCCGTGCCGGCTTCGCCCGGATAGACCGTGAGCGTCTGACCCGGATAGATGCGGCTGCCGGTGAGGTCGTTCCATCGCTGCAGATCGTCCACCGTGACGCCGTAGCGCCGGGCGATCTCGGTCAGGTTGTCGCCGCGCCGGACGTGGTAGCGGACGCGGGTGCGGTGTTCGGATGCCGCCTCACCGGGTGCCGGACCGGCGGCACGATCCCCGGCCGTGAGGGAAGCCGTCACGACCGGCGTGGCGTCCTCGCCCGGCGGGCGGCTCCCGTACTGCACGTGCCCGCCGGTGGAGGCCGTGACCCCGGCATAGGCTTCGTACCGAACGGGCACGTGGAGCGTCTGTCCCACCTGGATCGTCGTTCCCCGGAGGCCGTTCACCTCCTGGATGGCTGCCACGGTGGTGTCGTAGCGCCGGGCGATCTTGCCCAGGGTATCGCCACGACGGACGGTGTGGATTGCCACGCTCTGCCGGCGTTCCTCGGGCAAGGCCGCATAGGCCGCGGTGAAGCGGTCGCGCGTGCCGGCAGGCAGGCGAAGGCGGTACGGCGTGCTCGAAGGCGGCGTGGCCCACTGCCGCAGCTCGGGGTTGAGGGCACGGATCGTCTCTACGTCGGTGCCGGCCATCTCGGCCACCAGGCCGAGGTCGAGCATCCCCTCGACCTCGGCTACGTCGTAGGCATAGCGTGGGCCGGGCGCGACCGGCTGCACACCGAACGCCCCGGGGTTCGAGGCAACCATCACGGTGGCCATGAACATGGGAATGTAGTTGCGCGTCTCGCGCGGCAGGTACGGGTAGATCTCCCACACGGGCGTCTCTCGGGCCGAGGTGACGCCGGCCCGTCGCATGGCCTGCCGCACCCGCCCGGCCCCGCTGTTGTAGGCGGCCAGCACATAGTGCCAGTTGCCGAACGTCTCGTACAGATCACGCAGGTGCCGGGCCGCCGCCCGCGTGGACTTCTCGGGGTCGCGCCGCTCATCGACCCAGTGCGTCACCTGCAATCCGTAGGCCCGGCCCGTGGCCGACATGAACTGCCACATTCCGACGGCACTCGCACGACTGCGGGCCCGCGGGTTGAGCCCGCTCTCGATCATCGCCAGGTACTTCAACTCGTCCGGCACGCCTTCTTCCCGAAGGATCTGCTCGATCATGGGAAAATAGGTGGCGGCCCGGCTGAGCCACTTGTGCAGGTGCCTGTCCGGTTCCTTGAGCAGGAAACGGATGCTCTGTTCGACGAGGCGGTTGCGGTGCAGCGGGATGGTCGTCGCGGCGGGCGTCACAGGAGGCAGCATCACGTCTTCGAGGAGCGGCTCGTCGAGCGCGTTCATGGCCTCGAACATGGCATCGCGAAAGGCGAAGATCTCGCCGTATTCGGTCTGGAGCGTGTCCGGCACGCCGTAGTACTGTTCATAGGCGGTGACGACGGAGCGGTAGAGTTCGCGCATCTCGGGATCGTCGAGGGTGCCGGGGGTGGCGGCCAGCTGCCGGATGCCCTCCATCGCCTCGTCGAGCGCGGCCTCGACGGCCTCGAGGTCGCCGCCGGCCCGGGCATAGCTCACCCGCGCCATGGCTTCGTAGATGCGGGCGCGGAGCATCGTGGCGTCCGGAGGCGGCAACGGCGCGTCGTCCCGGCTCTGCGCCGCGGGCTCGCCGGCGCGTGGCTCGCCACGCGGCTCGTGCTTCGTGGCCGGGCGCTCGGTGACACCGGTCCACGAGGGGGTTCCTCCCGGCCCCGTGCTGGCGCAGGCGGCGAGGAAAAGCAGGCTGCCCAGCAGGGCAAAGGGACAAAGCAAGGGGCGAGGTAACGTGGTCGCAATCGTCATGTCGTCGGCAGGTCCGGTTTCCGGGCCGCGCAGGCCGCATGACGCGGCCAGGGCAGCCCTGTGTCGCTCATCCCGGCAGGCACCAAAGGGCGTACCGGATCCGCCCGGGGGACTCAAAAGACGTGTCGTGCTGGTTCTTTCCGCTCTTCAGGGCCGGAGGGGCGAATCCCTCGTCGCCCCGGCAAGAAGGATCGTTCGGACCCGCGGGCCCCCCCGGCGGGAGCGGGCACAGGGCACCCGGATGCCTGCGACGGACCGGCCCAGGTTCCCCCGGGCGGGCCACCCATGACCCTTCCCGCCGATGCCGGCTCAACCTCCCTCTTCCTTGACCCACTTCTGCAGGGTGCGGTCGGTCATGTCGCACAGGTCCTGCGGCTGGAGGCCGCGCTGGCGGGCGATGCGGCGCAGTTCGGCAGCCAGGTAGCGGCGGAAGGCACGCTCGACGGTGCGGGTGGGGATGATCTGCCCGTCGGGCAGGAGCGGGTCGAGCGGTTCGTCCTGGGCGAAGGCGGCGGCGACGGCACGGGGCAGCCGTTCCCGTTCGACGGGACGGGCGTGCCCGCCCAGGGCCTGTTCGAGCGCGTAGCCGATGCAGTCGTCTCCGGCAAGGTCAGGATCAGGCTCGTCGGTACAGGTGGCAATGAGGTGATAGGCCACGCGGAAGAGGTCACGCAGGTTGCCCGGCAGCGGGTGGCGGCACAGGTGGCGGACGACGCGCTCGTGGCCGGCGGCGTCGAGGTGGACCCGCCCGGCGGGCACCTGTGCGCGTGCGAGCGCCTCCTGGAAGAGCCGGCGCCAGAGCCAGGGCAGGTCTTCACGCACCTGGCGCAGGGGCGGCACCTCCAGCACGAGCACGCTGATGCGATCGAGGAAGTCGGGGTCGAGGCGTTTTCGGAGTTCGTCCCACGGCAGGTTGGTGGCCGTGATGAGGCGGAAGTGACTCTCTTCGGGCACGGTGGCGCCGACGCGGGTAAAGCGTTTCTCTTCGAGGGCGCGGATGAGCAGGCGCTGGAGGTCGCGCGAGATGTCGCCGATCTCATCGAGGAAGAGGGTGTCGCCGTCGGCGGCATGGAGGAGGCCCTCGGTATCCTGCCGGGCGTCGGTGAAGGCACCCTTGACGTAGCCGAAGAGCTCGGCCCGCATCGTCTCGGGGCTGTACTGGCTGCACGGCACCGACGGCCACGAAGCGTCTTTCTGGGGCTGGCGGAACGGGCTGTTGCTCCGGATCCACGAGGCCAGGGTCGTCTTGCCGGTGCCGCGCTCGCCCAGGATGAGGATGGGCACGTTCAACCGGGCGAAGCGGCGGGCATCGGCGTAGAGGCGCTTGAGCTTGTCGGAGACGAAGTGGTGCGGATCGAACAGGACGCGCTCCCCGACCTCGGTCGGGGCGGTGTGCATGGGGCGGGCCCGGTGGAACGCTTTGTAGAAGGTGGGGATGTCCAGGCTGACGGGTACGACGGCGGGACGGCCCGCCCGGTGGGCCCGGCGCAGGCTCTTCACCGCCACGAACGGCCGGCGGATCAGCCCCATCTCGGCCATGAGGACCCACACCGTCTGCATGGCCGGGGTTCCGGGGCTGATGTGGACCACCAGCAGTTGCCGGGCAAACCGCTCGCCGAGCTCGGTCACCTGCGGGTTCAGGAACTCGAACAGGCTGCGATGGTCGGTCGGGTCCTCGCCGTGCCAGGGAACGAGTTCCACCTTGATGCGGCGGCGGGCGCCCAGGCGCTCGATCTCCTTCCGCGTGGCGTCGGCGGCCGCAAAGTCCTCGTGGCGCTTCGGATCGTGGGTCGGCTTGCGATAGAACAGGACGACATGGCCGATGCGATCCCGGTACGGCGACTCGGGATCAAAGAGCAGGGTCAGCGTGGGACCGACCTCGCGTTCGCCGTCACGCCCGGTCGAATAGGGGTCGGTGCGCAGGTCCACCCAGGAAAGAAGCACACCGCGGTCGTGACCGCCACCGGCCGTGTCGAGCGGGGGAGAGATACCGTCGGGCATAGTCCAGTTTCGGAGATGGCCTTCTACGCTATGCGGCGGGTGTACCGGCCGGCACCCCGTTCAACGCTCTACGCGCCAGCGTTCCGCAGGTTGAAGGCGCATGATCCAGGTGTCGAAGGGTACGGTCCCGCCCCGGACGAGGCGGCGGCGGGCCGCGCCGGCTTCGTCCCAGCCTGCAAACTGGCCGACGACGACGCGGTACGTAAGACGGCCCTGGAAAAGCACCCCCAGGACGGCCACGCGGAAGCCGTCGTCCCGGTAGCGGGCAGCCAGCGCCTGCGCGCGGTGCCGGTTCGTCTCGACGGCCACGACGAGGGTGTAGCCCCCGTGCCCCAGCACGAGACCACCGGGCCCGTACAGCTCATCCCGTGGCGCGGCCGGGCGAAGCACGGAGGAACCAGCCCGCCCCTCGGATGAAGTTTCCGGGCCGGACGAAGATGCCGGCCGTTGCCCCCCCGGCGTGTGCGTGCCGGGGGGCGCCAGCGGCTGAACCGGCGCGGGGGAGACCGGCCTCACCGACCCGGAGCCGGCACCCCGCCGAGAAACAGCCGAGTTGTTTTCCGTCGGGGTGCCGAAGAGGCCGGTCAGATCCGCCCGGTTGAAGGACAGCCGGTCGAGCGGGAGACGGTCGAAAAAGAGGGCCAGGCCGACCAGGGCCGCCAGGAGGAGCACCACGGCAAGCCACCGGAGCCAGCGTCCCGGCCGGAACGTGCGCCGCCCCAGATGCCAGAGCCGGGCCGTGTGGTCGGTGCTGCCGGAGACCAGCCGGGTGCCGTCCGGGCTGAAGGCAACCGACATGACGGCGCCCGTGTGCCCTTTGAGCCGCTCCAGCGGGCGACCTCGCCGGGCATCCCAGAGGCGAATGCTCTGATCCCGCCCGGCGCTGGCCAGCTGCGCCCCGTCCGGGCTGAAGGCAACCGACATCACCCAGTCGCTGTGTCCCTGGAGCTTGTGCAACAGCTGGCCGCTCCGGACGTCCCAGAGGCGGACGGCCCCGTCGACACCCCCGGAGGCCAGCCGCACCCCGTCCGGGCTGAAGGCAACCGAGGGAATGTAGCCGGCGTGTCCCTTGAGGCGGCGCAGCAGCCGGCCCGTCTTGACGTCCCAGAGGCGGACAGCCCCGTCGGCGCTGCCCGAGGCCAGCTTGGCGCCGTCCGGGCTGAAGGAAACCGAAAGCACGTAGCCCGTGTGCTGGCCGAGCGTGCGCACGAGCCGGCCCGTGCGGGCCTGCCAGATGTGAACGGCTCCGTCCATGGCCCCCGAGGCCAGGTGGTCGCCGGCCGGGCTGTAGGCCACCGAGAGAACGTACCCCGTGTGGGCATGGATCGCCTGCACCAGCCGCTCCCCTTCCACGTCCCAGATGCGGACGACGCCGTCGACGCAGCCGGCGGCCAGGTAGACCCCGCCGGGACGAAACGAGACCGACAGCGCCGAAGGACCCTTCAACAGGCGCAGCAGCCGGCCCGACCGCACCTCCCAGACACGGATCGCCCGGTCCTTGCACGCCGTGGCCAGGCGGCGCCCGTCCGGGCTGAACCGCACGGCCTCCACGGCCTCGGCGTGGCTGATGAGAATCGTCGAGGATCGGACCGAGGCGGTGCTCTCGGGCTGCCACGTGGCCGGCACCGGCGAAGCGGGCGCCGTGGCCGGCACCTCGATCACCGGGGGCGGCTGGAGGGCCGCCGCCAGCTCGGCCGCCCGGGCAAAGCGGTCGTTCGGGTTCTTGGCCAGGCACCGCTCGACGACCTCGGCCAGCCAGGCCGGCACCTCGGGCCGGCGGCTACGGAGCGACGGCGGCGGCTCCTCCAGAATCCGGCGCAACAGATCGGTCAGCGCCGTGAGGCTCTCCCCGCCCCGCTCGAACGGGACCTTCCCCGTGAGACACTCATAGAGCACCACCCCCACACTGTAGAGGTCCGACCGCCCGTCCATCGGCCGGCCGTCGGCCTGCTCGGGGCTCATGTACTCGGGCGTGCCGAGCGTGCCGTGCGAAAGCCGGGGCAACGACGCCACGAAGGCAATGCCGAAGTCGGTGATGACGGCCCGCCCCTCCGGCCCGATGACGATGTTGGCCGTCTTGATGTCCCGGTGCACGATGCGATGGCAATGGATGTGCTCGAGCGCCTCCGCGATCTCCCCGCCCAGCCGGATCACCTCATCGACCGGCAACGGTCCCCGGGCACGCAACACCTGCTCCAGGTTCTCCCCTTCGACCAGCTCCATCACCATGAAGGGGAAATCGCTCTCCACGTCGGCGTCGTAGACCGAGGCCACGCCCGGGTGCTTCATCCGGGCCAGCACCCGTGCCTCCCGCTTGAAGCGCTCCAGCGACTCGGGATGATCCCGCAGCCCCGGCGGCAGCACCTTCAGCGCCACGTACCGGTCCAGCCGGACGTCGCGGGCCTTGTAGACGGCCCCCATACTCCCGCTGCCGATCTTCTCCAGAACGTCGTACCGCTGGAAGACCGGTGTCCGTATCGTTTCTGCCATCGCTGCTCAGGCCAGTGTACAGCACCGTGTACAGGTCGGGGCACCCGCCCGCCCGCTCCCCACATTCCCTGGTGTCTTCGTCGGTCAAAACGCGATGTTTCGCGGTCCGGCCGGCCTGCCTTCTTTTGCCACAAGAAAGATGCCCGCATCCGGCCAGGCTCATCCCATCCACGGCAATCAACGACACAGGCCGGTCGGGCGCAACCCCGGGTGCGTTTTTTCCGGCCGGAGGCCCGGCGACCCCGGCATCATGGGACGGGCGTGCGCGCAGCGCGAGCGTGATCGGTCGAAACCGGGAGACGCCTGTCACACCGGCGGGGGTTCGCCCGTCTTTTCGGGGCAGGCTCACCCGGGCCTTGCGTTTTCAGACAACCAGACGTCCGAGGAGAACATGCTTCGTCGCTGGATTCATCGCCGTCTCGAGGCCGAAGCCGAAAGGCTCGGCGCCTCGATGGATTATCTGAAGTTCATTGCGGACACGTCGCTGCCGGCCTTCCTGGCTTTCGCGGCCTTCATGCCCATGGCCCGGCGCCGGCGCGTGCTGCCGCCGAACGTGTACGCCGTGGCGCACCTGGTCTCCGCCCATGCGGCGGACTGCGGCGACTGCGTGCAGATCGCCGTGAACCAGGCCCGGCAGGCCGGCATCGCACCGGAGCACGTTCGGTCGATCCTCGAAAACCGCCCCGAGGCGCTGCCCACCGTGCTCGCCGAACCCTTCGCCTTCGCCCGCGCCGTCATCCACCGGGACGACGCCCCCGACCCGCACCGGGAGCGCCTCAGGAGCCGCTACGGCAATGAGGGGCTCATCGAGCTCGGCTACGCGCTGGCGGCCGGGGGCGTCTATCCCGTGATCAAACGCGCCCTGGGCTACGACACCGCCTGCCGCCTCCCCGACCTCAACCTGGAAGGAACGGCGCCGGCCCGGAACGGGCAGGTCCGGCCGGCCGTACCGACCGCCTGACCCGCTTCCCGGAACGCTCCATGACCCACGAAACGTTCGAACAACACCGCCCCTACCTCTTCGGCCTCGCCTACCGGATGCTCGGCAGCGTGGCCGACGCCGAAGACGTCGTGCAGGAGGCTTTTCTCCGATGGCAACGGGCGGGTGAGGTGACGATCCCCCGGGCCTTCCTCACCACCGTCGTCACCCGCCTGTGCATCGACCAGCTGCGCTCGGCGCGGGTGCAGCGCGAGACCTACGTGGGCCCCTGGCTGCCCGAACCGCTGCTTGCCTCGGACCACCCCCCGCCCGACGCCGGGGTCGAACGGGCCGACACCCTCTCGATGGCCTTCCTGCTGCTGCTCGAGCGCCTCACGCCCGTCGAGCGGGCCGTCTTTCTGCTGCACGACGTCTTCGGCTACGATTTCGCCGAGGTGGCGGAGCTGGTCGGCAAGACGGCCGTGAACTGCCGGCAGATCGCCCACCGGGCGCGGCGCCGCGTGCGCGCCGGGCGTCCCCGCTTCGACACCGCACCCCCGGACCAGGCCCGCCTGGCCGACCGCTTCGCCCGGGCCGTGCAGGACGGCGACCTCGACGGCCTGCTCGATCTGCTGGCCGAGGATGCCGTGCTCTACACCGACGGCGGCGGGAAGGTGACGGCCGCCCTGAAACCCGTCCGCTCCGCACTCCGCATCGCCCGCTTCTTCCTGAACCTCGCCCGCAAAGCCGGCCCCGACGTCCGGGTCCACCCGATCCGGGTCAACGGACAGCCGGGGTTCCTCGTGACGCGCAGGGGCGCCGTGGAGAACGTCCTCACCTTCCATGTGGAAGACGGGCGCATCCGGCAGATCTACGTCGTCCGCAACCCCGAGAAGCTCCGCCACGTCCCGTCCGACGTCGTTCCGGAAAAAGCGTGAGCACGCCGGATCTTCAAAACCCCTCTCTCGTGAAAAAGAGGAAAGCTTGTGCGGCCTGCCGTTCCTCCGGGTCGCCCCGACGTTTTCCCGCCGGAGCCCGTCTTACGCGGAGATCCCCGCAGTTTCCGGCGTGTTTTGCTCATCACCCCACATATCCAAGGAGGCAACGCGATGGCACAGTATGCACACCCCGAAGTCCTCGTCTCCACCGACTGGGTCGCCGAGCACAAGGACGACCCCGGCGTGGTGCTGGCCGAGGTCAACGTCGACACGTCCCTCTACGAACAGGGACACATCCCCGGCGCGGTCGGCTGGAGCTGGAAGACGCAGCTCTGCGACACCGTGCGGCGGGACATCGTTTCGAAGGAGGAGATGGAGAAGCTCCTCAGCGCCTCCGGCGCCACCCCGGATTCGACGATCGTCCTCTACGGCGACGCCAACAACTGGTTCGCCGCCTGGGCCTTCTGGCAGTTGAAGATCTACGGCCACCGGGACGTGCGCCTCATGGACGGCGGCCGTAAGAAGTGGCTCAAGGAAGGCCGGCCGATGACGACCGAGGTACCCGACATCGAGCCGACGAACTACACGGCCCGCGAGCCGGACCTCTCGCTCCGCGCCTTCCTGCCGGAGGTGCAGCAACAGGTGGCCGCACACGCGGCCGAGCTGGTGGACGTGCGCAGCCCGGCCGAGTTCACGGGCGAGATCCTGGCACCGCCGGGCCTGCCCGAAACCTGCCAGCGCGGCGGCCACATCCCCGGCGCTTCGAACATCCCGTGGTCGATGGCCGTCAACGAGGAGGACGGCACGTTCAAGGACGCCGACACCCTCCGGCGCATCTACGCCGACGCGGGCATCACCGGCCACCGGCCGATCATCACTTACTGCCGCATCGGCGAGCGCAGCAGCCACTCGTGGTTCGTGCTCAAGTACCTGCTCGGCTACGACGACGTGAAAAACTACGACGGCTCGTGGACGGAGTGGGGCAACCTGGTCGGCGCCCCCATCGAGCGCGGCGAGGCCGTCCACGCCTGAAGGCCTTCGGGAGCACCCCTTTCCTCTCGCGGCCTGTGCCCCGTGCCGGGCACAGGCCGCTTTTTCAGCCGCCCTCGTGCCGAACGTCGTAGCCCAGCAGCAGGAGCCCGCTCGGATACCGTTGCACGCCGGCCAGACGCAGGCGCGTGCGCGTGGCGGTCTCCGGCAGGAGCGGCAGCCCCCGGCCCAGCAAGACGGGCACCAGGCCCACCTCCACGGCGTCGACCAGCCCGGCCTCCAGCAGGCTGCGAAACAACAGGCCGCCGCCCATCAGCCAGAGGTCCTTGCCCGGCTCCGTGCGCAGGGTACGGACATAGCCGGCCGCGTCCGCCTCCACCACCGTGACGCCCGGGTTCTCCTCCGGGTCCAGCGTACGGCTGAAAACTACCGCCGGCAGCCCTCCCGGCGGCCCCTGCGCCCGCACCACCTCGTAGGTCCGGCGCCCCATCAAGACCGCATCGAAACGGCCCATGAACGCCTGCCAGTCGATGGCCGGCTCGTCGGGGATCCAGTCGAATTCGCCGCCGGGGCCGGCGATGTAGCCATCCAGGCTGGCCGCCACGCTGTAGACGATGCGTCGCATGGTTACGCGGAGTAAGTGGGTGAGCGAGAAGGAGACACATCTTCGAGCAGCGCCAGCACCTCTACGTGGTAGGTCTGCGGGAAGAAGTCGTAGGGGACGAGGCGGGCGACGCGGTAGCCGGCGCCGGTGAGGGCGTCGAGGTCGCGGCGGAGGGTGCCGGCGCTGCACGAGAGGTAGGCCAGGCGGCCGGGCCGGTAGACGCCGGCGATCCACCGGAGCACCTCGGGCTCGAGGCCCGTGCGGGGCGGGTTGGCGTAGAGCCGCCGGGGGCCGGTGTGGCCCTCGGCCCAGGCGGTGAGCTGCGGCAGGCGCTGGGCGCAGGCCCCGCGCAGGATCAGGGCGTCCGGGGCGTTCTCGCGGGCACAGGCCACCGCCTCACCACCCAGCTCGACGCCGGCCGCGGCGGCCCCGGCCCGCAGCCACCGCACCAGGCTGGCGCCCGTGCCGCAGTAGAGGTCTACGACCGCCGTGCCGGGGGCCGGCGCGAGGAACGCCTCGGCGGCGTCGAGGGCGCGGCGGTGCAGCACGGGCAGGAGCTGGCTGAAGGCCGCCGGGCCGTAGAGGAGCCCGTCGGCGTCGCGCGAGCGGGGGACGCCCCAGAGCAGCCGCCATGCCCGCCTGGCGAAGACGCGCCGCCCCGCCGAGGGGTTCAGGTGCAGCCACACCCCCTCGACGCCCGCGCCCGCCAGCGCCTCCCCCAGCACCGACCCCAGCGCGTCCGCCGCCTCCACCGCACGCGCCTTGACCACCAGCACCACCTGCGCTCGCGACTGCACCAGGTACACCATGGGGAAGGACGGCCCCGGCGGCAGGACGCGCGCCAGGCTCCGCACCACCGCCCGGACGCGCGGCGCGTGCACGGGGCAGTCCGGGATGGGGATCAGCTCATCCCGGCGCCGGAGGCCGAAGTGCCACACGCCATCCACCCAGGCGGTGGACAGGCACACGTTCTCGCGGTAGCCCCACCGCTGTGGCTCCGGCACGGCCTCCAGCGGGGCGAGCCGATCCGCCCACGGCGCCAGGCGCTCGCGGAGCCAGCCGGTCTTCTGCGCCGCGCTCTCCGCCGCCGTCATCGACCGGTGGGCACACCCCGGGCACGCCGCCACGCACCCCTCCCGTAAGCGATATGTGGATGTGGGCGCGGTCAGGGTAGGGAGAAAGGTTGAAGGTTGAAGGTTGGGGCGATGTGGATGGGGTTGGAAAATTGCAAATTGCAGGTTGCAGATTCTGTGTCGTGCCGATGGCAGGTTTCGGATGGCAGATTACGTCGAGGAGGGCGTCGGCCCACCCCAATTTTCAATTTGCAATCCGCAATCTGCAACCCCGAACCCCTCAGCTTTCGCGCAGGGCCAGGCGTACCAGCTCGTCGGGCGATTGCAGGCCGGGGTGCTGGCGGAGAACCTTGCGCAGCGCCTTCTCGGCGGCGGCGCGACTCAGGCCGAGCGTCTCCAGGGCGGCCAGCGCGTCGGCGCGGGCGGCGGCCAGCACCTCCGAGTCGCCCCCCAGCGGCGAGACGCCCACGCCTTCGAGGTCGAGCCGGGCCAGGCGGTCGCGCAGCTCCACCACCAGGCGCTCGGCCGTCTTGCGGCCCACGCCGGGGATGCGCGTGAGCATGCTCGCGTCGCCCTCGACGACCCGGTCCCGTAGCTCCACCGGCGACATGGCCGAGAGCGCCGCCAGCGCCAGCTTCGGCCCCACACCCGAGACGCCGAGCATCACCTCGAAGACGGCCCGCTCGGCCTTCGTGGCAAACCCGTAGAGCTGCACCGCGTCCTCGCGGACGTAGTGGTGCGTGTGCAGCTTCACCGCCTCCCCCGGGGCGGGCAGCACCTCGTACGTCGAGGTCGGGATCATCACGTGGTACCCCAGCCCGTGCACGTCCACGACGGCCCCGGTGGGTTTCTTCTCGACGAGCTTGCCGGAGACGTAGGTGATCATTTCCGTGTGTGGGTGTATGGGTGTGTGGGTGTGTGGGTGTGTGGGTGTGTGGGTGTTATTGAACGGTTGAACGTTGGAACGTGGAACGTTGAAACGTGGAACGGTTGAACGGTTGCCGCATCACCGGCGGCTGAGGGCCAGGAGTGTGCCGGCGGCGAGGGTGGTGAGGGCGGCGGAGACGAGGAACGCCACGGCCATCCCCAGGCGTTCCCAGAGCACCCCGAAGAGGAGGGCGCCGGGCAGGGCCAGCAGGCCCGCCAGCATGTGGTAGAGGCCGAAGGCCGTCGCCTTCTCCCCTTCGGCGGCGGCGTCGCCGATGAGGGCCCGTTCGGCGCCTTCGGTGAAGGCCGTCGTGGCGGCATAGGCCAGGAACAGCGTCCAGGCCCCGGCCGGCGACACCGGCGCCAGCGCCAGCGCCACCAGCATCGCCACCCGGGCGCCCCAGCCGGTGAACACCACCGGCATCCGCCCCAGGCGGTCGGACAGCTCGCCGCCCACCCCGGCCAGGATGCTCCGCACCCCGTGCGCCACCGCCCACAGCAGCGGCATCCAGGCCAGCTCCACCCCGCGCGCGCTGGCCCAGAGGACGAGGAATGCATCCGGGGCGGCGGCCAGCGCCAGCCCGCCGGCGGCCGCCACCAGCGCCCGCAGCCGCCGGTCGAGCG